>JAGIAK010000083.1 GCA_017744855.1 Microbacterium sp.
CCTGTCTACGCCGACCTGCTGTCGCGTCTGAAGGCCGCCGGTGCCGAGTGGGTCCAGCTCGACGAGCCCGCCCTCGTCAGCGAGTCGCTCCCTGTCTCCACCGCGCAGCTCGCCGACGCCGCCGCGCGGGCACTGGCCGTGCTCGGCGGCGCGGCGGCACGCCCGTCGATCCTCGTCGCCGCACCGTACGCCGACCTGGGCGCCGTGTTCCCTGTGCTCGCAGCGGCCCCGATCGAGGCCATCGCCGTCGATCTCGTGCGCGGCGGCGTCCCCACGGCCGCTGCCGGTCTTTCGACCAAGACCCTCGTCGGCGGCGTCGTCGACGGACACAACATCTGGCGCGGTGACCTGTCGGCCGCGTTCGAGCGTCTGGAGTCGCTGCGCACCCTCGGCGCCGCCGCCGTCTCCGCCTCGACGTCGACCTCGCTGCTGCACGTGCCGCACGACGTCGCCGACGAGTCGGCGCTCGATGCCCGCCTCGTGTCCTGGCTGGCCTTCGCCGACCAGAAGGTGGCGCAGGTCGTCGCACTGGCCAGGGGCCTGGCAGACGGCCGCGACGCGATCGCCGCCGACCTCGACGCGGCGTCCGCAGCGCTCGCCGACCGGCTGTCGGCCCCAGGGGTGCGCGACGGCGCCGTGCGCGAGCGCGGACTCACCGATGCCGACTTCTCGCGCGTCTCGTATGAGGAGCGCGAGACCGCTCAGGAGGCGCTCGGCCTTCCCGCGCTCCCGCTCACCACCATCGGCTCCTTCCCGCAGACCGGCGACATCCGCCGCGCGCGGGCGCGGTTCCTGCGCGGGGAGATCCCCGCGGCGGACTACGACGAGTTCCTGCGCAGGGAGATTGCCAGCGTGGTGTCGCTGCAGGAGGACCTCGGTCTCGACGTGCTCGTGCACGGCGAGCCGGAGCGCAACGACATGGTGCAGTACTTCGCGGAGAACCTCGACGGCTTCGACGTCACCGAGAACGGCTGGGTGCAGTCATACGGTTCCCGCGCGACGCGTCCGTCGATCCTCTGGGGCGACGTGTCGCGCCCCGCGCCGATCACCGTCGGGTGGTCGTCGTACGCGCAGTCGCTCACCGCTCAGCACATGAAGGGCATGCTGACCGGGCCGGTCACGATCCTCGCGTGGTCGTTCGTGCGCGACGACCAGCCGCTCGGCGAGACCGCCAACCAGGTGGCTCTGGCGCTGCGCGACGAGATCGCCGACCTCGAGGCGGCGGGCATCGCGATCATCCAGGTCGATGAGCCTGCGCTGCGCGAGCTGCTGCCGCTCAAGAAGGCGGATCAGGCCGACTACCTCCGCTGGTCGGTGGACTCGTTCCGTCTCGCCACCGGTGGAGCAGCGGCCGGCACCCAGGTGCACACCCACCTCTGCTACTCCGAGTTCGGCGTGGTGATCGATGCGATCCGCGCACTGGACGCCGACGTCACCTCGATCGAGGCGGCGCGCAGCCGCATGGAGGTCGTCGCCGACATCGCCGAGGCCGGCTTCGACCACGGCATCGGCCCCGGCGTCTACGACATCCATTCGCCGCGCGTTCCCGGCGTCGAAGAGGTCGAGGCGCTGCTGCGCCGTGCCGTCGACGAGATCCCGACCAGGCAGCTCTGGGTCAACCCGGACTGCGGTCTGAAGACCCGCGGCTACGACGAGACCGTGGCATCGCTGCGGAATATCGTGGAGGCGACCCGTCGCGTGCGCGAGGACGTGAGCGTCGCCGTCTGACACCAGACGTCGATACCCCCGCTTGACGACGAGACCCCCGCCCGGACGCGTGTCCAGGCGGGGGTCTCGTCGATGGCAGGGGGTCTCGGCGACCCGAGAGGATGCCGTCAGACGGCGCGCAGCACCGCGACGACCTTGCCGAGCACCACGGCCTCGTCGCCGAGGATCGGCTCGAACGCCGAGTTGCGGGGGAGCAGCCAGGTGTGGCCGTCGCGACGACGGAACGTCTTCACCGTGGCCTCGCCGTCGAGCATGGCGGCGACGATCTCGCCGTTCTCCGCATCGTGCTGCGAGCGGACGACGACCCAGTCGCCGTCGCAGATGGCGGCGTCGATCATCGACTCGCCGGACACCTTCAGCATGAACAGATCGCCCTTGCCCACGAGCTGGCGGGGGAGCGGGAAGATCTCCTCGACCTGCTGATCCGCGGTGATCGGCACGCCGGCCGCGATCCGCCCGACCAGGGGGACGAGCGCCGCATCGCCGACGGGGGTGGCGACCTCGGCCGGGTTCTCCGCGCCGGTGCCGGGGAGGTCGATGAGGACCTCCATCGCCCTGGTCTTGCCTGGATCGCGGCGCAGGTAGCCGCTGAGCTCGAGCTGGCCGAGCTGGTGGGTCACGCTGGAGAGCGACTTCAGCCCCACTGCGTCGCCGATCTCGCGCATGCTCGGCGGATAGCCGTGCCTGCTGATCGACGTCTGGATGACCTCCAGGATCGCCATCTGCTTCGGGCTCAGGCTCTTGCGGCGACGGGTGCGCGGAGCGTCGGTGTCGGGGACGGAGTTCTCGCTCATGGTGCTCCTTGGCTACGCGGCATCCGGTGTCTCGTCTCGAATGTCCGAGGTCCGTGATGTGGTCTTCGTATCGAAACCGTATCCGAGGAACGGCGGAATGCAGAAGATCTGTTCGAGCGTGTCGGCGGATTCTCGTATCAGGTTTCGAAGAATGCTTGACACAGATTCGAAATCGAAGATATCTTCGGAACGTAGCTTCGCATTCTCGGCTCCCGGCCGAGTCGCGGATGCGAACGCTACGCCAACTTCACCGCTCAGGCGGTAGAGACCAGAGGAGCACGACATGAGCACCATCACCTTCAGCACCGCAGCGGTCCTCCCGGCACGTCCGGCGACCCGGCTCCGGCTGACGGCGCGCGGTCGCCGGGTGCTTCTCGCGGTCGCGGCTGTACCGCTCGCGATCGGGATCGGGTTCGCCGCACTCAGCGGGGGCAGCGCCGCAGCCTCCGGCCAGGGGGCGGGAACGACCGCGTCGTTCGAGACCGTCACCGTGATGCCCGGCGACACGCTCTGGTCGATCGCCGGTGAGATCGCGCCGTCGGCCGATCCCCGTGAGGTCATCGGCGAGATCAGCCGCCTCAACATGCTGGAGGGCGGCACGCTGCAGATCGGCGAGGAGCTCGCCATCCCCGCGCAGTACTCGAACTGAGCGGCGCCTCGGACAGGGCCTTCTCCCGCTCGGCGCCGTCCTGCAACGCGGCGTCACGTCCCCGGTGCGCGTCCTAGCATGGAGGGGTGACCGTTTCTCTCGCCGACCTGCCGCTTCGTGACGACCTGCGCGGACTGACGCCCTACGGCGCCCCGCAGGCGCCGCTCCCCATCGCGCTGAACGTCAACGAGAACACGCATCCGGTTCCGGATGCCGTCGCGAGCGACATCCTCGACGACATCGCCGTCGCGATCCGCGACGTGAACCGCTACCCCGACCGCGAGTTCACCACCCTGCGCGAGGGGTTCGCCGAGTATCTCGGTCACGGCCTCACCGCCGACCAGATCTGGGCGGGCAACGGGTCCAACGAGGTGCTGCAGCACATCCTGCAGGCGTTCGGCGGTCCCGGGCGCACGGCGTTCGGCTTCGCGCCGACGTACTCGATGTACCCGCTGATCGCCCAGGGCACCGGTGCGCGCTGGATCGCGGGAACCCGTGAACCCGACTACTCGATCACGCCGGAGGATGCTGCGGCGCAGGTGCGCGCCGCCGATCCTGACGTCATCCTGCTGTGCTCGCCCAACAACCCCACAGGCACGCCCCTCGGTCTCGACGTCGTGGAGGCCGTCTACGAGGCGGCGCGCGGCATCGTGATCGTCGACGAGGCGTACCAGGAGTTCGCCCCGCGGGACGCGGCGTCGGCGCTCTCCCTGCTCGAGGGGCGGCCCCGCCTCGCCGTGTCGCGCACCATGAGCAAGGCGTTCGCCTTCGCCGGCGCGCGCGTCGGGTACCTCGCGGCCGACCCCGCGTTCATCGACGCGCTGCGGCTGGTGCGGCTCCCCTACCACCTGAGCGCGCTCACCCAGGCCGCGGCGATCGCCGCGCTGCGCAACGCTGACGTGATGCTCGGCATGGTCGGCGAGATCGTCGAGCAGCGCGACCGCATCTCCGCCACGCTCGAGGCGCTCGGCTACACGCCGCACGAGTCGTGGTCCAACTTCGTACTGTTCGGCGGCGTCTCCGATCCGAAGGCGACCTGGCAGCAGCTGTACGACCGCGGCGTGCTGATCCGCGACGTCGGCATCCCCGGTCACCTGCGGGTCACCGCCGGCACGGAGGCCGAGACCACCGCGTTCCTTGACGCGCTCGCATCGATAGGATCGGCTTCATGAGCACCCCCGCGCAGACCCCCCGTACCGCGAGCCGTGTGCGCAGCACGTCGGAGTCCACCGTCGAGCTGGAGCTGAACCTCGACGGCACCGGCGCGAGCCGCATCGACACCTCGGTGCCGTTCTTCGACCACATGCTCACCGCGTTCGCGAAGCACTCGCTCACCGACCTCACCGTGCGCGCCTCCGGCGACACCGACATCGACGCGCACCACACCGTCGAAGACGTCTCGATCGTGCTCGGACAGGCGATCCGCGAGGCGCTGGGCGACAAAGCCGGCATCTCCCGTTACGGCGACGCACTCGTGCCGCTCGACGAGGCGCTCGCGCAGGCCGTCGTCGACATCTCCGGCCGCCCGTACCTCGTGCACGAGGGTGAGCCGGCCGGCTTCGAGTACCACCTGATCGGCGGCCACTTCACCGGCGCGCTCGTGCGCCACTCGTTCGAGGCGATCACCTTCAACGCCGGGCTCACCGTGCACGTGCGCGTGCTCGGTGGCCGTGACCCGCACCACATCGCCGAGGCTGAGTACAAGGCCTTCGCCCGTGCGTTCCGCCAGGCCAAGGCGCTCGATCCGCTGGTGGACGGCATCCCCTCCACCAAGGGTGCGCTGTGAGCCGCACACCCACCGTCGCGGTCTTCGACTACGAGTCCGGCAACGTCCACTCGGCGGTCAAGGCGCTGGTCGCCGCCGGTGCGGATGCCGTGCTGACCCGCGACCGCGCGACGGCCCTGGAGGCCGACGGCCTCGTCGTGCCAGGCGTCGGCGCCTTCCAGGCCGTGCGTGACGCGCTCTACGCACACGGCGGCGACGAGATCATCGACCGTCGGCTCGCCGGCGGGCGTCCGGTGCTCGGCATCTGCGTCGGCATGCAGGTGCTCTTCACGCACGGCGTCGAGCGTGGGCACGACGCCGAGGGACTGGGGGAGTGGCCGGGCGCCGTCACCGAGCTCAACGCCCCGGTGCTCCCGCACATGGGCTGGAACACGGTCTCGCCCGGCCCCGACAGCGTGCTGTTCCGCGGCATAGAGGAGGAGCGGTTCTACTTCGTGCACTCCTATGCCGCGCAGTCGTGGGAGCTCGACGTCATCCCCCCGTTCCCGCAGCCGGTGCTGACCTGGACCACCTATGGCGATCCGTTCCTCGCGGCCGTCGAGAACGGTCCGCTGTCGGCCACCCAGTTCCACCCGGAGAAGTCCGGCGACGCCGGCATCCAGCTGCTGCGCAACTGGGTCTCCAGCCTCTGAGCCTGCGGTGCGCCGTCACGCATTTGGGCGTGCGCGGACGCCGGGGGTACCCTCGTTTCTCGTGCCGCTGATCGGCGCCTTCTCCCACCCAAGGACGTCATGAACGACTTCGCGCAGTCTCCCTCCCTCACCCTGCTCCCCGCGGTCGATGTCGCAGGCGGCAAGGCCGTCCGGCTCACCCAGGGTGAGGCCGGCTCCGAGACCAGCTACGGCGACCCGCTGGACGCCGCAGGCGAGTGGGTCGCGCAGGGCGCGCAGTGGATCCACCTCGTCGATCTCGACGCGGCGTTCGGGCGCGGCAGCAACGCCCCGATCCTGCGCAAGGTCATCAAGCAGTTCAAGAACGTCAACATCGAGCTCTCCGGCGGCATCCGCGACGACGCCACCCTCGAGGCGGCCCTCGAGAGCGGGGCGACGCGCATCAACCTCGGCACTGCTGCTTTGGAGAACCCGGAGTGGGCCGCCGACGTGATCGGCCGCTTCGGCGAGGCGATCGCCGTCGGCCTCGACGTGCGCGGTACGACCCTCGCCGCTCGCGGCTGGACGAAGGACGGCGGCGACCTCTGGGAGGTGCTCGCCCGTCTGGAGGACGCCGGCTGCAGCCGCTACGTCGTCACCGACGTCACCAAGGACGGCACGCTGCGCGGTCCGAACCTGGAGCTGCTGCGTGAGATGACCTCGCGCACGCCGAAGCCGGTCGTCGCCTCCGGCGGCATCGCCAACCTCGACGACATCGCCGCGCTGCGCGAGCTCGTGCCGCTGGGCGTCGAGGGAGCGATCGTCGGCAAGGCTCTCTACGCCGGAGCGTTCACGCTGGCCGAGGCTCTGGATGTCGCAGGAGACTGACGCGCACTCCTGCGGGCCGGAGCCGCACAACCACGGCGACTCCGCAGGGGTTCCGTGGGAGGGACGCAGCTTCGAGTCGAACCCGCACGCCGCCGACGACGGATCGGCCGACCCGGCTCTGCTCGCGGCCCTGTTGCGCTTCCGGGCGGGGGAGGGCGCCCAGACCGAGGTCGTCGACGCCTATCGCTCCGCTCGTCTGCTCATCCCGCTCCTCGCCGAGAAGGGCGACCACGGCATCGGCGCGCACGGACTCGAGGTCGACAAGACGCAGGAGCTGTCGATCGTCACGGTCGCCGCTCCCGACGGCCGCCGTGTGCAGCCCGTCTTCTCCTCGGTCGAGGCGATGCAGCGGTGGGACGCCACGGCACGCCCCATCCCGGTCGAGGCCGTGCGCGCCGCGCTGGCGGCCTCCGCCGACGACACCGACCTGATCGTGCTGGACCCGACCTCCGACACCGAGTTCGTGCTCCGCCGCCCCGCGGTGTGGGCTGTCGCGCAGGGCGAGCGGTGGGAGCCGAGCTTCCTGTCTCCCGAGGTGTTCGCCGCGCTGCAGGAGAGCGTCGCGCGCGAGCTCGCGGTGATCGACGTCGCCGTCGCGGCGGGGGATCCTGACGCCCGGCTCCGCGGCCCGGAGCTCGTGGTGATCCTCGAGCTCGTCGACGGCCTGGAGCGCGATGTGCTCGACTCCGTGCTGGCGCGGCTCGCTCAGCGCTGGGCCGCAGACGACCGCATCGCGGTGCTCGCCGACTCCCTCACCGTGAAGCTGCGCCGCAGCCCGAGCGACGGTCGTTGAGCGAGCGGAGCGAGACGGAACGTCGTGAGCCGAGGGCGGATCGAGCCCGGGTTAGTTGACCGGACCCGTCCACTTCTCGCCCGGACCCTTGCCGATCGGGTCGGGGATGGTCGAGGCCTCGCGGAACGCGAGCTGCAGCGAACGCAGCCCGTCGCGCAGGGAGCGGGCGTGCATGTCGCTGATCTCCGGCGCGCCCGCCGTGATCAGGCCGGCGAGGGCGTTGATGAGCTTGCGCGCCTCGTCGAGGTCGAGCTGCGCGTCGGGGTCGTCGGCGAGGCCGAGCTTGACCGCTGCGGCGCTCATGAGGTGCACGGCGGTGGTCGTGATCACCTCGACGGCCGGGACGTCGGCGATGTCGCGCGTGGCCGATGACGCGGCCTCCTCCTGCCGTGCCCAGCGCTCTTCGCGCTCGCGTGCAGCCTCGTCCGGTGCCTGGTTCGTCACTTCGCCTTGCCTTCTGTTAGACTTTGTCGGGCTCCGGAGCGTCATGCTCCGGTACGAAAGAGGATTCACTTCCCACCCGCGCTTGCCGTTCCAGGCTACCGGGTCTTGCACTCCGCCGGATCGCATCGAGAGATCGGTCGGGTAGACAGGGTGCAGAAGCCGGCGTCTGACTGCCGGCGGGTGGGTGACGATTCCGAATTCGCCCGGGATGCCGACAGCATCCTGGTGGCCGAATCCCATCGTCTAAGGAGTTCCGCATCAGCGATCCCCGCACCAATGAGCGCATCCGCGTCCCCGAGGTCCGCCTCGTCGGCCCCGCGGGTGAGCAGATCGGCGTCGTCCGCATCGAGGCGGCGCTGCGCCTTGCGCAGGAGGCAGACCTCGACCTCGTCGAGGTCGCACCCAACTCGAAGCCGCCCGTGGTCAAGATCATGGACTACGGCAAGTTCAAGTACGAGGCTGCCCAGAAGGCGAAGGAAGCCCGTCGCAACCAGGCGAACACGATCCTCAAGGAGGTTCGCTTCCGTCTGAAGATCGAGGCTCACGACTACACGACCAAGCTCAAGCGCGCTGAGGGCTTCCTCAAGGCGGGCGACAAGGTCAAGGCGATGATCCTCTTCCGCGGTCGCGAGCAGTCGCGCCCCGAGCAGGGTGTGCGACTCCTCCGCAAGTTCGCGGAAGACGTGGCCGAGTTCGGCACCGTCGAGTCGAACCCGACCATCGACGGACGCAACATGGTCATGGTCGTGGCTCCCCTGAAGAACAAGTCCGAGGCGAAGGCCGAGCAGAACGCGGTCCGCGATGCGAAGAAGCAGGCCGCTCGCGATGCCAGGTCCACGGATGCTGCGGCAGACGCCGCGGCGGAGTGACATCCGCCCCACAGACTCCCGCACAGCGGGTTGACACCGTCGCCTGAGAAGGCGCCATACGAAGGAAGAGAAGATGCCGAAGCAGAAGACCCACTCGGGTGCGAAGAAGCGCTTCAAGATCACCGGTAGCGGAAAGCTGAAGAAGCAGCAGGCCGGGATGCGCCACAACCTCGAGCACAAGTCGAGCCGTCGCACCCGTCGCCTCAACCAGGACCAGGTTCTGTCGAAGGCAGACTTCAAGGTCGCCAAGAAGCTCCTCGGCCGCTGACGCGCCGAACGCAGGAATAGGAACACAGGAAAATGGCAAGAGTCAAGCGGGCAGTAAACGCCCACAAGAAGCGTCGCGTCATCCTCGAGCGCGCCTCCGGCTACCGCGGTCAGCGTTCGCGCCTCTACCGTAAGGCCAAGGAGCAGGTCATCCACTCCCTGGTCTACTCGTACCGGGACCGTCGCAAGCGCAAGGGCGACTTCCGTCGTCTGTGGATCCAGCGCATCAACGCCGCTGCCCGCCAGAACGGCATGACCTACAACCGCTTCATCCAGGGCCTCGGCCTCGCGGGTGTCACGGTCGACCGCCGCATGCTCGCCGACCTCGCGGTCAACGACGCGGCGACGTTCACCACGCTGGTCGAGACGGCCAAGAAGGCTCTGCCCTCTGACGTCAACGCTCCGAAGTCGGCTGCGTAAGCATCTCTTCGCACAGGGCGTTCTCCTTCGGGAGAGCGCCCTGTGGCGTTTCCGGTGTCAGCGGTCGGGATCGCGGCGGCGCCGGTCGAGCGCGCGGGTCGCATCGAGGTCGATGACGGATGCGGCGACCGCGGCCAGCGCGTACACCACGAGAAGGTAGGCGAGTACGGCGTAGAGAGCGTCGCCGGCGATGTCTCCCGCGACGCCGTCGACGCCGCGGTGCACGAGCAGTCCAGCCGCCACCGTGACCGCGGCCAGCGCCGCGAGGGCGAGCCGACGCCGGCCAGGGGTCGTCGCGGCGTCCGTCGTCATGGACGCACCCTATCCCGATGGCGCGGCAACGAGCTCCGCGTTCCCTAGACTGTGATCGTGCTGGAGAACCCCCGGTCCCCCCGAGTCCGTGCCGTCGCGAAGCTGACCAAGCGCAGCGCGCGAACCGAGACGGGTCTGTTCCTCCTCGAAGGCCCTCAGGCCGTGCGAGAGGCGTTGACCTACCGCCCCGAAGCGATCGTCGAGCTCTTCGCGACCCCGAACGGCTGGGAGCGGCATCCCGACATCCGCGCCAAGGCGGCGGAGGCCGACGTCGACGTCGAGTACGTCACCGAGTACGTGCTCAACGCCATGGCCGACACCGTGACCCCGCAGGGGCTCGTGGCCGTCGTGCGGCAGACGCCCACCTCGGTGCGCGAGGTGTTCGCCGCCTCGCCGCGCCTCGTCGCCATCTGCGAGGAGGTGCGCGACCCCGGCAACCTGGGCACGATCATCCGCGCCGCCGATGCGGCGGGAGCCGACGCCGTCGTGCTCACCGGCCGTACCGTCGACCCGTACAACCCCAAGGTCGTCCGGGCGACGACAGGGTCCCTGTTCCACCTGCCCGTCTCGGTCGGCGGCGATCTGTCTGACGTCATCGATCGCGCGCACGAGGCGGGACTGCGCATCCTCGCCGCCGACGTCAAGGGCGACGACCTGCTCAGCGCGCGTGCGGAAGGCGTTCTCGCCGAGCCCACCGGATGGTTGTTCGGCAACGAGGCCCGCGGTCTGGAGGACGACGCGTTGGAACTCGTCGACCGGGTGCTCCGGCTGCCGATCTTCGGCAAGGCGGAGTCGCTCAACCTGGCCACGGCCGCCAGCGTCTGCCTCTACGAGAGCGCCTTCGCGCAGCGGGCGGACGCTGTCGGCTGAGACGGTCCGCCACCGGTCGGACTGATACGGTTGATCCCCTGCGAGCGGCGTGTGGCCGGGGGAAGCCCGCAGGCGAAAAGGGGACAGGATCGATGAAGATTCTGATTGTGGAAGATGACGAGCGCGTCGCCGGCGCGCTCGAGGCGTTCCTCGCGCGCTCCGGATACGCCACGGCGCATGCCGCCGACGGTGCGACGGCGATGGAGATGCTCGGCGCCGACACCGAGGTCGTCCTCCTCGACCTCGGCCTCCCCGACGTCGACGGCATAGACCTGTGCCGCCGTATCCGCGGACGCTCCGAGGTGCCGATCGTCGTCGTCACCGCGCGCAGTCAGGTGACCGAGCGGATCCGAGGGCTGCGGGCCGGCGCCGACGACTTCGTCATCAAGCCCTACGACGTGCACGAGCTGCTCGCACGGATCGAGGCGGTCACCAGACGATCCCGCCCGGTGCGCCCTGAATCGGAGACGCGTGTGCTCATGCACGGCGACGACGTCGAGATCGACCTCGTGTCGCGGCGCCTGGTGGTGGACCGCACTCCCGTGGATCTCACCCCCAAAGAGTTCGACATCGTCGCGGTGCTCGCCAGGTACCCGGGGGTGGCGGTGCCGAAGGACCGGCTCATCCGCGAGGTCTGGAACACCGACTGGCGGGGATTCCACCACTCGCTCGAGGTGCACGTCGGCGCGATCCGGCGCAAGACCGGCGATCGTCGGCTCATCGAGACCGTCCGCGGCGTCGGCTACCGCTTGGCGGGTTCCTGACCGGTGCGCGCCCGTCTCGTCGTCGTCTTCCTCGCGCCGTTGATCGCGCTCATGCTCGTGCTGGGCTCGGCCGCGGGGTGGGGAGCGGCGCGGAGCATCCAACAGGGCTTCTACGCATCGCAACTCGGCGACCTCGGCTACTTCGTCACCAGCGCGCGCCAGGGCCTGCTGTCCGGCAGCACCACGGTGTTCGAGGGCGAGGCCAAGCGGTACCGGGAGGTCTACGGGGTCGAGGTCGCCGTGTTCGACCTCTCCGGCTCCGTCTGGGCGTCGAGCGGCGGGGGTCCTGCGGCTGCTGAGCACGACCAGACCGAGAAGGTGCGCCTCGCGCTGTCCGGACGGCGTGCGGAACCCCCGGCCACCGTGCTGCCCTGGGAGATGACCGACATCGTGCTCGTCGAGCCGGTGTTCGACGACGGCGACGTCATCGGCGCCGTGCTGCTCGCCGCCGATGCCGACGCGCCGCGGGCGGCGATCGGACAGCAGACGCTCATCCTCGTGGCGGTCGTGCTGGCCGCGATCGGGCTCGGGGTGCTGCTGGTGTTCCTGCTCGCCCGCTGGGTGCTGTCGCCTGTGCGACGGCTCGACGACGCGATGGTCGCGATCGAGCACGGAGAGATGGACGCGCGCGTCGCGGAGGACACGGGTCCCCCTGAGCTGCGCCGCATGACGAGGGTGTTCAACGGCATGGCCGGGGAGATCGAGCGCACCATGGCGAGGCAGCAGGAGTTCGCGCTGAACGCCTCGCACGAGCTGCGCAACCCGCTCAACGCCCTGCTGCTGCGCGT
Source organism: Microbacterium sp. (assembly GCA_017744855.1). Taxonomy (GTDB): domain Bacteria; phylum Actinomycetota; class Actinomycetes; order Actinomycetales; family Microbacteriaceae; genus Microbacterium. Next base: position 11,963 of record JAGIAK010000083.1, read on the forward strand.
CGAGCACCTGGCCACCGGTCTCGGCCCTGAGTGGGACGGCGACGTGGAGGAGACCAGGGAGGAGGGCAGACGGATGGCCCGCATCCTGGAGACCCTGCTCGGACTCGCGCGCAAGGGGCGGGTGGACTCCGCGTTCTCTGCTGTCGACCTCGCCACGGTGGCCGCACGTCGCGCGGAGGCCTGGCGCGACGTCGCCGCGCAGCGCGGCGTGACCCTCAGGGCGTCCGCCGCGGCCCCGGTGATGAGCGTCACCGACCGGATGATCGTCGAGAGCGCCCTCGATGCGGTCATCGACAATGCGGTGAAGTTCTCCCCGGAGGGCGGACTGGTCGAGATCGACACCGACCGCCGCGACGATGTGTGCATGATCACCGTGCGCGACCACGGTCCAGGTCTCCCCGCCGATCAGGCGGCCAGCGCCACCGATCGGTTCTGGCGCAGCGCGAGCAGTGACGACGTCCCTGGTTCCGGGCTCGGACTGGCGATCGCCAGCGACCTGCTCGACTCGATAGACGGCGGCATCACGGTCACGCCGGCCGAGGGCGGCGGGCTTGCGGTGACGCTCCTGGTGGCGGACGGGGGAGCCGTATGAGACGCCCCATCCGACGCCTCGCCTCGGTTCTCCTGGCCGCCGTGCTCGCAGTGGCGCTCGCCGGCTGCGATCAGCGTGCGGATGAATGGTCGCACGGGGAGCACGTGATCGCGAGCGGTTCGGCGACCGGTGTGTACTACGCCTACGGCAGCCGGCTGGCGGAGGAGCTCTCCACCGAGGTCGGCGCGCCCGTGAAGGCCGCACAGACGGCAGGCTCCGTGGACAATCTGCTGCGGGTCGATTCGGGGGAGGCGCTGCTCGGCTTCGCGCAGGGTGACGCGGCGGCGGATGCCGTGAACGGCACAGGAGCGTTCGCCGAGCCGCTCGACATCGAGGCCGTCGCGCGCCTCTACGACGAGTATCTGCACATCGTCGTGCGCGGGGACTCCGACATCCGCAGCATCCCCGACCTGGCGGGTGCGCGCGTGTCGCTGGGGGCGGAGAACTCCGGCGTGAACCTGATCGCCGGGCGGGTGCTGGAGGCGGCCGGTGTCGACGAGGAGTCGATCGACGACCCTCAACTCGGCCTCACCGACTCCATCCGTGCGATGGAGGAAGGGTCCATCGACGGCTTCTTCTGGGTGGGAGGGCTGCCGACCCCCGGCATCCAGGAGCTCGCCGGCAGCATGCCCGTGCGGCTGCTCCCCGTGGAGCGCGCGTGGGTGAACGCGGTGAACCGCACCTACTCCGACGCATATCGACCGGCCGATCTGCCGATCGGCACGTACGGGCTCACCGAGTCGGCGCCGACGATGGCGGTGCCGAACTACCTCGTCACGTCGTCCGACACCCCTGACGCGGTGGTGCGGGACGTGCTCGACGGGCTGTTCGGCGCCAGGGCGCGGATCGCGGCCGACGTGCCGGCGGCGGCACTGCTCGACCGCAGACAGGCCATCTTCACCGAGCCGGTGCGGCTGCATCCAGGGGCGCTCGCGTACTACCGCGACATGCGCGGCTGAGACCCTCAAGAAACCCTCAAGAACCGCTGACACCCGACTCCTTCTCTGCCATCGTGATGTCGATCGCACTCGATTCGATGGAGAAAACAGATGCCCTGCAGCCCCCGCAACGGTGCAGGCAGGAGGTCATCCGCAACTCCGGGTCGCGGGCGGTCATACCCTAATCGGGTTCTCGCGGTGCTCTGCCTCATCTGGGGATGGACGGCAGCAGCTGCTGT
>JAGIAK010000084.1 GCA_017744855.1 Microbacterium sp.
GGCGGACGTCCCTCGAGGTCGCCGAGCGCCGTGACCGCGATCGTCAGCACGTCGGACACGGTGAGATCGCCGCCGACGACCGCGCAACCGGGGGCGAGGGCCGCGCACGCCTCCCTGAACCCGTCGGCGAGCGTCTCGACGAACGACAGGCGCAGGTCGCGAGGAACCGCGAGGGCGACCAGCAGGGCGGTCGGGCGGGCTCCCATCGCCGCGACGTCTGCGAGGTTGACCGCGGCGGACTTCCAGCCCAGGTCGTAGCCGCTCGACCAGGCCAGTCGGAAGTCCGGACCGTGCACGAGCGTGTCCGTCGTGGCCACGACCGACCCCGACGGTGCGGCGATCACCGCGGCGTCGTCGCCAGGCCCGAGCAGCGTGTGCGCCCCCGGAGCGGTGCGGGTGAGGATCGCTCGGAGGATCTCCCCTTCGGAGAGGTCTCCCAGGCGGGGATCGGCGTCGACGGGTCGGGAGGGCATGCAGTCAAAGGTAGCCTGGAAGCATGCCCTCGATTCGCCGTCTCGCACCCGTCGCCGGCGCCCTGGCCCTTCTCGCGGTCCTCACGGGCTGTTCGACAACGATCCACCTGGAGCCGGCCGCCGACGCGAACAATCCGGCGTGCGCCGACGTCTCGGTCCTCCTGCCGTCTGCGATCGGCGACCTCGAACGTGTGTGGACCGACGCGCAGGCGACCGGGGCCTGGGGCGCACCGACCGTCGTGCTCCGCTGCGGGGTGCCGGTGCCGGCGCCCTCGACCGACGAGTGCACCACGATCTCCGGCGTCGACTGGCTCGTGCTCGCCCAGGAGGAAGAGCGGCAGCGGCTCGTCACCTACGGTCGCGACCCCGCCATCGAGGTGATCATCCAGCGCGGCGCCGAGATCGACTTCCGCTCCGTCGTCGAGAAGCTGTCTACGAGCATCCAGTCCGGCCTGCAGCCGGCCACCGCGAAGTGCACAGCCCGCGTCGGCTGACCGTCTCCCGGTGAACGGGGCCGTCGTCGAACGGCATCCGTCCTTGGATCACGGGCGAGGACGACCAGGCGGACGCTCGCGCCCGCCCGGCGTCTCAGCGGCGGAGTCCGGCCTCGATGAGCTCGGAGATCAGGTCGCCGTAGCTGAGCCCCGACGCCACCCAGCACTTCGGGAACATCGAGATCGGCGTGAATCCCGGCATCGTATTGAGCTCGTTCACCACGAGGCCGCCCTCTGGCGTGAGGAACATGTCCACCCGGGCGAGCCCGCGACCATCGACGGCCTCGAATGAGCGCACACCCGCTTCCTGGATCGCCGCGATCTCGGCATCCGTGAGCTGTGCAGGGCACACCACGTCAACGCCGTCGCCGCCGAGGTACTTGCCCTCGAAGTCGTAGAAGCCGCGCGAGGTGAGCACGATCTCCCCGGGCAGCGACGCCCGCACGCCGTCGACGCCCTCGAGCACCGCGACCTCGATCTCGCGACCGGAGACGCCCGTCTCGATGAGCACCTTGTCGTCTTCGGCGAACGCGATCTCCATCGCGGCGTCCAGCTCCGAGAGCTTCTCCACCTTGGACACGCCGACGCTCGATCCCGCCCTCGCCGGCTTGACGAAGAGCGGCAGGCCCAGGTCGGCGACCGACGCACGCACGCCCGCGGCGTCAGCGGACCACTGCCGCGCGCGCACGGTCACCCACGGCGCGACGGCGATGCCGGCCGCCTGCAGCGCGATCTTCATGAAGTGCTTGTCCATGCAGAGCGCGGAGTCCAGCACGCCGCCGCCCGCGTACGGGACCTCCAGCGTGTCGAAGTAGCCCTGAATGGTGCCGTCCTCACCGTGCGGACCGTGCAGGATCGGCAGCACGATGTCGATCTCGCCGAGTCCCTCTAGCGCGCCGTCGGGGTGCGCCACGCGCAGTGTGCGGTCGCCGCCAGGCTCCGGCCAGAGGATGCGGGTGCCGTTGTCCACGACCTCGGGAAGGTGTGCGGCGTCGAGGGGGAACTTCGCGGGGTCGTCCTCCTCGAGCACGAACGCACCCTCGCGGGTGATGCCCACCGGGATCACCGCGTACCGGTCGCGGTCAATCGCGCCGAGCACCCCGCCCGCCGTGGCGGAACTGATCGAATGCTCGCTGGAACGCCCGCCGAAGAGCACCACCACCGTCTGCTTGTCCATAGTTGGTCCTCTCCCCCTGCGGGGTGTCGTCGTCCGTCGTCAGGTGGGGTGCGATGTCGCGCGGGTTCATCTTCCCGTCGAGCACCATCTTCACCTGTTCGACGATGGGCATGTCGACCTCGGACTCGCGCGCGAGCTGCAGCACCGGGGCGACGGACGCGAGCCCCTCGGCGGTCTGCTGCATCTGCTTCACGACGTCCTGGAAGCTGTACCCCTGGCCGAGCAGACGCCCGGCCGTGTTGTTGCGGCTGAGCGGCGACTGGCACGTCGCGATCAGGTCGCCCAGCCCTGCGAGCCCCTGCAGGGTCTCCGGATGCGCGCCGTTCGCGACGGCGAAGTCGGTCATCTCCACGAGTCCGCGCGTGATGATCGATGCCTTCGTGTTCTCGCCGTAGCCCACGCCGTCGACGATGCCGATCGCGACCGCGATGAGGTTCTTGAGCACACCGCCGAACTCCGTGCCGATCACGTCGGTATTCACGAACGTGCGGAAGTATCCGTTGCGGGCGGCCCGCGCGATGGTCTCGGCGGTCTCCAGGCTCCGCGAGGAGATCACGGCCGCCGTCGGCTGCTCGCGGGCGATCTCCAGGGCGAGGTTCGGGCCGGAGGCGACGGCGATCAGGTCGGGGTCGCAGCGGAGCTCCTGCTCGATCACCTGGCTCATGCGCAGGCCGGTCGAGCGCTCGACGCCCTTCATCAGGCTGACGATCTTCACGTCGCTGTCCGACAGCAACGGACGCAGCGCCTTGAGGTTCTCGCGCAGCGACTGGCTGGGCACCGAGAGGTACACCTGCTCGACGCCCTCCAACGCCAGTGCTAGCTCGTGCGTGGCCGCCATGGTGCGCGGGAGGTTGATGCCAGGCAGGTAGCGCGAGTTGCGCTTGGCCTCGTCGATCTCGTGCGCGAGCTCAGCGCGGCGGGCCCACATCGTGACCTGGGCGCCGCCGTCGGCGAGGATCTTGCCGAAGGTGGTCCCCCAGCTGCCCGCGCCGATGACGGCGACGCGGGGTCCGGCCTGCGGCGTTCTCTTAGGAGTCAAGACGACCCGTCTCCTTCTGACCGTGCGAGGCCGGGTTCCAGCGCTCCGCCGGGGCCTTCTCGTCGCGAAGGCCTTCCAGCAGCGCGGTGATCGCGTTCATGAGCCGGGTGTTCGCCTCGTTCAGTGCGGCGGGCTCCCCCGCCCGCCCGCGGAGGTCGGACAGGTCGACCGGATCGCCGATGACGACCTGCACGGGCTTGCGCAGCGGCCAGAGGCTGAGACCCTTCTGGTAGCGGCCCATGATCGCCTGGGTGCCCCACTGCGCCATCGGAATGAGCGGGATGTCGTCGGAGAGCGCGAGGCGCACCGCACCGGACTTGCCGCGCATCGGCCACAGGTCGGGGTCGCGGGTGAGCGTGCCCTCCGGGTAGACGATCACGCCGCGGCCGTGCTCGACGAGCTCCTCGGACTGCTTCATCGTCTGCTTCGCCGCTGCCGCCGACGACGACCGGGCGACCGGGATCATGCCGGTCGAGCGGAGCACCCAGCCCAGGACGGGCACGCGGAACAGGCTCTCCTTGGCCATGAATCGCGGCGCACGCCCCAGTCGCCATACGGCGACGGCGACGATCAGCGGGTCGAACTCCGAGTAGTGGTTCGGCGCGAGCACGAACGCCCCCTCTGCGGGGAGCTTCTCACGGCCGGCCACACGGATCTTCGCGAGCAGCGACACGAGCGGCACGACGATCGCGGCGAGCGGCCAGAACAGGCTCGGCCGCCGCGTCTCCGACCTGGCACCCATCGGGGTCACCGGATGACGTCGAAGTCGGCGCCGAGCGCGTCGAGCTTGGCGAGGAACTTCTCGTAGCCGCGGCTGAGGATGTCGACGCCCGACACCTTCGATTCGCCGGTCGCGGTCAGCGCCGCGATCACGTGGCTGTATCCGCCACGGAGGTCGGGCACGACGATGTCGGCGGCGTGCAGCGGCGTGGGACCGGTGATGACTGCGGCCTGCTCGAGGTCGCGGCGCGGCACCCGGCGGGGTCCGTCCTGGAGGCCGCGGGGGTGCACGACGATGTCGGCGCCCATCTTGACCAGCGCGTCGGTGAAGCCCATCCGGTTCTCGTAGACGGTCTCGTGCACGACAGAGCGGCCGTGGGCCTGAGTGAGCGCCACGACCAGCGGCTGCTGCCAGTCGGTCATGAAGCCGGGGTGCACGTCGGTCTCGACGACGACGGGCTTGAGCTCGCCACCGCGGCGGAAGAGGATGCCGTCCTCCTGGATGTCGAACCAGCCGCCGGCCTTGCGGAACACGTTGAGGAAAGTGAGCATCTCCTGCTGACGCGCGCCGCCGACGAAGATCTCGCCGTCGGTCGCGAGCGCTGCGGACGCCCAGGACGCCGCCTCGTTGCGATCGAAGATCGAGCGGTGGTCGTAGCCCCGCAGCGTCTCGACGCCCTCGATGACGATGACGCGGTTCGGCTCGTAGGAGATGATCGCGCCCATCTTCTGCAGAACGGCGATCAGGTCCATGATCTCCGGCTCGATGGCCGCGTTGCGCAGCTCCGTCGTGCCCTCGGCGCGGACCGCGGTGAGCAGCACCTGCTCGGTCGCTCCGACGCTCGGGTACGGGAGGTGGATGTTCGCCCCGTGCAGACGGCCGTTCGGCGTCGACAGGCGGATGCCGCTGGGGAGCTTCTCGACGACGGCGCCGAACTTGCGCAGCGCATCGAGGTGGAAGTCGATGGGGCGGTCGCCGATGCGGCAGCCGCCGAGGTCGGGGATGAACGCCTGACCGAGGCGGTGCAGCAGCGGGCCGCAGAACAGGATCGGGATGCGGGAGGCGCCGGCGTGGGCGTCGATCTCCTCGAAGTGCGCGGACTCGACGCCGCTCGGGTCGAACACGAGGGAGCCGGGCTCGTCACCCTGCTCGACCTGCACGCCGTGCACCTCGAGCAGCGAACGCACGACGGCCACATCGCTGAGGTCGGGGACGTCGCGGAGCGTGCTCGCCGTCTCTCCGAGGAGAGTGGCGACCATCGCCTTGGTGGCGAGGTTCTTCGCGCCCTTGACGTCGACGCGACCGCGCAGCGGGCGCCCTCCGCGGATGGCGAGGACGTCTCCGGTGAGAGCCGGGACTCCGTCCGGAAGAGCATCGCGCACGGGTGTCGTCATTCGGGGCCTCACTTCAATCCACGGTGTTCGGGGGCGGGTTTGCCCCTGGCTCGCCCGCCCCCATCCGTGTCACTGCACGGGGAGGGTGCGAGGCCGCCACGACTCGCGTCGAGCCTCGAACTGCGCGATCTTGTCTTCGTTGCGCAGCGTGAGCCCGATGTCGTCGAGCCCTTCGAGGAGCCGCCATCTAGTGTAATCGTCGATCCCGATGTCGGCCTGGACGTCGCCGATCGACGCGACACGGTCCTCGAGGTTCACGGTGATCTCGGTGCCGGGGTTCCGGTCGATCTCCGCCCAGATCCGCTCCAGGTCCTCCTCGGAGATCGTGGCGGCGAGCAGTCCCTGCTTGCCGGAGTTTCCGCGGAAGATGTCGGCGAACCGCGGGCTCAACACGACCTTGAATCCGAAGTCGCGCAGCGCCCAGACGGCGTGCTCACGGCTGGAGCCTGTACCGAAGTCCGGTCCGGCGACGAGCACGGACGCACCCTGGAACGGCTCCTGGTTGAGCACGAACTCCGGGTCCTGTCGCCACGCGTGGAAGAGCGCGTCGTCGAAGCCGGTCTTCGTGACCCGCTTGAGGAACACCGCGGGGATGATCTGGTCGGTGTCGACGTTCGACCGCTTCAGCGGAGCGGCGATGCCGGTGTGGGTGGTGAACTTCTCCATGATCAGACCTCCGCCGTCTCGTTCAGATCACTCGGGCTCGACAGGGTGCCGCGGATCGCGGTCGCCGCCGCAACAAGCGGCGAGACCAGGTGGGTCCGGCCGCCCTTGCCCTGGCGTCCCTCGAAGTTGCGGTTCGAGGTCGAGGCGCAACGCTCTCCAGGTGCGAGCTGGTCGGGGTTCATGCCGAGGCACATGGAGCAGCCTGCGAACCGCCACTCCGCGCCGAAGTCGGTGATGATCTTGTCGAGGCCCTCTGCCTCGGCCTCGATGCGCACGCGCGCGGAGCCGGGGACGACCATGACGCGCACGCCGTCGGCCTTCTTCTTGCCCTCGATGATCGACGCGAAGGCGCGCAGATCCTCGATGCGACTGTTGGTGCAGGAGCCCATGAACACGGCGTCCACCGGCACCTCCTTGAGAGGCGTGCCCGGCTTCAGGTCCATGTACTCGAGCGCCCGCTCGGCCGCCGCCCTCTCATTGGGATCGGCGATCTCGGCCGGGTCAGGCACCGACGACGAAAGCGAGCTGCCCTGGCCGGGGTTCGTCCCCCAGGTCACGAAGGGCTCGAGGGCGTCGGCGTCGATGAAGACCTCGGCGTCGAACTCGGCGCCCTCGTCGGTCGGCAGGGTGCGCCAGTATGCGACGGCATCCTCCCAGTCCTGTCCCTGGGGCGCGTGCGGCTTGTCCTTCACGTACGCGAAGGTCGTCTCGTCCGGGGCCACCATCCCCGCGCGCGCACCGGCCTCGATCGACATGTTGCAGATCGTCATGCGGCCCTCCATGGAGAGGGCGCGGATCGCGCTGCCGCGGTACTCCAGCACATAACCCTGCCCGCCGCCGGTGCCGATCTTGGCGATCACGGCGAGGATGATGTCCTTCGCGGTGACGCCGGGCCGCAGCGTGCCATCGACGTTGATCGCCATGGTCTTGAAGGGCTTGAGCGGGAGCGTCTGCGTGGCCATCACGTGCTCGACCTCGCTGGTGCCGATGCCGAACGCCATGGCGCCGAACGCGCCGTGGGTGGACGTGTGCGAGTCCCCGCACACCACCGTGATGCCCGGCATGGTGAGGCCGAGCTGCGGGCCGACGACGTGCACGATGCCCTGCTCGGCGTCGCCGAGCGAATGCAGACGCACTCCGAACTCCGCCGCATTGCGGCGCAGCGTCTCGATCTGCGTGCGGCTGGTGAGGTCGGCGATCGGCTTGTCGATCTCCCACGTCGGCGTGTTGTGGTCCTCGGTCGCGATCGTCAGGTCGAGCCGGCGTAGCGGCCGGCCCTCGGCGCGCAGGCCGTCGAAGGCCTGCGGGCTCGTGACCTCGTGCACCAGGTGCAGATCGATGTAGATGAGGTCCGGCTCGCCGTTCTCGCCCTTGACGACGAGATGGTCATCCCAGACCTTCTCGGCGAGGGTTCTCTTGCGTGCGGAAGCGGCGTCGGGTGAAGGGGTGTTCATTGCGTGTCTCCTGAAGCTGGCGGTTCGGCCCACAGTGGACTCCGCGACGAGGAGGGGCTCAGAACGAGGTCTCGTCGCGGCCGCTAAGAAGGAGCACGGTCCGCATGACGTCAGGTTACCACCGCTTCCGCGCACGGTTCGCCGCCGTGACACGCTACTGGGACCCGCACCATCGAGAGGCACCAGCATGACCGTCGACACCACGAGCTTCCTCACCCGCGCCGTCCACGCCGGGCGCGGTCAGGAGCCGGCATCCTCTCGCGCCACCCCGATCTACCTGACGGCCGGCTTCGAGTTCGACGACTTCGACCACGCCGCCGGACACTTCGGCACCGGTGCAGGGTTCGGCTACACCCGCACGGGCAACCCCACCGTGCACGCCGTCGAGCGCCAGCTCGCGGCTCTGGAATCGGGCGCGGACGCCGTGCTGCTGGCCAGCGGACAGGCCGCCGTCGCCACCGCGCTGCTCACCGTCGCGGGAGCGGGCGACCACATCGTGTCCTCCACCCACATCTACGAGGGCACCAGGGGCCTGCTGCTCGACAACCTCACGCGGCTGGGCATCGAGACCTCGTTCGTCGACGACATCGCCGACCCCGACGCCTGGCGCGCCGAGATCCGCCCGAACACCAGGGCGCTGTTCGCCGAGTCGATCGCGAATGCGCGCAACGACATCCTCGACGTCGCCGCGATCAGCGCGGTCGGCGACGAGTTCGCGATCCCGCTGATCGTCGACAACACTCTCGCGACCCCGTACCTCCTGCGCCCTATCGAGCACGGGGCGGCGATCGTGGTCCACTCCGCGTCCAAGTTCCTCGCCGGTCACGGATCGGTGCTGGGCGGGGTGATCGTCGACGACGGCCGCTTCGACGCCTCCCGTGCCGGGCACAACGCCCCCCACCTCGTGCTCCCTGGTCGGGGCGGCCTGCCGGGCGTCGTCGAGCGCCACGGCGGCCGTGCGCGCATCGCCTACGCGCGCGAGTCGGTGGCTCCGCGGTTCGGCGCCTCGCCGTCTCCGCTGAACGCCTTCCTCATCGGGCAGGGCGCCGAGACCCTCGCGCTGCGGGTCGAGCGGCAGTCACGCAACGCTCTCGAGGTGGCACGCTGGCTCGCCGCTCAGGATGCCGTCGAGAGCGTCGACTACGCCGGCCTGGAGACGCACCCCGATCATGACAAGGCGGTTCGGTACCTCTCCGGCGGATTCGGCTCGATCTTCACGTTCACGCTGCGCGGCGGTCTCGAGGCCGCCCGTCGCTTCGTGGAGAGCGTGCAGGTCTTCACGCACATGACGCACATCGGCGACGTCCGTTCGCTCGTGCTGCACCCCGGCACGACCAGCCACGCCTTCCGCACCGATGAGGAGCGCGACGTGCTCGGCGTGCAGCCGGGCACGCTCCGCCTCTCCATCGGCATCGAGAGCGTCGACGACCTCATCGCCGATCTGTCCCGGGTGCTCACCGCAGTGCCGGAGACCGTCGCATGACGAGGCCGCAGCACTTCGGCTGGTTCCTCGCCCGAGGCTTCGGCCCGCAGGGGTGGGGCTACCCGTCGCTGGACTGGGACTACGACTGGACCCGCCCCGAGATCTACCAGGAGGCCGCACGCACCCTGGAACAGGCCGGCTTCGATCTCGTCATCATCGAGGACGCGCCGTCGCTCGGGTCCGCCGAGACCATCGACCTGCGGGTGCGCCATGCCTTCGGCGGCCCCAAGCACGATCCGCTGCTGCTCGCTCCGTACCTGTTCCAGGCCACCCGGCACCTCGGCGTCGTGCCGACGGTGAACCCGGCCGCCTACCTCCCGTACACGGCCGCGCGGCAGTTCGCGACCCTGCAGCACCTCAGCGCCCACCGCCTGGGCCTGAACGTCGTCACCGACACCGGGAGCGCACGCCACTTCTCCGACGCCGCACAGCTCGGCCACGACGAGGCGTACGACCGTGCGGAGGAGTGGCTCTCCGGCATCCGCTCGCTGTGGCGGAGCTGGGAGGACGGCGCACTCGTCGCGGACCGCGCGACGGACGTGTACGCCGACGGCACGAAGCTGGGCGCCGTGCAGCACCGCGGTGAGTACTTCTCGTTCGACGGTCCACTCAACGCGCTGCCGTTCCCCTCCGGCGACCCCGCCATCGTCTCCCCCGGCGGGTCGGGGCGCGGCCTGGGCTTCGCGGGGGCGAACTCCGACGTGCAGCTCGCGCTCGCTCCGCTGCACGAGGCCTCCGTGCGCGCGTACCGCGCCAAGATCCACGACGCCGCGATCGCCGCGGGACGCACCGCGGACGACATCAAGATCCTCTTCGCGATCCAGCCGGTCATCACCTCTTCCGCGGAGGAGGCCGACCGCATCGTCGCGGCGTCCGCCGATCCCGACGACGCGGCCCTGGTGCAGATCGCGCGCAAGCAGTCGAGCGACCTGGAGACCGACCTCACGGCGCTCGACCTCGATCGGCCGCTCGACCTCTCGGTGTTCGGCCCGCACGTCAGCCGCGGCAGCATCCAGCGCCTGGTTGGCGACCGCGGCGACGACGCCCCGCTCCGCGCGCATCTGGCCGCGCTCGCCCGCGCGGGGCGGATCTCCGACCGCAGCGGCTTCGTCGGCACCGCCGAGGAGTTCGCCGACCTCATCGAGGAGCTCGGCGAGTGGGGCAACGACGGCGTGCTGCTGTGGGGCGACTTCCACCCCGTCACCCTGCACCGCACGCTCGACGAGCTCGTGCCCGTGCTGCGTCGCCGCGGCATCCTGCGCCGCGAGTACGTCGACGGCGGTCTGCAGGCGAACCTGCGCGCCTTCTGACGCGCAGGTCCGCCCAGGCCGTCAGTCGGTGACGGCGGCAGCCTTCTTCTCGATGCGCTTCTCGCGCGAGGAGGCGATCAGGCTCGCCACGGTCGCACCGACCATCGAGACCAGGATCACTGTCAGCGACAGCCAGATGGGGATGTCGGGAGCCCACTCGATGTGCTGGCCGCCGTTGATGAAGGGCAGCTCGTTGACGTGCATGGCGTGCAGCACGAGCTTGACGCCGATGAAGCCGAGGATGACGGCGATGCCGTAGTGCAGGTAGCGCAGGCGATCGAGCAGATCGCCGAGCAGGAAGTACAGCTGACGCAGACCCATCAGGGCGAAGATGTTCGCCGTGAACACGAGGAAGCTGTTGTGGGTGATGCTGAAGATCGCCGGGATCGAGTCGATCGCGAACATCAGGTCGGTCACGCCGATGGCGACGAAGACGATGAGCATCGGCGTCCAGGCTTTCTTGCCGTCGACAACCGTGCGCAGCTTGTTGTCGTCGTAGTCGTCGCTGATCTCGATGCGGCGACGGAGCAGACGGACGATGAAGTTCTCGCGCTGCACCTCCTCGTCGTGCGAGTCGGGCATCGCCTGGCGGATCGCCGTCCAGATCAGGAACGCGCCGAAGATGTAGAACACCGGGGAGAAGTTCTCGATGATCGCGACGCCGAGCAGGATGAACAGGCCGCGCAGCACGAGCGCGATGATGATGCCCACCATGAGGACCTGCTGCTGCAGGCGGCGGGGCACCGAGAACTGCGCCATGATCAGCACGAAGACGAAGAGGTTGTCGATAGACAGGCTGTACTCCAGCGCCCACCCGGTGAGGAACTCGCCCGCGAACTGGCCGCCGGCGAAGAAGTACAGCAGCCCGGCGAACACCAGCGCGAGCGCCACGTAGAAGACGACCCAGAGCGTCGACTCCTTGGTCGACGGGATGTGCGGACGGAGGCGGATCAACAGCAGATCGCCGATGAGGATGAGGACGAGGACGACCAGAGAGCCGATCTCGAACCAGACGGGGATGTTCACGCGCGCACGGCACCTTTCGAAGGGGTCGGAGGAATCCGAAAGTCTCTCCCCCGCACCGGAGTGCGTCGCGCGCCCGGAGCAACGATGACGGTGCTCGTGATGACGATACGCGCGGAACTGGGATACTCCCCTTCGCAGATTTGATTCTACCGGAGCGGAAGCCCATGGTGAAATGGTCGACGTGACCTCGCAGAATTCTGGAACTACGCCCCTCGACGCCACTGTCCGCAACCCCTGGGCCCGCTCCATCGGCTCGCTCATCTTCGTCAGCCGCTGGCTGCAGGCCCCGCTCTACCTTGGTCTGATCGTCGCGCAGCTCGTCTACGTCGTCGTCTTCATGATCGAGCTCTGGCACCTGATCACCGAGGTGGTGCTGCATCCCGGAGACCTCAAGGAGTCCGTGATCATGCTGTCGGTGCTCGGCCTCATCGATGTCGTCATGATCGCGAACCTGCTGATCATGGTGATCATCGGCGGCTACGAGACCTTCGTCTCCCGCATCAACGTCAACGGCCACCCCGACCAGCCCGAATGGCTCTCGCACGTGAACGCGAACGTGCTCAAGGTCAAGCTCGCGATGGCCATCATCGGCATCTCCTCGATCCATCTGCTCAAGACCTTCATCGAGGTCGGCGGCATGAGCGAGTCGGGCATCAGCCACGGCCCCGAGAAGTACACCCCGACCGGCGTGCTCTGGCAGGTTGTGATCCACGTCGTGTTCATCTTCTCCGCTCTCGCCCTCGCATGGATCGACAAGATGTCCCAGACCGCGGCGCGTGCCGCGCATCACGAGGTGCAGCGCGACGCCAGGCACGAGGAGAAGCGCGCCCGTCACGAGGCGGAGCACGCCGAGCACTGATTCTGAGACGATCAGGCCCGATCCGACACTTCCCGGATGAGAGACATCGAACGGAACAGGATTCCCGTGCAGACGAGCGATCAGAAGTGGGCGGCTCAGGCCGCGGCGGGTGACGAGAGCGCCTTCCGCGAGCTGTACCGCGCCTACGTCCGCCCGGTCTACTGGATCGCCCACGGCATCCTCGGCTCAGCCGTCGACGCCGAGGACGTGACCCAGGAGACCTTCGTGACCGCGTGGCGCAAGCTCGCCGGTTTCGAACTGCAGGGCGAGTCGATCCTGCCGTGGCTGGCGACGATCTGCCGCTTTCAGGCGGCGAATCGGCTGCGGCAGCGGCGACGGGACCAGGCGCACACCGCCGACGCCCTCGACGAGACGCTCCCCGACACGGTGAGCGTCGAGGACCAGGTGATCACGTCGGCGCTGGCCGAGCGGATCGCCCGCGAGGTCGGCACGCTGAGCGAACTGGACCGGGAGATCTTCCGGCTCTGCGCCGCGGAGGGGTACGCCTACCAGGCCGCGGCCGAGAAGCTCGGCGTCACCCACGCGGTGGTCCGGAACCGTCTCTCGCGAGTGCGCACGCAATTGCGCGGTGCCGTAAAGGAAGCGAGCGACGCATGAACGACCAGGCCCCCACCCCCGACGACCTCCCCGAGCTGCCCGAGCTCTCCCCCGCGACGATCGCGCGCATCGAGACCGCGGTGTTCGCAGAGATCGAGAGCGACCGGCCTCCTGCGGGGCGCGCCACCGAGCGGTCGCGTGCGCGCAGGCGACGCTGGCTCACCGGCGCGGGAGTCGCCGCGGCCTTCGCCGTCGGCGTGCTCGTGACGCCGCCCATCCTCGGCGCCGTCGGCGGGGCTGCCACCAGCACAGCCGACGGCAGCGGCGGCATCGTGTACGACGGCGGAGGGGTCGCCGACACGAGCAAGAGCGGTCCTCCGGCAGGCACGACCGAGATCGCCCCTGGCGCCCTGAGCGACGGAGCGGTGCAGTCCGCTCCGCAGAGCAGCAGGGAGATCGTGTCCACCGCGAACGTCACGCTTGAGGTGAAGGACGTCGCCAAGGCCGCGGATGCCATCACGGCACTGGCCACGGACCACGGCGGCTATGTGGAGAGCACGGAGATCGGCAAGGCGCTCGCCGTCGACGACACGTCGGCGCCAGCGCCCGCAGACCCCGGGTACGGATGGATCAGCATCCGCGTGCCCTCCGCCGACCTGACCGCCGTCATGGACGCGCTCGACGACTCCGGAGACGTGCTGTCGTCGTCGGTGTCCAAGCAGGACGTCACGTCGACCGCCGTCGACCTCCGCGCCCGCGTCGACGCGACCAAGACGTCGGTGCAGCGGCTCACCGAGCTGGTGGCGCAGTCGGCGAGCGTCTCCGACCTCATCGAGGCCGAGGTCGCGCTCACTGACCGACAGGCGCAGCTGGAGTCGTACGAGCAGCAGCTCGCCGCCCTCGAGGACCAGGTGGCCATG
>JAGIAK010000085.1 GCA_017744855.1 Microbacterium sp.
ACACAGGCCTGCGACTTCCGCGACAGCATCTCGTCGCTGCAGGGCGCCGGGTACCGGGTCATCGGCATCTCCCGCGACGAGCCGGCGAAGCTGGCGGAGTTCCGTGAGCGCGACGGCCTCACGTTCACGCTGCTCAGCGACCCCGATCACGCCGTGCACACCGCCTACGGCGTGTGGGGCGAGAAGATGAACTACGGCAAGGTGATCGAGGGCGTCATCCGCTCGACCTTCGTGCTCGACGAGCAGGGCACGATCACGATGGCCCTGTACAACGTCAAGGCAACGGGACACGTGGCGCGTCTGCGCAAGCTGCTCGGCATCGACGCCTGAGCGGCCGGCGCCCGGCGTTCAGTCCCTGGCGCCGGCCCCGCCCTCGGCGCGGGCGCTGCCGATGAGCAGCACGAAACCGAGAACGGCCGGCAGCCCCACCGCGAACACGAACAGCCATACCACGGGCTGGACGGTGAGAGACGCCAGGGCGATGGCGATCGCCAGCACCTGGAAAACGACGCCGCCCGAGCGCGCCCACGAGAGCCCCCGCCTGACCCCCGCCGCGAACGCGAACAGGGCGGCGGCCCCGACCAGGGTGAGCACGATCAGGGCGATCGCGGTCGGCAGGGATGCGGCGTCGCCGGCGCCGAGACCGAAGAGCTCTATGAGGGCGAAGACCGTCAGGGCGGCGCCCTCCGCGGCCAGGACGGCCGCGGCGGCGAGGGCAATGCGGGGTGCCTGCACGATGACTCCTGGGAATCGAATGAGAAGGAGGAAAACCCTTGATTTCAAAGGATTCATGTAACAGAATAGACAAAGTCATGTGCTCCCACAGCGGCGTGGGTCGGGCGTCGTGCCCGCATCACACACAGTGAGCAACCGCTCGCACTTCAACAGGGTAGCTGAACCCGAACTGCCGCCCGAATCCGAGGCGTCGCACTGCGACTTCTCAACGATCCACACCGAGGAGCCCCCATGGACTGGCGCGACAAGGCCGCCTGCCTGACTGTCGACCCCGAGCTGTTCTTCCCCGTCGGGAACACGGGACCAGCCGTCGATCAGATCGAGAAGGCGAAGACCGTCTGCGCCACCTGCACGGTGACCGAGATCTGCCTCCAGTACGCGCTCGAGACCAGCCAGGACTCCGGTGTCTGGGGCGGCCTCTCCGAAGACGAGCGCCGCGCCCTGAAGCGCCGCGCCGCCCGCGCGCGCCGCGCCTCCTGAACGACGACGAAGCGGCCAGGGATCATCCGATCCCTGGCCGCTTCCGTCTGTTCTGAGGGCTACTTCTTCAGCCAGCGCAGAGGCACGTCGATGACGACCTCGGTGCCCTCGCCCTCGCTGCCGTGCCACTCGATGGTGCCGCCGAGCTCGCCCTGGATGAGGGTGCGGATGATCTGCGTGCCGAGCCCCTGACCGACCCGTCCTTCGGGAAGACCGTGGCCGGTGTCGCGCACGGTGACCCGCAGGTTCTCCTCGGTGCGGCTGGCGTCGATGGTGACGACGCCCTCCTGGCCGGCGAGACCGTGCTCGACGGCGTTCGTGACGACCTCGGTGAGAGCCAGCGCGAGCGGCGTCGCGTACTCGCTCGGCAGCACGCCGAACCGGCCGGTCGACTGCGTGCGCGCCCGCGTGTTGGGCGCGGAGGCGACCTCGGCGACGAGCTTCAGCACGCGGTGGAACACCTCGTCGAAGTCCACCTTCTGCGTGAGCCCCTGCGCCAGCGTGTCGTGCACGACGGCGATGGAGTCGACGCGGCGCATCGCCTGCGTGAGCGCGTCGCGGGCCTCGTCGGAGTGGGTCCGGCGCGCCTGGATGCGCAGCAGCGACGCGACCGTCTGCAGGTTGTTCTTCACGCGGTGGTGGATCTCGCGGATCGTCGCGTCCTTGGTGATGAGTTCCTGCTCCTGGTGGCGCAGCTCGGAGACGTCGCGGCAGAGCACGATGGCGCCGATGCGCGTGCCGTGGTCCTTGAGCGGGATCGCGCGCAGCGACACGGTCACCCCGCGCGCCTCGATGTCGGTGCGCCAGGGGGCGCGACCGGTCACGACGACGGGCAGCGACTCGTCGACCTGACGCGACGGCGGGACCAGCCGGGTGGTCACCTCGGCGAGGGACTCCCCCTCCAACTCATCGTCGAAGCCCATGCGGTTGAAAGCCGACAGCGCGTTCGGGCTCGCGAACGTCGTGATGCCGTCGACGTCGATGCGGATCAGACCGTCCGACGCACGAGGGGCGCCGCGTCGCGGGGATGTGGGTGCGGCCAGGTCGGGGAAGCTGCCATCGGCGATCATCCGGAACAGGTCGTTCGCGCACTCGTCGAAGGTGATCTGCTGACGTGAGGGCGTGCGTGCCTCACCGAGGTTGGTGTGCCGGGTGACGACGCCGATGACGGATGCCGGATGGTCGGCGCCGCGGCGCTCGCTGACGATCGGGACGGCGCGCACCCTGGTCGGGGTCTCCTCGAACCAGTCCGGCGACGACGAGTCGACGATCTCCGCGGAGTCGAACGCCCCCTGCACCTGCGTGCGCCACTGCGGACGTACGCGCTCCCCGACGATGTCGCGGTAGAACAGGGTCGCCGCACCGCTCGGGCGCGCGTGGGCGACCGCGATGAACGACCCCTCCTCCGCCTGGATCCACATGACGATGTCGGCGGAGGCGAGGTCGGCGAGGAGCTGACCGTCACCGGCGAGGCGATGGAGCCATTCGACGTCGCCGTCGGTCAGGCGGCCCTGGGCGTGGGCGAGATCACTGAGGGTTGACACCCGTCCAGCCTACTGGTGGAGGTCGGCCGGTCCCCGATCAGAGCACGGCGAACGACGCGGCGCGCCATCGCCGGTCGAGCCCCTCCAGGCGTACGGCGACGGCACGCGTGCGCCCCGGCCCTGCGACGATCACGACGGCCTCGACGACACCGTCGGCCGGCTCCGATGTGCGGATCGACAGGATCTCGAAGACCGGGCGGACCGGCGCGACGCCACGGGCGCTGCGCGCCCTTGCCGACAGGTTCGCCCTCGCGATCAGACTGCGGTACGCGTCCTCGGCGAACCATCGGGCGAGCTGGTCGACCTCGCGGACGCCTGCGAACACCTCGAGCACACCCTGGGTGAGACTGCGCAGCAGCGGGAGCGGGTCGGGCAGGTCTGCACGCGCGGTCGGCTGCGGTGCGAAGTACTCGTTGAGCGCCATCGGAACCTCTCGATCGGGGTGACAGCGGCCAGTAGAGCACGGGGACGACGGCTCGGGAGGGGAGTTCGACGAGACATGTGGATAACTCGTACACGCGATCGCGCACGTGTCCTACGCTCTGTCGCGTGCACTGGGATCGACTGTTCGAAGACCTCGAAGGGCAGCTCGCGTCGGAGTGGGAGGCCGAGCGGGCGGCGCGCGACGCCGAGTCCGAACGCCTGCGGATCTCCCGGCT
This sequence comes from Microbacterium sp., assembly GCA_017744855.1. Lineage (GTDB taxonomy): Bacteria > Actinomycetota > Actinomycetes > Actinomycetales > Microbacteriaceae > Microbacterium. Next base: position 3,419 of record JAGIAK010000085.1, read on the forward strand.
GGAGCTGCGGGACCGGCTGCGGGTGCTCTGCACTCACCGGGCCGCCGTCACGCTGGACCTCGCTGGCGGACGCCGTGTCGGCGCCTCGCTCGTGGCCTTGGGCGCCGACTGGGTGGCCGCCGCCGTCTCCGACGGCGCAGGGTCCGGCGCACGGACCACGCTGGTGCCCCTCGCCGCGCTCCGCGGCCTCGCCGTCGACCACGGCCTGCTGCTGTCCAGCCTCGACCGCGACGAGCCGATACCGTCGCTCCGCGAGCGCATGACGTTGGGGTTCGTGCTTCGCGATCTGGCCAGACGACGCGTGGCCGTGCGCATCGCCACCCTCGAGGGCGACGAGCTGCACGGCACCGTCGATCGCGCCGGCGCCGATCATCTCGACCTCGCCGTGCACGACGCCGGCGACGCGCGCACGGCATCCGCTGTGCGCGGATTCCGGATGGTGCCGTTCGCCGCGATCGCCGCCGTGCGGCCGGCGGTCGATCAGCTCCTGTGAGTCGGAGCACCCCAGAGCTCGGGGAAGCTCGCCTCGCTGGCCTCGCGCCAGAGAGCCATCCGCCTCGCCTCCTCCGCCTGCTCGGCGAGGTACTCGGTGAGGCTGTCCTCTTCGATCCGCCACCGTGCGGGCGCACCCAACTGCGCGCCGCGGAGACGGCGCTGATGCACGAGAGCGATGACCTCGTCGACATCGATGCTGAGCAGCTCCGCCACCTGCGAGGGCGCGAGGAAGCGCGGCGACGGGGTGGAGGACGGGGTCATACCGCCCATTCTCCCCCGAAACTGGCATATCGGTGGGGCATCCGTAGACCTGTGGATAACTTCCGCCGCGCACCGCCACGATCTGTGACGATGTCAGCATGACCCCACTCCTCCGCACGCGACGTGCCGTCTGGGGCGACGTGCGCTTCCTGCTCGGAATCGCGCTCATCGCCCTCTCGATCGGCGGCGTCTGGCTCCTCGTCTCCTCGTCCAGCCGCACCACGCCGATCCTGCAGGCCGCACGCACGATCGTCGTCGGCCGTCCGCTCGATGCCGCCGACTTCCGCGTCGTCGACGTAGGGCTCGGGAGCGTGACCGACGACTACCTCGGGCCGCAGGACCTACGGCCAGGGGTCGTGGCCGGGCGCACCCTGCAGGACGGCGAGCTGGTCCCCCGCTCCGCCGCCGCCGATGCCGACGTCGACCGTACGACGACGGTCGTGATCGAGAGCAGCACCGGCATACCCGTCGGCGTGCGACCGGGATCCGTCGTCGATCTCTGGTACGCGCCGCCGCTCGACGACGGGCGCGCGCACGAGGCGCCGCGGATACTCGTGGCCGGTGCGATCGTCTCCACGGTGATCGAGCCGGAGGGGATGCTGGCCGGTGACGGGGTGTCGGTGGAGGTCGTCGTCGACCGTGCCGACGTCGGCACGGTGCTGGCTGCGCTCACCGGAGAGGCGCTGCTGTCCGTCGTTCCCGTGGGAGCCACGCCGTGAGCACCGTCGCCGTCGCGATCCCCCTCCCGCGTGCACGCACGCTGGTCGCCGAACTGGAGGTGGAGGGCGTGCACGCGGTCCCGGCGTCCATCGGCGATGGCGCCCCGCCGCTGATGGACGGTGTCGAGGCGCTGATCCTTCCGTCGACCCGCGCGGCGCTCACTCCCACTCTGATCGCCGCCTGCGACAGGGCAGGGGTGCGGATCCTGCTGCTCGGCGGCGACGATCCGCGCCTGGCCGCCCGCTTCGGGCTGCCGGAGCCGATCGCGCCCGACGCGCCGGGTTGGCAGGTCGCCGCCGCGCTCGCGGCCGACCCGCCGACCGCGCCGCGCGGACAGACTGGCCGCACAGCGCCGCCGCATCGCGTGATCGCCGTCTGGGGGCCGCACGGCGCCCCCGGTCGTTCCACGCTGGCGGTGCAGCTCGCCGTCGAGCTCACCAGAGCGGGCCGGCGCACCGCCCTCCTCGACGCCGACACCGTCGCTCCGTCCCTCGCGCTGCTGCTGGGGCTGAGCGACGACGCACCGGGCATCGCCGCCGCCTGTCGCCGCGCCGAGCTGGGGGCCCTCGACGCGGCGGAGCTGAGCAGGCTGGCGACCACCGTCGAGACGAGCGCCGGGGCGCTCGACGTGCTCGCCGGGCTCAACCGCCCGGGACGCTGGCCGGAGCTCTCCGCCGCGCGGCTGCAGCGCACGCTCACCGCCTGCCGCGACTGGGCGGAGGATACGGTCGTCGACGTCTCTGCGGCCGTCGACGCCGACGACGAGGCCACCTACGACCTCGCCGGCCCACGACGGCACGCCGCGACGGCGGCCGTGCTCCGCGAGGCCGACGCGGTCATCGCCGTCGGCTCGGCCGACCCGCTGGGGATCAGCCGCCTGGTGCGCGACTACTCCGAGCTTCGCCGACTGACCGCCCCCGCGCCGGTCACCGTGGTGATCAACCGCGTGCGTCAGGGACCGCTCGGCATCGACGCGCGCGGTCAGATCCGGCGCACCCTCGACCGGTTCGCCGGGATCTCAGACGTGCAGTTCTTCCCGCACGACCAGCGGGCGACCGACGCCGCCCTGTTGCACGCGCGGCCCCTCACCGACGTCGCACCGCGTTCGGCGTTCGTCGCCGCCACGAGACGTCTCGTCTCCGCGCTCGCACCGGCGCAGAATGCCTCGACCATGATCGCGCCGACGGCTCCCCACGCCCCGGCGGTGCGGGACGACGACGCTACTGTCGGTAGCTCGCGAGGAAGTTCCCGAGGCGTTCGACGGCTTCGGAGAGCACCCGGGGCTCCGGGAGGGTGACCAGCCGCAGATGATCGGGGGTCGGCCAGTTGAAGCCGGTCCCCTGCACCAGCAGGATGTGCTCCGACACGAGCAGGTCGTAGACGAGCTTGGCGTCGTCCCTGATCTCGTGCACCTCGGGGTCGAGCCGCGGGAAGGCGTAGAGCGCTCCGACCGGCTTCACGCAGGAGACACCGGGGATCGACTCCAGGCCCTCCCACGCGATGTCACGCTGCTCGTGCAGGCGCCCGGTCGGCGCGATGAGCGCATCGATCGACTGCACGCCCGACAGCGCCGCCTGCAGCGCGTGCTGCGCGGGGACGTTGGGGCACAGCCGCGTGGAGGCGAGCAGGTTGATTCCCTCAAGGAAGCCCTTCGCGTGCTCCTGCGGACCGGTGATGACGAGCCACCCCGACCGGTACCCCGCCACGCGATAGGTCTTGGAGAGGCCGTTGAAGGTGAGGCACAGCAGATCGGGGGCCAGCGTCGCCGTGGGGATGTGCACGGCGTCGTCGAAGAGGATGCGGTCGTAGATCTCGTCGGAGAGCAGCAGCAGCTCGTTCTCCCTGGCGATCTGGACGAGGCCGGCGACCATCTCCCGCGAGTACACGACGCCGGTGGGGTTGTTCGGGTTGATGATCACGATGGCCTTGGTACGCGGCGTGATCTTCGACCGGATGTCCTCGAGATCGGGCTGCCAGCCGTCGTTCTCGTCGCAGAGGTAGTGCACGGGGGTGCCGCCGGCGAGGCTCGTCATCGCGGTCCACAGCGGGTAGTCCGGCGCGGGGATGAGCACCTCGTCGCCCTCGTCGAGCAGGGCCTGCATGGTCATGGTGATGAGCTCGGAGACGCCGTTGCCGAGAAACACGTCCTCTGGACCGAAACGCGGGAAGTCCTCGATCTCCTCGTAGCGGCTGACGACGGCGCGGCGGGCGGAGACGATGCCCTTGCTCTCGCTGTACCCGTGAGCCGTCGGGAGGGCGGCCAGCATGTCGTGCACGATCTGGTGCGGAGCGTCGAAGCCGAAGATCGCCGGATTGCCCGTGTTGAGCTTGAGGATCTTATGACCCTCTGCCTCCAGTCGCGCCGCCTCGACGAGGGCGTTTCCGCGAATCTCGTACAGGACGTTCTTGAGCTTCGACGACTGGTCGAAGTGGCGCGATGGTGTCATCGCCCAAGCCTAGCGCCGCGCGGAAGGTGCTCCGTTCACCGCCGGGGAGCGGCCGCCCTCAGCGCGAGCTCGTGCGCCTCCCGCTCGCGACGGCTGCTGTCGATGTGCGCCAGTGCGAGTGCGGCGGCCTTCTCCTCGTCGCGCGCGGCGATCGCGTCGAACAGCGCCTCGTGCTCGTCTGTGACGTGCACGAGGTCGTCGTGTTGGGCGAGGCTCCAGCGCAGCTTGCTGCGCATGCCCTGCATGAGGTCCTTCAACAGCCGGTTCTCCGACAGGTCGATCACGACCTCGTGGAAGTCGGCCGCCGCGCGGCGCGAGGTGATGGGATCGGCCGCCACGGCTCCCGCCTTCTCCAGCTCCAGCACGCGGCGCAGCTCGTCGAGTCCGTCACGCCGGTGCCGCAGAGCGGCGAGCCGGAACGCGAGCGGCTCCAGCACGGAGCGCACCTCGTCGAGGTCGGTCAGGTCGGCCGTCGTGAACTCGCGGACGATCGCCCACGTGCGTGGACGCAGGGTGACGAGCCCCTCGACCTCGAGGATCTTGAGGGCGTCGCGCACCGGGACGCGACTGACGCCGAACTCGGCGGCGAGATCGCGTTCGATGAGGCGGCTGCCCGGTTCGCGCACGCCGTCGAGGATCGCGTCGCGCAGCCAATCGGCGACTCTGGTGGAGTCGAGAACGGTCGGATCTGCAGTGGTCACCCCGTCATTCTCGCATCGACTCGGCGCTCGACCCGTCAGCTGCTCTTGGCGGGCTTCTTCTCGACCCACACGATGCCCTCGTCGAGCGTGGGCACGATCTCCGTGCCGATCCGCCGCGCGAGGAGGTCGTCGAGGCGGTCCAGCGGGCCGATCAGCGTGCGACCGCCGGCACGGGCGACGCGGATCGCGGCGTCGATCTTCGGCTGCATCGAGCCCTCGGCGAACGTCATCGCGGCGACGGCATCCGCCGAGGCGGTGAGGATGTCACGCTGCTCAGGGGTGCCCCAGTTCTCGCTGACGAAATCGCCGTCGGTGAGCATGATCAGGGTGTCGGCGCCGATGTCCGCGGCGAGCGCGGCGCTCGCGAGGTCCTTGTCCACGACGGCCTGCACGCCGATGTGGCGACCCTTGGAGTCCTCGCGCACCGGAACGCCGCCGCCGCCGACGCAGACCGCCAGGCTGCCGGCCTCGAGCAGCCGGCGGATCAGCGGAGCCTGCACGATGGCGATGGGGTTCGGGGAGGGGACGACGCGCCGGAACGCGTTGCCGTCCTTCGCGATCGTCCAGCGGTACTCGGCGGCGGCCTCCGCCGCGTCGTGCGCGGAGTACTGCGGGCCGATGAGCTTGGTCGGGCGGTCGAACGCCGGGTCGGCCTCATCGACGATGGTCGTGGTGATGATGCCGGCCACCTCGCGCTCCCCGCGCAGGGCATTGGACAGTTCCTGCTGTACGACGTAGCCGATCATGCCCTGGGTCTCGGCACCGAGGATGTCGAGCGGGTACGCGGCCACGTCCTGGTAGGCGAGGTTCTGCAGCGCGAGCAGACCCACCTGCGGGCCGTTCCCGTGCGTGATGACCATCTCGTTGTCCCTGGCGAGGTTCGCGAGCGCCTCGCAGGTCGAGCGGACGTTGGCCCGCAGGAACTCCGCGGTCATGGGCTCGCCGCGGCGTGCCAGTGCGTTTCCTCCGAGTGCCACGACGACGCGCATGAGGTTCTCCTTCGACGGTGGATGGTCAGGTCCGCGGCCCGTGGCCGCTGCCAGACTCATGGTATGCCATTGATCTTGATGGTATACCATTGAGATCGGATGCCAGGGCGAGGGGGACTCGTCTCGGAACGGAGAGAAGACGATGGGCTCAGTGATGCCGCTCGTCGCGATCGATGCGACGAGCTGGGACTCCGCTCTCCCGGCCGCTCTCGGGGCGGCGGGTCGCCCGGAGACCGTCGTCGGCGCCGTCCACTCCGTGCACGACAGGGTCGTGAACCTCCGGATCGGCGACGGACTGATCGCCCTGGCCGATGACGTGCTCGACGATGCCCCGTGCACGGTGCGGATGCCGTTCCACATGCTTCCGCGTGTGCTCCAGGGCGCCGAGGCGCGAGTCGGCGCCGACGGCATCCTCGTCGATGCGGATGGATGCCGACTGCACGCGCGGTTGCACGGAGACCGCGGTTGGACTCCCCCGCCCGCGTCGGGCGGCCGAGTGCCCGTCGACGCCATCGACGCCGCAATGACCGTGCTCGATCGATATCGCGGCCTGCCTCTGCAGACGGATCTGGGCAGGGCGAGCGCCGCTCTGCTCGACGCCGGCATCGCCGAGCTGCACCGCACAGCCGCGATCCTCCTCTCCGCGCATGCCGCGAGCGCGGCGATGGCGCCATCCGCATCGCGCCCTGCGACCCCGCACGACAGCGCCGCGGCCGATCATGTCGCGATGGCGGCCCGACGCCTGGTCGGCCTCGGCGAGGGACTCACGCCGTCCGGCGATGACATCCTCACCGGCCTCGCGTTCCTCTCCGCCCGCCCCGCGCTGGGCCTCGACGCGATGCGCGCGCCCCTGCGCACGGTGATCGGATCGGCGGGACCCGCGACGTCGCTGCTGAGCGTCACCACGATGCGGGCCGCCGTCGAGGGACGAGGACGCGCGCGCCTGCACGATCTGGCGGACGCCGTCGAGGCGGGCGATCTCCGCGCCGTCGAGGGGTCAGCCGCGCGGATCCTCGAGATCGGCCACAGCTCCGGAGCCGACATCCTCACCGGCATCCGCCTCGCCCTGGACCTCGCACGGGTCACCGAGACTCCGCACTCCCCCGAACAGCACGCACCCCATCAGAAGGAGAATCCGGCATGAGCGACACCGCCGTCCCCGCCGCGACCACCGCGGCATCCGAGTTCGAGCACGAACCGGTCCCCGTCGAACACCGCAAGTCGCTCTTCACGGTATCGGCGGTGTGGTTCGGCTTCCCGATGATCCTCACGAACGCGGTACCGGGCGGACTCGTCGTCGCCATGCTCGGGTTCTGGAAGGGCGTCGCCGCCATCCTCGTCGCGAACGCCGTGATGTTCGTGTACGTGAGCCTTCTCAGCTGGCGCGCCGGCCGCACAGGCAAGAGCTTCTCGCTGCAGGCCATCGAGACCTTCGGCACCGGCGGCTACGCGATCGCCTCCGGCTTCCTCTCCACGGTGGTCATCGGCTGGTTCGCCTTCAACACCGGAGCGACCGGTGACAGCCTGAGCACCGCGTTCGGGTGGAACGAGACTCTGGTCGCCGCACTTGCCGGCCTCGTCTTCATCGCGATCACCTATCTCGGCATCCGCGCCCTGTCGGTGCTGGGCACGATCGCCGCCCCGATGTTCATCGTCGCCGTGCTCATCGCGGTCGGCATCGCCGCACAGTCGCACGACTTCTCGGCCGTGTTCGACTACGCGGGCGTGGGCGGCGACGCGATGTCGTTCGGCGTCGCGGTCACTGCGATCATGGCGACATTCGCCGACTCCGGCACGATGACCGCCGATTTCACCCGCTGGGCACGCAACGGCAAGGAGGCGGTGCTCGCCACCGTCACCGCCTTCCCGTTCGCCAGCCTCGTCGCGCAGCTCAGCGGCGCCCTGTTCGTCGCCGCCGGCGCGATCGCCCTGCCCGAGGTCAACGGCGGCAACTTCGCCCCGATCCTCACCGGCACCGGCAACGGTCTGCTCGACGTCTTCCTCTTCCTGTTCGTGGTGATCAACCTCGGCTCGGTGTGCACGCACTGCCTCTACAACGGCGCCCTCGGCTGGTCGCACCTGACCCGTTCGAGGATGCGTCTGCTCACGCTCATCCTCGGCGTGATCGGCGTGATCGTGGCGGTGCTCGGCGCCTGGCACTACTTCGTGAACTGGCTCGCTCTGCTCGGCGTGCTCGTGCCGCCGCTCGGCGCCGTGCTCATCTCCGACCAGATCCTGCTCGCCCGGCGAAACGCCGGCCGACCGGAGCAGCGCTTCCGCGTGACGGCCTTCCTCGCGTGGCTGATCGGCGCCGGCGCCGCTCTACTCTCGCATTTCTTCGCCCCCGCACTCTCGGACGCCGTCGTCGGCCTCGTCGTCGGCTGCGTCGCCTACCTCGCGCTCGAACTGCTCGCCCCTCGCAAGGAGAACCTCCGATGACCACGACCGCCGACCAGAGATACCTCGACAACGCCGCGGCCGGCGACCTCGACGGGGTGCGCGCCGCTCTCGCCGCCGGCGCCGACCGCGACGCCCTCGACCACGAGGAGGCGACGGCCATCCTCCGCGCCGCCCGCGGCGGCCACCTCGACGTCGTGCGCGCGCTCATCGCCGAGGGCGTCGACATCGACGCCCAGGACCAGACCTGCGTCAACCCGTTCCTCTGGGGCTGCCTGTCCGACGACCTGGAACTCGTGCGCACCATGGCGGAGGCCGGAGCCGACCTCAAGCGCCTCACCCGCATGGGCGGCAACGGTCTCACCCCTGCCGCCGAGAAGGGGTATCTGGACGTGGTGACCTACCTGCTCGAGAACACCCGCATCAACGTGAACCTCACGAACAACCTCGGCTGGACCGCCCTGATCGAGACGATCATCCTCGGCGACGGCGGTCCGGTGCGACAGCGCATCGTCGAGCTGCTGCTCGCCCACGGCGCCAAGCCCGGCATGCCAGACAAGTGGGGCGTCCCTCCGGTCGAGCTCGCGCGCTCGCGCGGCTACGCGGAGATCGTCGACATCCTCGAGCGCCAGCAGGCCTGACACTCCCCCGAAAGGACAACGATGACCAGACACATCGAAATCAGGAAGAACACCTACCTCGACTCGGTCTCGCTCATGTCGATGAGCACCAGGGCGAACGCGGTCGACGGGGTCACCCAGGCGCTGCTGGGCATGGCGACGCCGATGAACAAGGAGGTGCTCCTCAACGTCGGCGTGCAGGATGCCGCGATCGACGAGGCGAAGCCGAGCGATCTCATGATCGTGATCGACGCCTCCGAGGAGACCATCGAGGACGCCATCCTGGCCGTCGACGACATCCTCGCCCGCAAGGACAAGAAGGCGGGCGAGGCGCACGAGGTGCGTTACCGCACACTCGACGGCGCCTTCGACGAGGTGCCGGACAGCAACCTCGTGCTCATCTCGGTGAACGGAGCGTTCGCCGCCCGCGAGGGCCGCAGGGCGCTGAACGCCGGCAAGCACGTCATGATCTTCTCCGACAACGTGTCGGTGGAGGACGAGCTGTCTCTGAAGACCCTCGCCCATGAGAAGGGCCTCCTCGTGATGGGCCCCGATTGCGGCACCGCGATCATCAACGGCACCGGTCTCGCGTTCGCGAACGCAGTGCGACGCGGGTCGATCGGCATCGTGGGAGCCTCCGGCACCGGCAGCCAGGAGGTCTCCGTCCGCATCCACGACTTCGGCGGCGGCGTCTCGCAGTTGATCGGCACCGGCGGGCGCGACCTCTCCACCGAGATCGGCGGGATCTCGATGATCGACGGCATCCGCGCCCTGGATGCCGACCCCGAGACCGCCGTCATCGTGCTGATCTCCAAGCCGCCGGCGGAAGACGTCGCCGAGAAGGTCCTCGCGGTGGCGGGAGCCGCCTCGAAGCCGGTGTTCGTCACGTTCCTCGGCTCCGATCGGACCGAGTCCGGCCATGACAACGTCACGATGATCACCGCGGGCACCAAGCCGCTCGCGATCGCCGCTGTCCTGGCATCCGGCGTCGACGAGTCGACCGTCGACACGCACCCGCTGAACCTGCCGCTCATCGACGAGGTGCGCGCCAAGCTCGCCCCGGAGCAGCGGTACGTGCGCGGTCTGTTCTGCGGAGGGACGCTGTGCGACGAATCCATGTTCGCGGCCCTCGCGACCTACGACGACGTCTACTCGAACATCCAGAAGGACCCCGCCTACCGGATCGGGGCGATGGACGCCTCGCGTGCGCACACGTTCCTGGACATGGGCGACGACGACTTCACCAACGGGCGCCCGCACCCCATGATCGACCCGTCGCTGCGCCTGCAGCGCATCGTGCAGGAGGCGGACGACCCCGAGGTCGGTGTCATCGCGATGGACTTCGTGCTGGGCTTCGGCTCGCACGAGGATCCGGTGGGCGTCACGATCCCCGCGATCACGGAGGCCAAGGCGAAGGCCGCCGCCCGCGGGCAGCACCTCGCCCGGCTCGGCCAGGCGGGTTTCGATCCGCCCCCGGAGCGGCGCCACCAGCAC
>JAGIAK010000086.1 GCA_017744855.1 Microbacterium sp.
GTCGGCGAGCTCATCGACCACCACGAGCAGGTACGGGTAAGGCTTGAGCACCCGCTCACTGCCGACGGGCACCTCGACCTCTCCCGCGCGGACCGCGCGGTTGAAGTCGTCGATGTGACGGAACCCGAACGACGCCAGGTCGTCGTACCGCATGTCCATCTCCTTCACGACCCACTGCAGCGCTTCCGCCGCCTTCTTGGGGTTCGTGATGATGGGGGTGATCAGGTGCGGCACGCCCGCGTAGGACGTGAGCTCCACGCGCTTCGGGTCGATGAGCACCATGCGCACGTCGGCGGGACGAGCGCGCATCAGCAGGCTCGTGATCATCGAGTTCACGAAGCTGGACTTACCGGAACCGGTGGAACCTGCGACCAGGAGGTGCGGCATCTTGGCGAGGTTGGCGGTGACGAAGTTGCCGCCGACGTCCTTGCCGACGCCGATGGTCAGCGGGTGCGTGCTCTTCTGCGCCGCCTGCGAGCGGAGCACGTCGCCCAGGGCGACCGTCTCGCGGTCGGTGTTCGGGATCTCGATGCCGATCGCGCTCTTCCCGGGGATCGGCGAGAGGATGCGCACGTCGTTGGATGCCACCGCGTAGGCGAAGTTGTTGCTCAGCTGCAGGATCTTCTCGACCTTGACGCCGTGGCCGACCTCGACCTCGTACTGGGTCACCGTCGGACCACGGGAGAAGCCCGTGACCTTGGCGTCGACGTTGAACTGCGACAGCACGCTGGTGATCTGCTCGACGATGCGGTCGTTGGCTTCGGAGCGAGCGACAGACGGCGGGCCGTCGGCGAGGATGCCGGGAGACGGAAGGATGTAGGGCGCGACGGGAGCCTGCGGACCGCGCTCCCCCGGGCCCTCCGTGCCGAAGCCGTCGAGTCCGGGGAGGTCGGGCACCTCGCCCGTGTCGGATCCGTCATCCAGCAACGCCGTCGTCTGCTGCTCGGCCAGCGCGTCGGTGACCGCGCGGACGTCGGAGAGCACCTCCGTGGCCGCGTCGTAGGGATCGTCGACGACGACCGCCTGGTCGTATGCCGGTGTGGGGTCGTTGGTCGTCAACAGCGCCGTGATGTCGTCGGAAGCCAGTGTGCCCTCGTCGGGATCCTCTTCGCGGCCGGTCTTGTTGCGTCGCCACCACGGGAGCACGTCGGGGTCGTCGACCGTGTCGTCCTCGTCGATCGCCGCCGCCTTCTCCTTCGGCGTGCGCTCGGGTCGTTCGGCGTCGAACATCCAGGCGTAGAGGTCGCCGAGACGCTGGCCGATCCGGTTCGGCGGGGTCTTCGTGAGAATGAGGACGCTCAGCGCGGCCAGCAGGCTGAGCACGATGTAGGCGCCGACCGGTGTCAGATACGAGAGCGGCTCGCCGATCATCCAGCCGAAGAGTCCGCCGGCGTCGCTGAGCGCGAGCATGCCCTCCTTCGGCTGGGCACGCACAAGGTTGCCGAGCGCGTCGGTGTGCCCCGCCGCGATGTGGCAGAACCCGGCGAGCGTGAGCACGAAGAGGCCGAACCCGATGCCGATACGCCCATTGTCATGCACCGACGACGGATGCCGGAACAGCCAGCCGGCGAGCAGAAGCAGCAGCACCGGCATCACGAACGCGACCCGCCCAACAAGGGCTCCAACTGTGAATGCGCTGATGTTGGTCGCGACCTCGTTGCCGATGAAGAACCACTCGTTGACCGCGCCGAGGATCGCGAGGATGACCAGCAGGAAAGGGAAGCCGTCTCGGCGGTCGTCCTTCTCGAGGGTCTCCGGTCCGAAGGCGCGGAAGAGACCGCCCACGCCGTGGGCGAGACCGCTCCAGGCGCGCACGATCACCGGCGGCTTGTCAGCCTCGTCGATGTACTTCTTCGGCGCAGCCTGAGTCTTCGCAGCTGCCTGCCTCTTGGGGCGTGGCGTGGCGCTCTCAGACGCGCGCGCGGACTTGGTGGTGCTCCTGGCCATGCTCACACGTTACGGCCAGCATCCGACATCCTCCCGTAATGACGCGGCTTTCCGCGGCTTTCGGGGGCGGTCGCCGCTCTGGATCAAGCCTCGATGACGAGAGGAACGATCATCGGGCGGCGGCGCAGCTTCTGGTTCACCCAGCGGCCGATCGTGCGCCGCACCACCTGCGACAGGGCGTGCGTGTCGCGCACGCCGTTGCCTGACGCCTCCTTGAGCGCTGCGACGATCTTCGGTCGCACGTCGTCGAACACCGCGTCGTCCTCGGCGATGCCGCGGGCGTGGATCTCGGGTCCGGAGATGATGCGGCCGGTCGCGGCATCGACGACGACGATCACCGACACGAAGCCCTCCTCGCCGAGGATCCTGCGGTCCTTGAGGTCGGCATCCGTGATCTCGCCGACCGTCGAGCCGTCGACGTAGACGAAGCCGAGGTCGAGCTGCCCGGCGACGCGTGCATCGCCGTCCTTGAGGTCGATGACTGTGCCGTTCGAGGCGATGATGGTGCGCTCGGGCGCGATCCCCGTGTCCTGGGCGAGCTTGGCGTTCGCCATCAGGTGGCGGTACTCGCCGTGCACCGGCAGCACGTTCTTGGGCTTCAGGATGTTGTAGCAGTACAGCAGCTCGCCCGCCGCGGCGTGGCCGGAGACGTGCACGCGGGCGTTGGCCTTGTGCACGACGTTGGCGCCGAGCTTGGTGAGGCCGTCGATCACGCGGTACACGGCGTTCTCGTTGCCGGGGATCAGGCTCGACGCGAGGATGACCGTGTCGCCCTCGCTGATCTCGATCGCGTGGTCCATGTTCGCCATGCGGCTGAGGACGGCCATCGGCTCGCCCTGCGATCCCGTGGACATGTAGACGATCTGCTCGTCGGGGAGGTCACGGGCCTTCTTGAAGTCGATGAGCACGTTGTCCGGCACCTTGAGGTACCCGAGCTGCTCGGCGATCGTCATGTTGCGCACCATGGAGCGGCCGAGGAACGCCACCCGGCGGCCATGCGCGTGCGCGGCGTCGATGACCTGCTGCACGCGGTGCACGTGGCTGGAGAAGCTGGCGACGATGACGCGGCGCGGAGCCTTGCCGATCACCTGGTCGAGCACCGGGCCGATCGAGCGCTCCGTCGGCGTGAACCCAGGGACGTCGGCGTTGGTGGAGTCGACGAGGAACAGGTCGACGCCCTCCTCGCCCAGCCGCGAGAAGGCGCGGAGGTCGGTGATCCTGCCGTCGAGCGGCAGCTGGTCCATCTTGAAGTCGCCGGTGGCGAGCACCATGCCCGCAGGGGTGCGGATGGCGACGGCCAGCGCATCGGGGATGGAGTGGTTGACCGCGACGAACTCGAGGTCGAACGGGCCGACCTGCTCGCGCTGCCCCTCCTTGACGCCGAGCGTGTAGGGCTTGATGCGGTGCTCCTTGAGCTTCGCCTCGACGAGCGCGAGGGTGAGCCCCGAGCCGATCAGAGGGATGTCGCTCTTCAGGCGCAGCAGGTAGGGGACAGCGCCGATGTGGTCCTCGTGGCCGTGGGTGAGCACGACGCCGACGATGTCGTCGAGGCGGTCCTTGATCGGCTCGAAATCGGGCAGGATCAGGTCGACGCCCGGCTGGTGCTCCTCGGGGAACAGCACACCGCAGTCCACGATGAGGATCTTGCCGTCGTACTCGAAGATGGTCATGTTGCGGCCGACCTCGCCGAGGCCGCCGAGCGGCGTGACTCTCAGGGCACCGTCTTCGAGCGGGGCGGGATCGGCGATGGGCATCGACATGGTGTCTCCTCAGTCGGACACTCCACGCGTCCGTTCGTTCATGGTGACGCGGATCAAGCGCCTCTGTCTCAGCGCGTCGTGCCGTGCACCTTCGGCAGCGCACCGCCGGCGGCCGCATTGCGGTCGGGGCGGAAGTTGGAGAAGTCGGCACCTGGCACGTCCTTCACGAGGGCGAGCTCGTCCTCGATGAGGGCGGCCTCCCACTCCTCCGGACCGACCAGCGGCAGCCGCACGCGCGGGCTCGAGATGCGCCCGAGTCCGTGCAGGATGTACTTGGCCGCCACGGTGCCTGGCACGTGCGTCATCGCCGCGCGCACCAGCGGCTCGAGGCGCTTGTGCTCGGCGGTGGCGGTGGCGAGGTCGCCGCGGTTCACCGCGTCGACGATCGTGCGGTACGGGGTGGCCGTGATGTTGGCCGTGACGCCGATGAGACCGGTCGCACCGATGGCGAGGTGCGGCAGCACGTTGGCGTCGTCGCCGGAGAAGTACATCAGGTCGGTCTGGTTGAGCACGCGGCTGACCTCGCTGAAGTCGCCCTTGGCATCCTTCACCGCGAGGATGTTCGGGTGCTTGGCGAGACGCAGGATCGTCTCGTACTTGATCGGCACGCCCGTGCGGCCGGGGATGTCGTAGAGGATCACCGGCAGGTCGGTGGCATCCGCGACGAGACGGAAATGCGTGAGGATCCCGGCCTGGGTGGGCTTGTTGTAGTACGGCGTGACGATCATGATGCCGTCGGCGCCGAGCTTCTCGCTGGCCTTGTAGAGCTCGATGGCGTGCGCGGTCTCGTTGGAGCCGCCGCCGGTGATGATCTTGGCGCGGCCGGCGGAGACGGACTTGCCCACCTCGACGAGCTTGAGCTTCTCGGGGTCGGTGAGGGTCGAGGTCTCGCCGGTCGTTCCCGTCACGACGACGCCGTCAGCACCCGCGGTGATGACATCGTCGATGTGCTTCTCGACGGCGGGCCAATCGACTTCGCCGTCGGCTGTCATCGGTGTGATCAGCGCGACGAGAACCTGTCCGAAAGGATTGCCCGAGTGCGTCATGCTCCCAGCGTATCGGTTCCGATGCCGCTCACGCTGACGGGCCAGTCCTGATGACGTCGCCGCGCGCCAGGTCGAGCTTGCCTCGCAGGAGCAGCCCCGCCATGGTGCCCGCCGGCGCCGCCGTCGCCTTCTTGCGGAACATCTCGATGCCGGTGAGCTCGCTGACGCCGATCTCGGTCGCTCCCCTGAGCACCACGATGCGGTCGCCGACGCGGATCGTCCCCGACGACACCTTCCCCGTCGCGACCTGGCCGCGACCCGTGATGGTGAAGACGTCCTCGACGACGAACTCCGCGGGTGCACCCGCCGTACCCAGCGTGTGCGGGACCATCGCGGGCGCCGATGACGCATCACCCGTCATCCCGGCCAGACGCGCGGTCTCGGCCTCGTTGTACCGCCGTAGCATCTCGTTCGCGTCCTGAGGATCACGCTTCTTCCCGAACCAACCCATGCCTCGATCCTACGGAGAGCTTCCGCCTAGGCTCGTCGCATGGCCTGGATCACGCGCGAGTCCGCGATCGTCTACTCGAACCCCTGGATCTCCGTGCGGGAGGACGCCGTCACCGGACCGGGCGGCGACGGGATCTACGGCGTCGTCACCATGCGCAATCCTGCGGTGTTCGTGGTCGCCATCGACGAGGAAGAGCGCATCTGCCTCGTGACGATCGACAGATACACGGTCGGCACCTCCGTCGAGGTGCCAGCCGGGGGCAGCGATGGCGAGGATCCCCTCGTCGCCGCACGCAGGGAGCTGCTCGAGGAGACGGGTTTCGAGGCGGACGACTGGACGCCGATCGGGCGGATGACCGCGCTGAACGGCGTTGCGGATGCACCCGAGCACGTCTTCCTCGCCCGAGGGCTCCGGGTACCCGCGGAGGCGGGCCTGTCGTCGGAGACTCAGGCGGAGGAGGGCATCGCCGCCGTGTCCTGGGTGCCCTTCGACGAGGTGCTCGCCATGATCGCCGATGGCCGCATCACCGACGGGGAGACCGTTGCGGCGATCGCGTACGCGGGCATCCGGCTCGGACGCTTCCGCTGACTCCGGCGGCGCCTGCTCTCGCACGCCCTGTCGGGTTCCGTCGCGTCGTGCGGATCAGACCCTGCCGCGCCGGGCGACGCCGGCCGTGAGGGAACGCGGCAGCACCGCGGTGAGCGCGACGACGAGCTTGTAGCGCAGTGACGGGATGGACACCGCCTTGCCGCGCGCGGCATCGCGCAGCCCGGTCCGCACCACGTCGGCGGCGTTCAGCCAGAGCACGGGAGGCACGCCCTCCTCACCCGTCGCGAGGCCCATCCGCGCGTGGAAGGTCGTGTGCACGAAACCGGGGCACAGCGCCGTCACCGTGACGCGGTCGCGGGAGTACTCCGCGTTCGCCCAGCGACTGAATCCGATGAGCCAGCTCTTGCACGCCGAGTACGTCGAGCGCGAGATGAAGCCGGCGACCGACGCCACGTTGATGATGCGTCCGCCTCGTCCGCGCATCGTCTGCAGCGCCGCGTGCATCAGGCGCATGGATGCCTCGACATGCACGCGCAGGTGGCGCACCTCGTCGTCGATGTCGTTGTCGGCGAACTGCAGGGGCAGCCCGAACCCGGCGTTGTTCACGAGCAGGTCGACGGGGTCGGACGCATCCCTGAGACGGGAGGCGACCCGCTCCACGTCTGACTCGACGGCGAGGTCGGCGACCAGCACGTCGACCGCGACGCCGAAGGCGCTCCGCAGCTCGGCAGCGAACTCCTCGAGGGCGTCAGCCGACCGGGCGACGATGACGAGGTCGGTGCGGCGACGGGCGAGTTGGCGGGCGAACTCCGCACCGAGTCCGGCGCTCGCTCCGGTGATGAGGGCGGTGGGCATGTCAGCGCTCGTATCCGAGAAAGCGGAACCGGGTGCCTGTGCGGGAGGTCTGCCACTCCCCCTCGTCGACGAGACGCCACCCGGCCTTGGACGGCGCGTAGGCGTCTCCGGCGACATCGAGGTCGATCTCCGTGATCTCCAGTCGGTCGGCGTCCGCGATGACCTGCGCGTAGATCTCCGCTCCGCCCATCACCCACACGCGGTCGCGGCCGCGCACGGCCTCCGAGATGTTCGCCGCGCGCCTGGCCCCGTCTGCGCTCCAGTCCTGCTGCCTCGTGATGACGACGTTCTCACGTCCCGGTAGCGGACGGAACCGCTCGGGAAGCGAGTCCCAGGTCTTGCGGCCCATGATCACCGGGGCCCCGAGTGTGACCTCTTTGAAGTGGGCCATGTCCTCGGGGACATGCCACGGGATGGTGCCGGACGCGCCGATGACTCCGCCCTTGGCCTCGGCCCAGATCAGGCCGACCCAGGTCATACCGCCACCGCCGCGCGGATCGGGGCGTGGTGCCGGTACCCGTCGACGATGAAGTCCTCGTAGCGATAGTCGAGGATCGACTCCGGCTTCCGCGCGAAGCGGAGCGTGGGGTACGGGTAGGCGTCTCGTGTCAGCTGCTCGGTGACCTGTGCGACGTGGTTGTCGTAGATGTGGCAGTCGCCGCCGGTCCAGACGAAGTCGCCGGGCTCGAGACCGACCTGCTGAGCGATCATCAGAGTGAGGAGCGCATACGACGCGATGTTGAACGGCACTCCGAGGAAGAGGTCGGCGCTGCGCTGGTAGAGCTGGCAGGAGAGCTTGCCGTCGGCCACGTAGAACTGGAACAGCGCGTGGCAGGGTGCCAGCGCCATGTCGGGGATGTCGGCGGGATTCCAGGCCGACACGATCAGCCGCCGAGAGTCCGGGGTCTGCCTGATCTGCTCGATGACCTGGGACAGCTGGTCGATGCTCTCGCCGTCCGGCGTCGGCCACGACCGCCACTGCACGCCGTAGACCGGACCGAGGTCGCCGTCGGCATCCGCCCACTCGTCCCAGATGGTGACGCCGTTCTCCTGCAGCCACCGCACGTTCGAGTCGCCGCGGAGGAACCAGAGCAGCTCGTACGCGATGGACTTGAAGTGCACCCGCTTGGTCGTGATGAGCGGGAAGCCCTGGGAGAGGTCGAAGCGAATCTGGCGTCCGAAGACGCTCGTGGTGCCCGTGCCTGTGCGATCGGACTTGTGCGTGCCGGTCTCCAGCACGTCTCGCAGGAGGTCTTCGTACGGAGTCGGCACGGCTTCGCTCATGACAGCCAGACTACCCGCCGACCACCGACATCGGGTCGGCCGTCATGATCCGAAACAACGGCCCCCGCGCTGCTCCGGCCGACGTACGCTCGACGCATGTCGCCCGCAACCGCGCTCCTGCTGGCCGGCGCGCTCCTCGTGATCGCGGCGGCTGTGGGCGTGCTGCTGCGCGTGCTCGACGGGCGTCGCCGCGGCGGCGGACACCTCCGGTTCGACGCCGCGCACGCCTCCGGCGCACTCGGCGCCAGGGCCACCCTCGTGCAGTTCAGCACCGAGATGTGCGCACGGTGCCCCCAGGTGCGGCGGATGCTGGGCGATCTCGCCGCCGATCACGAGGGGCTGACGCACGTCGAGGTCGACCTCACGCACCGCCCCGATCTCTCCGCCCAGTACCACGTGCTGCAGACGCCGACCACGTTCGTGGTCGACGGCACAGGCGCCGTCCGCGCCCGATTCAACGGCGTGCCGCACCGGCACGCCCTCGCCGAAGCCCTCGCCGCCGTCTGAGCGCGCAGACTGGAGCCGACATGTCCACTCCCGCAGGCATCGATCCCCGCGGTCCGCGGTTCGCCGCCACGATCACCGCAGTGCTCCTGCTCGTCGCGACGTTCCTCGCGCTCGTGGGGATCTCCACCGCGAAGGGCGGCCCGGCGACCTTCGGGTGGTTCGCCTACCAGCCCCTCGCCAGCGCGACCTTCTCCCCCACGACCTGGGCGATCTCCTCGGCGTCGCTCGGCGCCCGTGCCCTCGACCCCGGGTTCCTGCTCACCGTGGTGATCGCGCTGCTGTTCCTGTGGAGCGTGCTCTCCCCCGCCACCGCTCCGTGGGGCGCGCTGTTCCGCCGAGCCGTCCGTCCGCGTCTCGCCCCTCCCGCCGAGCTCGAGGATCCCCGTCCCCCGCGGTTCGCCCAGGGCGTCGGACTGTTCGTGGTGACCGTGGGGCTCGTGCTGCATCTGGCCGGCGTGCCGTGGGCGCTTCCGATCGCGACCGCGGCGGCCTTCATCGCCGCGTTCCTCAACGCCGCGTTCGGCCTCTGCCTCGGCTGCCAGCTCTACCTGCTGCTCCAGCGCGCCGGCGTGGTGGGCCGGGCGGCATCCTCGTCCTGAGCGCGGTTCCGTCGCCGCTCCCCGGCGGATAGGCTGGCCCGGACGCGACGCTGCCGCCCCGGCAGCGCGAGAACCGGAGGAATCATGCCTGTCACCAGCGAAGCCACCAGCACCTGGACCGGATCGCTCATGGAGGGCTCTGGCACTGTCGCCTTCGCGTCGTCGAACCTGGGCACCTTCCCGATCAACTGGAAGGCCCGCAGCGAGGGCAGCGACACCACCACCACACCCGAGGAGCTCATCGCGGCCGCGCACTCCTCGTGCTTCAGCATGGCCCTGTCGCACGCTCTCGCCGAGAACGGCACCCCGCCGGAGCGCGTCAACACCAGCGCCTCCGTCACCTTCAAGCCGGGCGTCGGCATCACCGGCAGCCACCTCAACGTGAACGCCGTCGTTCCCGGCCTCACGCCCGAGAAGTTCCAGGAGATCGCCGAAGGCGCCAAGGCCGGCTGCCCGGTCTCGCAGGCGCTCGCCGGCATCGACATCACGCTCGAGGCCACCCTCGCCTGACGGGCTGACCCCAGAGCCGAAGAGACCCTCTCCTGTTCACCTGAACACGAGAGGGTCTCTTCGATATGTGGCGTTCCGTCAGGCCCGAGAGAGGCGGATCGCCTCGCGGATGCTGACCCTCGCGTCCTTGCGGCGTCCCGCTGCGTCCTGCACCACGCCGAGACGGTAGCGTGCGCGCCAGTCCGCCGGCTCAGCCTCGGCGGCCGCGGTGTACCGGGCGATCAGCGGTTCGACGTCGGCACGGGCGATGCGTCCGCTCGGGGTGAGTTCGGTCTCGGCCTCGGGCATGCCGCCCTCGGCATCGAGCGTGCGCCCCAGACGGTCGGCGGCGAAGCCGAACTGCATCTCCCGTACCAGAGCCCACCCGCCGAGCGGGGCGAGCACGATCAGAGCGACGCCCATCCCGACGGAGATCGGCGTGCCGACGGCGAAGAACATCACCGCGAGCCACACCGTCACCGCCAGGTACACGAACAGCGCTGCCGCCATCAGGGCGACGCCGATGCGCGACATCACGAGCGGATGCCGATGTCGATCATGTTCTCCAGCCCGACGACGACCCCGGTCGCGCTCACGGCGTATGGGACCGCCATCCGGATTCCGGGGGCGTAGGCCAGCGCGGAGTCGGTCGTGTCATGGGTGAACGTCAGCGACTCGCCGGGGCCCGACAGGATGACCTCCTGCTTGGCGATCACTCCAGGGCGGCGCAGCGAGTGCACGGGCACACCGGCCACCTGCTGTCCGCGCGCGCGCTGATCGACGTGCGGCGCGCTGACGGGGCCCCGATCGGCTCGCGCGGCGGCGATGAGCTCAGCTGTGCGCACCGCGGTGCCGCTGGGCGAGTCGATCTTCGACTCGTGGTGCGCCTCGACGATCTCCGCGGAGCCGAAGAACGGCGCCGCAGCGGCCGAGAGCGCGGAGCCCAGCACGGAGGCCAACGAGAAGTTGGGGATGAACACGGCGCCGGTGCCGGCCGCCTCGACGAGCGGACGCACGAGTGCGATGCGCTCGGCGGACCACCCGGAGGTGGCGACGAGCACGTTGATGCCCCGCTCGACGGCCGCGCGCACCACGTCGACGCTCACCTGAGGAGTCGAGGCATCGACGACGAGGTCGGCGCCGTCGAGTTCGGCGAGATCGCTCCGCGAGGTCAGCACACGGCTCACCTCGAAGCCCTCGAGCTCATCGATCACCGCGTGGATGATCCGTCCGAGCTTTCCGGTTCCGCCGACGAGTGCTACCTGCGTGGTCATGCACTCAGTCTATTTCGCATCCGGTATGCCGGAGCCGTCATACGGGCATCGCGTCGGGGATCCCCGTGCGCAGCTCGACGGGCAGGTGCCCCGTGTCGTTGTGGGTCAGCAGCGTCCACGGACGCCCCTGCTTCTGCGCGATCACGGTCAGGCCGCAGTGCGCCTGGTTGAGGGTCATCCAGCGCCACTCCGGCGCGCCGAGCACCTCGCGGACAAACCACGAGATCACGAAGTTGTGCGTGATCAGCACCTCGTGCACGTCGCCCGGCTTGCGCACGAGGAACTCGTTCACGGCATCCGCCATCTGCGCCCTGCCTGCCTCGATCTCGGCCTCGGTGACCGAGCCGAAGAACGGCTCGAACGCGGCGGGGGTGTCGTCGGTCATGCCGGTCGGCACGCAGTCGAACAGCAGCGCCGTCGGCTCGGGGTCGACAGACGGGAGCCGCGCGGCGACGGCGCGGGCCGTCTCGTTGGCCCGCAGCAGCGGCGAGTGCCAGACGGCGTCGAGCGGGAGTCCGGAGAGCCGGTCGGCGATCAGCTCGGCCTGACGCTGGCCGCGTGGCGAGAGGGGTCCGTCGGCGAGGCCGTGCTCGGCATCCTGATGTTCACCATGTCTGACCAGATATATATAGTGCGTCACAACTCGCTCGCTTCATCGCCAGCATCTGCCGGGCTCCCCTCCAGCCTATACAGGTCTTTTCGGAAGGGGTGTCCGATCAGTTGCCGGCCCTGGTGAGGTCGGCGATCTGCGTGCGCGAAAGCGTGACGCCCGCGCCCTGCATGAGCTCGTCGACGTGGTCTGCCGCGAAGGCGTTCACGATCGGCGCGGCGATGGTTCGCTGCGCGAGGAGCCAGGCGATGGACACGGCGGCGACCGGCACCGACAGTTCGGTCGCGACCTGGTCGAGCGCGCGAAGGATCTTGATGCCGCGACGGTTCAAGTGCGTGCGCAGCTGCTCGCCGCGTACACCCTGCAATGCCAGGGCCTTGCTGCGGTGCCTCCCGGAGAGGAATCCGTGCTCGAGGGCGTGCGACGGCGTCACCGCCAGGTTCTGCGCCCCGGCGACGAGACGCAGATCGCCCTCGAACGGGAGCCGGCGCACGAGGTTGTATGGCGCGTCGATGACCTCGATGCGCGGGTACCCCGCAGACGCCAGGATGCGTGCCTCGACGAGCCGCTCCGGCGCGAAGCGGAACGCGCCGACCGCGGCGATCTTGCCGGCCTCGACGAGCCACTCCACCGTGGCCAGGGTGTCTTCGAGGTTGGTCGTCGCATCGAGGGTCGCGTCGAGATACAGCACGTCGATGCGCTCGACGCCGAGGCGCGTCAGAGACCCCTCGACCGCGCGGACGAGGTTCACAGAGCCCAGGCCGGGGTTGTCGGCGTGCGCGCCGATCCGCACGCTGAGGAGCGTGCGCTCGCGCTGCCCGCGGGAACGCAGCCACTGCCCGATGATGTGCTCGCTGCGACCGCCGGAGAATCCGTCTGCCGTGTGGATCGCGTTGCCGCCGAACTCGACGTAGCGGTCGAGGATGCCGTGGCTCGTCTCGAGGTCGACGTTCCAGCCGAACTCCGCCGCGCCAAGCATCAGGGGGAACGTCTCGAACCCCGTCTCGCCCAGCGGGACGCGGATGTCCTCGCCCACTCCTGGTCCGACGATCGGGATGGGGGCAGACGGGTGCTCGGCGGCTGCGTCCTGCGCGCGTTCGGCGGACGCTCCTGCGCCTACGCTGAACAACCGCATACTCTCCACCCCCGCGTCGATCGGTGCGAACCGATCTGCGTCACTGCCTGATCTGCACCCCCCGGTGCGTACTTCGAGGGTATGCGACATCGGCGAACGCTCCGACCAATCCGCCGAACGGCGCGGAAACTTCCGATAACGGTTTGATCACATCGAATACGACGGAGCCCGGGCCCCTCCGAAGAGGGACCCGGGCTCCGGATGCGCGATCCTTACTCGGCTGCAGCCTCGTCGGCCGGAGCGGCGTCGGCCGCAGAGGCCTCGTCGATCACGGGCTCGAGGGAGAGCTTGCCGCGGTCGTCGATCTTCGTGATCTTCACGAGGATCTTCTGGCCGACGGACAGCACGTCCTCGACGTTCTCGACGCGCTTGCCACCGGCGAGCTTGCGCACCTCGGTGACGTGCAGCAGGCCGTCCTTGCCGGGGAGCAGCGAGACGAAGGCGCCGAAGGTGGCGATCTTCACGACGGTTCCGAGGAACTGCTCGCCGACCTCGGGGTTGGTGGGGTTGGCGATCGCGTTGACCTGGGCGCGGGCGGCCTCGGCCGAGGGGCCGTCGGTCGCGCCGATGTAGACGGTGCCGTCCTCCTCGATGGAGATCTGCGCGCCGGTCTCGTCCTGGATCGCGTTGATCGTCTTGCCCTTCGGGCCGATCAGCTCGCCGATCTTGTCGACCGGGATCTGCACGCTGATGACGCGCGGCGCGGTCGGCGCCATCTCGTCGGGAGCGTCGATCGCGGCGTTCAGCACGTTGAGGATCGTCAGACGGGCGTCGCGGGCCTGGGTCAGCGCGCCGGCGAGCACCGACGACGGGATGCCGTCGAGCTTCGTGTCGAGCTGGATGGCCGTGACGAACTCGCTGGTGCCGGCGACCTTGAAGTCCATGTCGCCGAGGGCGTCCTCGGAGCCGAGGATGTCGGTGAGGGTGACGTACTTGCCCTCTTCCGC
>JAGIAK010000087.1 GCA_017744855.1 Microbacterium sp.
GTCAACAACTCCTCCGCCCGCGCCTGCTTGTCCTTGCGGGACATCCCCGGTCGATGGGTGTCGAAGATGTCGAAGATCTGCGCCCGCACACTGATCACCGGGTTCAACGAATTCATCGCCCCCTGGAACACCATCGAGATCTTGTCCCACCGAAACGCCCGCAAACCCTCCCCATCGAGCCCCACCACATCGATATCCACACCCGACCGGTCATGGAACACAATCGACCCCGACGTCATCAACGCCGGCGCCTTCAACAACCGATTCATCCCATACGCCAGAGTCGTCTTCCCACACCCCGACTCCCCCGCCAACCCCAGAATCTCCCCACGATTCAACGTCAACGACACGTTGCGCACGGCCCTCACCGGCGGATCGACCTCATACTCGATCGACACGTTCTCGGCGGTCAGCACAGCCTCGCTCATGCCGTCACTCCCTTGATCTTGGCCGCCTTGCGGACGTTGCGAGCCGCAGCCGGCGCGTTGCGCAGCTTCGGGTTGATGATCTCGTCGATCGCGAAGTTGATCAGGGCGAGACCGCATCCGAGCATCGCGATCATGATGCCCGGCGGCACGAACCACCACCACGCTCCCTGACCGAGTGCCTGGCCGGACTGCGCGTCGTTGAGGATGGTGCCCCAGGTGATCTGATCGGTCGGACCGAGGCCGAGATAGGCGAGGCCGGCCTCGCCGAGGATGGCGAAGATGATCGCGAACAGGAACTGCGCGGCCAGCAGCGGCAGCAGGTTCGGCATGATCTCGACGAGGATGATGCGCCCGGACTTCTCGCCGGAGACGCGAGCGGCCGACACGTAGTCGCGCGTGCGCAGCGACCGGGTCTGGAGCCGGAGCACGTAGGCCGCTCCCGCCCAGGACGTCACGCCGAGCACCACGGCGACGAGCAGCCAGCTGCGCGACGGCGCGAACGCGGCGATCACCATCACCAGCGGCAGGCCGGGGATCACGATCATGATGTTCGTGACGAGGGCGAGCACGTCTTCACGCCACCCGGACATGTACCCGGCCAGCACGCCGAAGACCAGCGACAGCACGATGGCGATGCCACCGGCGACGAGACCGACCTGCAGCGAGCCCTGGGCGCCGTGCGCGAGCTGCGCCAGCACGTCGTAGCCCAGCTTGGTGGTACCGAGCCAGTGGTCGGCAGACGGAGGCTGCAGCGCCTCGTTGCCCGAGTTGCGGGGGTTCTGCGTGACCAGCGGCGCGATGATCGCGAACAGCACGATGAACACGACGAGCGCGATGCCCACGACGAGCTTCGGCGTCAGCGACGGCAGCATGGCCCGGAAGCCGCTGCGGGCCTTCGGCTTGGTGGCGAGCACGACCGTGCTCGGCGGCTCGGTGGCTGCGGCGTCGACGGCGGGGATGGACAGCGCGGCGTCGTCGACCTCGGCTGCGAGCGCTTCACGCTCGGCGAGCACCTCGGTCGCGGACGGCTGGCCCTCCTCAGCCGGGCGGATGGCGTTCTCGGTGTCAGACATTCTGGCGAGCCCTCGGGTCGATGAATCCGTAGACGAGATCCATGAGGAAGTTGGCGGCGAGCACGGCGACGGTGATCACGAGGAAGACGCCCTGCATGAGCGCGTAGTCCTTGGAGATGACCGCCTGGAACATGAGCTTGCCGATGCCCGGGTAGGTGAACACCTGCTCCATGACGATGGAGCCGGCGACCACGAAGCCGAGCGTGATGGAGAAGCCGGCGATCGACGGGATCGCGGCGTTGCGGGCCGCGTACGCCGTGAGGATGCGGCGCGGACGCAGGCCCTTGGCCTCGGCCGTGGTGATGTAGTCCTCCGAGAGGGTGGACACCATCATGTTGCGCATTCCGAACAGCCAGCCGCCGACCGAGGAGATCACGATCGTGATCGCCGGGAGGATGGCGTGCGAGACGGCATCCGTGAAGAACCCCCAGCTCGGCTCAGGGCCGTCCGGATAGGTGAACACGTCGTAACCGCCGAAGATCGGGAACCAGCCGAGACCCACCGCGAACACGGCGACGAGGATGAGCGCGAGCCAGAAGTACGGGATCGACTGCATCACGGTGGTGACCGGGATGAGGTTGTCGACCCAGGTGCCGCGCTTCCAGCCGGCCCACGCGCCGAGGGCGACGCCGAGCACGAAGGAAATGATCGTCGCGGTGCCGACGAGGATCAGCGTCCACGGCAGCGCCTCGGCGATGAGCTCGGTCACCGGCGCCGGGTAGCGCACCACCGAGGTGCCCAGGTCGCCGCGGAAGATGCGGCCCCAGTAGTTGATGTACTGCTCCCACATCGACGAGTCGTCGCCGCCGAGGAGGAGCTTGATGTTGCGGATGGTGTCTTCCGACACCTCACCGCCCGCCCGCTGCATCTTGGCGATCATGATGTCGGCGGGGTTGCCGGGCATGAGCCGCGGGAGCAGGAAGTTGAGGGAGATCGCGGCCCATAGCGTCACCGCATAGAACCCGATCCTTCTCGCGTAGAACTTCATGACGACTTCCTCAGACTTCCTGCTCCCACGGACTCATTCACCACTTACTTCTTGAGCTGCAGGTGCTGCAGGATGTAGCCGGACGAGACGGCTCCCCAGGACGGCGGGAAGGCGTACAGGTCGTCCTCGGTCG
Organism: Microbacterium sp.; assembly: GCA_017744855.1. Classification (GTDB taxonomy): domain Bacteria; phylum Actinomycetota; class Actinomycetes; order Actinomycetales; family Microbacteriaceae; genus Microbacterium. The sequence goes on from JAGIAK010000087.1 coordinate 2,623, forward strand.
GCCAGCCGGTGAAGTCCTTCGCGTTGTAGAAGGTCTGCGTGGCGTTGATCACGACGGGGATGTAGGGCAGGTCGCGCACGATCTCGGTCTGGATCGTGGCGTAGATCTCCTTGCGCTTGGCCTCGTCGTTGGTGCCGATCGCCTCCTGGATGGCGGCGTCGACGACGGGGTTGTTGTAGCGGCTGAAGTTCCAGCGACCGGCGGGGATCTCCTCGCCGACCTTCGACGTCGAGGCGACCTCGGTGCCGCCGAACCAGTCGCGGTAGATCTGGAACGGGTCGGCCACGGACGTGCCGACGACGCCGCCGACGATGAGCTGGAAGTTCCCGGTCTGGCGCGCGTCGGAGAACTCCTGCCACTGCACGGTGGAGGCGGTCACCTTGATGCCGGCCTGAGCGGCCTGCTCGGCGATCAGCTTCGCGGCGTCGTTGTAGTCGGTCCAGCCGTCGACCGAGATGAGGTTCAGCTCGAGCTTGACGCCGCCCTTCTCGTAGATGCCGTCGCTGCCCTTGGTGTAGCCGGCGGCCTCGAGGATCTTGCCGGCCTCGCCGGTGTCGGCCTTCTGCGGGCTGACGGCGTTGGCCTTGTCGGCGACCCACTTCTCGTCACGCGGCAGCAGGGCGAAGGTCGGCGAGATCTCGCCGGTCATCCCCACGAACGCCTTCTCGTTGATGGTGGAGCGGTCGATGGCGACGTTCAGCGCCTGGCGCACGGCGACCTCGGTCTGCGGACCGGTGCAGCCGAGCTCGACGTTGGAGCACGTGTACAGGACGGTGGGGTCCTGCGGCGTGTTGATCCAGTCGATGATGCCGTTCTTCGTGACGCTGTCCGGGTTCGGGATGAACATGCCGGTCCAGTCGAGCTTGCCTGCGGCGAGCAGGTCCTGCGCGGTCTGGTTGTTGTCGATGGCGATGTACTGGACCTTCTTGACGCCCAGCTTGTCGGCGTCGCGGAACTCCGGGTTCGCCTTGAGCGTGTAGGACTCCTTCGAGACCTTGTCGACGACGTAGGCGCCGGATGCGACGGGCTTCTCGTTCGCGAACGCGGTGAAGTCCTTCACGTCCTTCCAGATGTGCTCCGGAATGATGAGCGTCGAACCGAGACGCGCGAACTCGGTGGTGTACTGCGGCGTGTCGTAGGTGAGCACGACGGTGGTGTCGTCGGTCGCCTCGGCCGAGACGAGGCCGTTGGCCTCGGGGTTGTTGGCCTCGTACTCGAAAGTGAAGGCCACGTCGGCCGCGGTCAGCGGCTTGCCGTCGGACCACTTCAGGTCGGGCTTGATCTTGACCGTGATCTGCGTGCCGTCCTCGTTGTACTCGAACGAGTCGCCGACCATGCCCTCGGGCTCGGTGTCCGCCGTCTTGTTGAAGAAGAACAGCGGTTCGTAGATCGGGCCGTTGGTGCCGCTGAGCACGCCGGGCGCGAACGGGTTGAAGTTCGCGACGACGGGCGGCTGGGTTCCGGCCTGAACGTGGAGCACGCGATCGCCGTCGCCGCCCCCCGAGTTGGAACCGGCCGAACAGCCGGACAGGCCAAGGGCGAGGACCGAAGCCCCGGCCACTGCGGTCAGCGCGATTTTGCGCGCTCCGTTGCGGATCATTCTGATGCTTCCTCTCGGTGCTGCACTGCAGGAGGGATTACCCCTGGACAGGGGTCGCACCCCGGGTGGGGTTTGTTAGGACACCAACCTAACAAACCCCATATGCCAGAACAACCCTTTCACCGCGCCGGAGATAACGTTTCGGACTCGGCGTCGTGATCCTGTCACGGAAGCCCACTAAGGGTCGGACTGACACTAAGATCGGATGCAGGAGGTTAAGGTACCTATGACTCAAAGCATCCGCGTCGCGGTGTCCACCGTCATCCTCACGCTGCGCCGCACGGAGAGCGGGGACCCCGTGCTCGCGCTGCCCCTGGTGCTCCGCACCCGCGAACCGTACGCCGACCAGTGGGCGCTGCCCGGAGGCTGGCTCACCAGCGCGGAGTCCCCCATCGACGCCGCCGCGCGCACCCTCGCCGAGACCACGGGCCTCGCGCCCAGCTACCTGGAGCAGCTCTACGCGTTCGGAGCGGTCGACCGCTCCCCCACCCGTGTGGTGTCGATCGTCTACTGGGCGCTGCTGCGCCACGACGACGTCGATGCGCAGAGCGCCGCGTACCTCGCCTCAGGCCACGCACCGGAGAACGTGCGCTGGTTCGACGTCGGAGCGCTGCCCGACCTCGCGTTCGACCACGGGAAGATCGTCGAGTACGCGCTGTGGCGGCTGCGCAACAAGGTCGGGTACAGCCGCGTCGCACACGGATTCCTGCCCGCCGAGTTCACGCTCGCCGATCTCCGCGAGGCGTACGAGGCGATCCTCGGCAAGACCCTCGACCCCGCCAACTTCCGACGCCAGGTGGAGGCGTCAGGCAATCTCCTCCCCACCGACCGCTTCCGCACGGGGAGTCACCGCCCCGCCCGCCTCTACCGCTACAACACCGATGTCGCGCTGGCCGATCGCGGCCCGCTCGGACCCGAAGAAACGAGCATCCGATGAGCACCGCCTTCATTCCCGTCCGCTCCCTCGACCCGTCGGTCGACCACCAGCTGCAGGCCATCGTCGCCGGCGCCTCGACCGAAGCGACGTGCAGCACCGATCTCGCGGTCGGGCCCTGGGACTTCGACACACGCCCCGGCTACGGCCCCGGCTCCTCGATGGGAGACGTCATCCCCACCGGCGCACCCCGACAGGGGGAACTGCCCGCCGCCTATCGGGAGGCCGGAGAGGACGAGCTCGACGAGCGCATCAGGGCCGCGAAGGCCGCGCTCGGCGACCGGGTGGTCGTGCTCGGCCACTTCTACCAGCGCGAGGAGGTCGTGCGGCACGCCGACTACGTGGGCGACTCCTTCCAGCTCGCGACAGCGGCGAAGGCGCGCACTGACGCCGAGGCGATCGTGTTCTGCGGCGTGCACTTCATGGCCGAGACCGCCGACCTGCTCTCCACGCCGGAGCAGGCCGTTGTGCTGCCGAACCTCGCCGCCGGATGCTCGATGGCCGACATGGCCGACATCGACCAGGTCGAGGAGTGCTGGGAACAACTCGCCGACGTGCTCGGCGACCTGGACACCCCGGACGCAGACGGCCGCGTCCCCGTCATCCCCGTGACCTACATGAACTCCTCCGCCGCGATCAAGGGCTTCGTCGGCCGTCACGGCGGCATCGTCTGCACCTCGTCCAACGCCAAGACCGTTTTGGAATGGGCGTTCGAGCGCGGGCGGCGGGTGCTGTTCTTCCCCGATCAGCACCTGGGCCGCAACACCGCGAAGGCGATGGGCGTACCGCTCGACCGGATGCCGATGTGGAACCCGCGTCGCCCGCTGGGCGGGTCGACCGCCGAGGACCTCGCGGCGTCGCAGGTGATCCTGTGGCACGGATTCTGCTCGGTGCACCGCCGGTTCACGGTGGGCCAGATCGACCAGGCCCGCGCCGAGCACCCCGGCGTGCGCGTGATCGTGCACCCGGAGTGCCCGATGGAGGTCGTCGACGCCGCGGACGAGGCGGGGTCGACCGACTACATCCGCAAGGCCATCGCGGCGGCGACGGAACCCACCACCTTCGCGATCGGCACCGAGATCAACCTCGTGCGCCGTCTCGCCGCGCAGTACCCGCAGCACGAGATCTTCTGCCTCGATCCCGTCGTCTGCCCGTGCTCGACCATGTACCGCATCCACCCCGGCTACCTGGCGTGGGTGCTGGAGGAGCTGGTCGCCGGCCGCACCCCGAACCGGATCACCGTGCCCGCCGACGTCGCGGCCCCCGCCAGGGTGGCTCTCGAGCGGATGCTGGCCGCGAAGCCGCCCGTCGTGACGGAGACGCGATGAACGTCGTCGTCGTCGGATCCGGTATCGCGGGCCTCACCGCTGCGCTGCACGCCCACGAGGCCGGCCACCGTGTCACCGTCGTGACGAAGGGTGCGCTGGGAGACGGCTGCACGGGCTTCGCGCAGGGCGGCGTCGCGGGCATCTACGGCACGGGTGACTCGGCGGCCCTGCACGCCGCCGACACGCTGGACGCCGGGGCCGGTCTCTCCGAAGAGGCCGCCGTCGAGGTGCTGGTGGACGAGGGAGCGGCGCGCATCGCCGAGCTGATCGCGCGTGGTGTGGCGTTCGACCGCGGCCCTGAGGGCGAACTGCTGCTCGGGCGCGAGGCCGCGCACAGCCACGCCCGCATCGTCCACGCCGGCGGTGACGCCACGGGTGCGGCGATCTCCCGAGCCCTCGTGGCGTCGGTGCGCGCCACCGCCATCACGGTGCGGGAGCGCTCCTTCCTCGTCGACCTGATCGTCGAGGACGGAGTCGTCTGCGGCGTCAGCGTGCTGCGCGATGGCGCTCGCGCGGAGCTCCGCGCTGACGCCGTGATCCTCGCGACCGGCGGGGCAGGACACCTCTATGCGCACACGACCAACCCCGCGGGGACCACCGGAGACGGGATCGCCGCGGCGCTGCGTGCGGGCGCGGCCGTCGCCGATCTGGAGTTCGTGCAGTTCCACCCCACGATCCTCGCCACGGGCCCGGCGTTCCTCGTGTCGGAGGCGGTCCGCGGCGAGGGGGCCGCACTGATCGACGATGAAGGCCGTCGGTTCGTGTTCGACAGCCACCCCGACGGCGAGCTCGCCCCGCGCGACGTCGTGTCGCGGGCGATCGCCAGACAGGCCGCTGCACAGGGCTCGCCCGTGCGACTCGATGCGACGATGCTGAGCGCGGACGTCCTCGCCCGCCGGTTCCCCACGATCGACAGGGTGACGCGCGAGCGCGGACTCGACTGGTCGACCTCTCCGATCCCGGTGACCCCGGCCGCGCACTACCTGATGGGCGGCGTCGTGACCGATCTCGACGGCCGCACCTCTCTGCCCGGGCTCTTCGCCGTGGGCGAGACGGCGCGCACCGGCGTGCACGGCGCCAACCGGCTCGCCTCGAACTCGCTGCTCGAGGGCGCGGTCTTCGGCGCCCGAGCCGCGGCCGCCCTCTCCCGCACCACGACCGCTCCGCAGTCGCTCCTCATCGAGGAAGCGGCCGATCCGTCGCCGCACGCGCACGTCGCGGTCGATCCGAGTGCCGTCTCGTTCCGCCGCGAGCTCCTGCAGGAGCTCATGTGGGACGAGGTCGGGCTCCTGCGCACGGAGGAGGGCCTCGTGCACGCACTCGGCGTCGTGCGCGGCTGGGCCGCTGCGGCGTCGACGCCGCGCACACCCGCCGAACACGAAGACGCGAACCTGCTGCTGCTCGCCGAGAAGACGGCATCCGCCGCCCTCTCCCGCCCCGTGTCCGTCGGCGCCCACCACGTCGAGATCCCGCACCTGGAGACTGTCTGATGCTCACCCCCGCCGTCATCACCCGTGTCGTCGGAGCCGCGCTCGAGGAGGACGCTCCGTGGGGCGATCTCACGAGCACTGCGCTGCTCCCCGCCGACGCCGCAGCCACCGCCGATCTCGTCGCCCGTGAGAGCGGCGTGTTCAGCGGCGGAGAGGTGTTCGCCGCGGCGTTCACCCTCACGGATCCGAGCATCGTCGTCGATCTGCACGTCGGCGACGGCGACGAGTTCGCCCCCGGTGACGTGCTGGCCACCGTCGCCGGCCCCGCACGCGCCGTGCTCACCGCCGAGCGCATCGCGCTGAACTTCACGCAGCGCATGAGCGGCGTCGCCACCCTCACCGCGCAGTACGTGCGCGCGGTCGACGGCACGGGCGCACGCATCGCCGACACCCGCAAGACGACACCGGGCCTCCGCGCTTTCGAACGGCACGCCGTGGTGTCGGGCGGGGGGAGCAATCACAGGCACTCGCTGTCGGATGCCGTGATGGCCAAGGACAACCACCTCGCCGTACTGCAGCGGTCCGGCGTCGACCTCGCGGCAGCGCTCCGCGAGGCGTTCTCCCGGCTGCCGCACACCACGCACGTGGTCGTCGAGGTCGACCGGCTCGACCAGATCGAGACGGTGCTCGCCGGCGGTGCACACACCGTGCTGCTGGACAACTTCTCCCTCGACGACCTGCGGGCGGGCGTCGCGCTGATCGGCGACCGCGCACAGGTCGAGGCATCGGGCGGGGTGAGCCTGGACACGGCGGCCGACATCGCCGCGACCGGCGTCGACGTGATCTCGGTGGGGGCTCTCACCCACTCCGCGCGGGCGCTGGACCTCGGGCTGGACGTGCGGATCCTCTGATGCTGTACCTCGACCACGCCGCGACCTCCCCCGTGCGCCCGGAGGTGCTCGACGCGATGCGCCCCTTCCTCACCGGGGTGTTCGGCAACCCGTCGAGCCATCACACGGTCGGCGAGGCAGCGGCGGGCGCGCTGGAGGACGCGCGAGCGCGGGTTGCCCGCGTGCTCGGGATGCGCGCGGGAGACGTGGTGTTCACGGCCGGCGGCACCGAGGCGAACAACCTGGCCGTCAAGGGCATCGTGCTCGGCTCGGATCGACGCCACCTCGTCGTGTCCCCCATCGAGCACGAGTCGATCCTGGAGTCTGCCGACTACCTCCGTCGGTTCCACGGCGTGGAGGTCACCGCGTTGGCGGTGGACGGTGCCGGCCGGATCTCGCCCGACGCGCTCGCCGCCGCCCTGCGCGACGACACGGCGCTGGTCTCGCTCGGGCACGCGAACAACGAGATCGGCACCGTGCAGGACGTCACCGCGCTCGTCGCCGTCGCCGTGGCGCGTGGTGTGCCCCTGCACGTGGACGCCGTGCAGTCCGCGGGATGGCTGCCGCTCGGCGGGCTGGGGGCGGATGCCGTGTCGATCGCCGGGCACAAGATCGGCGCACCGAAGGGCGTCGGCGCGCTCGCGGTCCGCGGACGCGTGCCGCTGGAGCCCCTCCTGCACGGTGGAGGGCAGGAGCGCGGCCGGCGCTCCGGTACCGAGAACGTGGCGGGGGCCGTGGCGCTCGCGACGGCGCTGGAGCTCTCCGAGAGCGAGCGCGCCGCGGTCGCGGGACAGGTCGGCGCGGCCACTCGCCGCTTCATCGACGCGGTGCTCGCGGGCGTCGATCGGGCCGCGCTCACGGGAGACCCTGCGCACCGTCTCCCCGGCACGGCGAGCTTCACGTTCGCCGGCACCAGCGGGGAGGCCGTGCTGCTCGAGCTGGAGCGTCGCGGAGTGGTGTCCTCCAGTGGTTCCGCCTGCGCGGCGGGCAGCGACGAGCCCTCGCACGTGCTGCTCGCCTGCGGGGTCCCCCCTGAGGTCGCGCAGACCTCCGTACGGTTCACCTTCGGCCGCGAGCCCCTTCCCGACGATGCGCCTGAGCGTCTCGCGGCTCTCGTCGCCGAGGCGGTGCGCGCGGTCGGCGGCTGACGCGCGGCACTGACCCCACGGGCCGCCGACGGCCGACGCCCAGCCCATAGACTCGGCTGGTGACAGCATCCGCTCCGCTCGTGACGATGATCGTCCCCGGCCGTGACATCGCCGCTTTCGTGCCGGCAGCCCTCGACTCCCTCCGCGCGCAGACCGAGCCGCGTTGGCGGGCGATCCTCGTCGACGACGGCTCCGCCGATGGCACGGCGTCCGTCTTCGCCGAGGCCGCCGCCTCCGATGACCGGTTCCGCCTGGTGCGTCACGACGAGCCGCGCGGCCTCGGCGCCGCCCGCAACACGGCCCTCGCCCTCGTGGACACCCCCTACCTCGGGTTTCTCGACGGCGATGACGAGCTCTCCCCCACCGCGCTCGCGCGGCTCATCGGCACGCTGGAGCGCAGCGGCAGTGACTTCGTCGCCGCGGCCTACGTGCGCTCGCGCTTCGACGGCGACCGATACGCACCCGGACGGGTGCAGCCGTGGGTGTCCGCGGCGACCGATCCCGAGCGGCTCGGCACCACGATCTTCGCGCACCCGAAGGCCTCCGCGAACATCGTGGCCTGGTCGAAGATCAGCCGCGCCGAGTTCTGGCACGGGCTCTCCTTCCCCGAGGGTGTCGCCTACGAGGACCAGATCGTCGCCCAGCTGATGTACACGAGGGCGAGGGCCTTCGACGTGATCCCCGACGCCGTCGTGCGCTGGCGACTGCGCGCCGACGGCAGCTCCATCACGCAGGGGAAGGCGAAGCTGCCCGTGCTGCGCGACTACCTCACGGCGCTCCGCGGAGGCATCGCCGTGCTGCACGAGGCCGGAGCCTCCGCCGCGGTGACCGCTAGGATCGAGCTCATCCTCGCGATGGACGTGCCGCCGCTCCAGGAGATCGCCGGCACCCACCCCGACCCCGCCTACGCCGCGGAGGTCACAGCGTTCATCGACGAACTGCGGGCATACCCCGAGTTCGCCGACGCCCACCCGGACCCCACCCTCTCCGCCGCGCTGTCGTGGTGACCGCGGCCCTCCTCAGGAGAGGCGCACGTCGCGCATGCGCCGGCCTCCGCCTCCCCGGAACCAGGACCCCATGAACACCTATCTCGAATCCCTCTTCTCCCTCGACGGCCGTACCGCGGTGGTGACCGGGGGCAGCTCCGGCATCGGACGCGGGATCGCCGTCGCCCTCGCGCACGCCGGGGCGTCGGTCGTGATCGTCGCCCGCGGCGAGGAACGCGTCGCGCAGACGGTGGCGGAGCTGACGGATGCCGGGTGCCGCGCCGCCGGCGTCATCGGCGACCTGAGCACGCGCGCCGGCATCCATGCCGTGGCCGACGCCGCGGTGGAGCCGTTCGGCGAGCCGGACATCCTCGTCAACTCCGCCGGCATCAACATCCGCCCGCCGTTCCCGGAGATCACCGAGGACGACTGGGAGGCGACGATGACCGTCAACGCGCTCGCGCCCTTCCTCCTGGGTCAGCGCTTCGGCGTCGGGATGGCGCAGCGGGGCTTCGGGCGCCTCATCCACATCAGTTCCCAGCAGGCGCACCGGGCTTTCGTCGGGAGCGGTGTCTACGGTGTGTCCAAGGGGGCCGTCGAGTCGCTGATGCGCTCCGAGGCCGAGGCCTGGGGCGGCACCGGCGTGACGAGCAACACCCTGGTCCCCGGATTCGTGCTCACCCCGCTGAACGCGCGGCTGCAGGAGGATCCGACGCAGATCGCCGCACTCGCCGCGCGCACGATGATCGGGCGCAACGGACTGCCGGAGGATTTCGCCGCCGCCGCGGTGTTCCTCGCCGGCGCGGGATCGTCCTACATCACCGGGCACTCGCTGTTCGTCGACGGCGGCCTCTCGGTGCACTGAGCCCTGCTGGTTCGGCGGCTGCCTGACGAGATCGGCATCCGTCGGACCGGCGCCTCTCCGACTCACGTCACCGCATGCCGCTCACTCGGGCGCGCGGTCGGCCCTCCTGTCGGCGTGCGCCGCCACGCCGGCCACGGCCTCCACCGCGGTCTCCGTGCGCAGCACGCGGGAGGCGGCGACCTGCTGCTCTGCGAGTTCGGCGTAGAGTCCGCCGAGCCGCAGCAGCTCCTCGTGCGTACCCGACTCGATGATCCTGCCCGCCTCGAGCACATGGATCATGTCGGCGCTCATCACCGTCGACAGCCGGTGCGCGATGGTGAGAGTAGTGCGACCTCGCGCTGCCTCGTCGAGCGCCTCCTGCACCACGCGCTCCGACACGGTGTCGAGCGCCGACGTCGCCTCGTCGAGCAGAAGCACCGGCGGGTCCTTCAACAGCACGCGGGCGATGGCGATGCGCTGCTTCTCGCCGCCGGAGAGGCGGTAGCCGCGCTCCCCCACGATGGTGTCGTATCCCTTCTCGAACCCGGAGATGATGTGGTGGATGTTCGCCGCCGTGCACGCGGCGATCAGCTCGTCCTCGCTCGCACCCGGCTTGGCGTAGAGCAGGTTCTCGCGGATGGTGGCATGGAAGAGGTACGTCTCCTGCGAGACGATGCCCACCTGGTCGATGATCGACTCCTGGGTGAGCGTGCGAACATCGGCGCCCGCGAACATCACAGTGCCGCCGCGGGCTTCATAGAGCCGCGGCGCGAGGTACAGCACGGTGGTCTTGCCCGCCCCTGAGGGGCCGACGAAGGCGACGTTCTGGCCGGGCTCGGCCACGAACGACACCCCCTGCAGCGTCGCCCTGGTCTCCGGCGCGGCGTCGGGGTAGCGGAACACCACGTCGCGGAACTCGATGCGGCCGCGCGGGCCCGGCGCCTCGCCGACGGTGATCGCATCGGGGGCGTCGGTGATCTCCGGCACCAGGTCGAGGTACTCGAAGATGCGCGCGAACAGCGCCGACGAGGTCTGCAGGTCGAGCGAGACGCGCATGAGACCCATCAGCGGCATGAGCAGCCGCGCCTGCACGGTCGTGAACGCCACGACCGTGCCCGCCGTGATCGCCCCGGTCCCACCGGCGATCAGATATCCGGAGACCAGGTAGATGACGGCGGGGATGCTCGACATGAGCACCTGCACGACCGCGAAGAATCCCTGGCCGCTCATGGCCCTGCGCACCTGGAGCACCACCTGGTTGCGGTTCTCGGCCTGGTAGCGCGCCGACTCGGTGCGCTGTCTGTTGAACGACTTCGACAGCAGCATCCCCGACACGCTCAGCGTCTCCTGCGTGATCGAGGTGAGCTCGGACAGGGACTCCTGCGTCTCGCCGGCGATCCGCGCCCGCAACTGGCCGACCCGCCGCTGCACGAGCACGAGGAACGGCATGAGAACGACGGCGATGAGCGTGAGCCGCCAATCGATGAGGATCATCGCGACGAGCGACGCGACGACGGTGACCGCATTGCCGAGGATGCTCGTGACGGTGTTGGTC
>JAGIAK010000088.1 GCA_017744855.1 Microbacterium sp.
AGTTGCCGCGCGAGAAGTCGACGTCGTTGCGGTTGTACTGCATGGCGATGAACTGCCGGATGAGCGCGTCGCGGTCGTACCGCTCCCCCACCTGCAGCGCCACCATCGCGCGCAGGTACTCCTCCGGCGCTCCGAGGCCGTAGATGCACGACACCGTCGACACCACCACGACATCGCGTCTGCTGAGCAGCGAGTTGGTCGTGGAGTGCCGCAGTCGCTCGACCTCGGAGTTGATCGACGAGTCCTTCTCGATGAAGGTGTCGGTCTGAGGCACGTACGCCTCGGGCTGGTAGTAGTCGTAGTACGAGACGAAGTACTCGACCGCGTTGTTGGGCATCAGCTCGCGGAACTCGTTGGCGAGCTGAGCGGCGAGCGTCTTATTGTGGGCGAGCACGAGCGTGGGGCGCTGCACCTGCTCGATGAGCCAGGCCGTGGTCGCCGACTTTCCGGTACCGGTGGCGCCGAGCAGCACGATGTCGGTCTCACCCGCGTTGATGCGTGCGGCGAGGTCGGCGATGGCCTGTGGCTGGTCGCCCGCCGGCGCGTACTCGCTGATGACCTCGAAGGGGCGGACACTGCGCGTGGGTTGCATGGTTCCAGCGTAGGCCGGGGCACGGACATCGGGGCCCTCGCCCTAGAGTTGGGGGCGTGATCGAGTTCGTCATCGGCACCAGCCTCGCGGCATCCGCCGGCCTCAACGCGTGGATGCCCTTGTTTCTGCTCGGTCTCGCCGACCGTGTGGTCCCCGCCGTCCAGCTCCCTGCAGGCTGGACCTGGCTCTCCAGCGACCTCGCGCTCTGGATCCTCGGCGGTCTGCTCGTGCTGGAGATCGTCGCCGATAAGATCCCCGCCCTCGACTCCGTGAACGACGTGGTGCAGAGCCTGCTCAGGCCGGCGGCCGGCGGAATCGCCTTCGGCGCGGGCTCAGGGGCGCACACGATCACCGTTGACGACCCCTCGTCGCTCTTCACGGACAACGCCTGGGTTCCCGTCGTGGCGGGAGTCGCCATCGCGCTCGTCGTGCACGTGGTGAAGGCGACGGCGCGCGTGGCAGCCAACGCCACGACGGCGGGGCTCGCCGCCCCCGTCCTGAGCACAGCGGAGGACGGGGCGTCCTTCGCGCTCGCCGCCGCGGCGATCCTCGTCCCCGTGCTCGCCGCGCTCCTGCTCGTCGGCCTCGTGGTGGTCGTGGTGATCCTGCTGCGCCGACGACGCAGGCGCCGGCGCGAACGCGTCGCCGCTCAAGCCGAGGGGCGCGTCCAGACGTAGGGCGTCGTCGTCGACACCTTCACCAGGCCGGAACGTTCCAGGATCGGGCGGGAGAATTCGGTGGAGTCCGACTGCAGGTACCGCACGCCGCGTGCGATCGCGGAACGCGCACGCTCCGCCGTGAGGGCGCGGTAGATCCCGCGGCCACGCCACGCGCTCTCCGTCGCTCCGCCCCAGAGCCCGGCGAACTCCGTGCCGGCGACCGGCTCCAGCCGCCCTGCGCTCACGACGGCGCCGTCGGCCACCGCGATCCACAGCTCCGCGGTCTCGTCAACTCTCAGCCGCGCGATGAGCGACTCCGCGCGCTCACGCCACTCCGGATCGTCGAACACCCGCCCCTGCATCTCACCGGCCGCGAGCACGTCGTCATCGGAGACGGCCCTGCGCAGCTCGACGCCGTCGGGCAGAGGGATCTCCTGCGCGAGGAGCGCCGCCTCCCCGATCATGATCGACTCCGGTTCCTCCGGCTCGAATCCCGCGTCGACCAGCGCGTCGTGCAGCCCGGGGGCCACGTCGTGCCCGCGCGTCTTCCACTCCACCGACTCCACCTCGGGGCGTGCCGCGAAGTGCGCGACGCCTGCCGACACCAGTTCGCGCACCCCGTCGGCATCGGCGCCGCCCAGGTCCGCGTAGGTGATGAAACCGCGCACCTGCCCGAACACCGCCAGGTGCAACGGCCCCTGTACCGTCACCGAGGACGCGTGCGCGACCTCCGGACCGGTGCGCAGTTGAGAGTCGTAGGCATCGAGGTATCGCTGTGACATGAGTGCAACTCTGTCAGAGCCCCTTCGGCGCGCGGGGATCACACGCGGCCGGTCGGCTCCGCACGGAGGGCGCCGGTCGCGACAGCAGCGGCGACGACGCACATCGCGACGATCGCGAGGACGAACCACGTCCACCCCACCTGTCCGAACACGAGCCCGAGGAGCCAGCCGAACAGGCTCGACCCCGCGTAGTAGGCGAAGTAGTAGAGCGACGACGCTTGCGACCCGCTGCCCGACGGAGCAGCCACAGGGGTCCAGCCGGAGGCCACCGCGTGCGCGCCGAAGAAGCCGGCGGTGAACAGGAGCAGACCTGTGAGCACGACCGCACCCGACGGGGCGAGCATGAGCACTGCTCCGCCCGCCATCACGGCGATGGATCCCCACAACACCGGGTACCGCCCCTTCGCCGAGGCGAGCGCCCCCGCCAACGGCGACGACGCGGTGCCCGCGAGGTAGGCGAGGAAGAGCAGGGTGATCAGCCACGCCGGCAGAGCGAACGGGGCATCGGCCAGATGGAACCCCAGGTAGTTGTACACCGCGACGAAGGCTCCCATCAGCAAGAAGCCCTGGGCGTACAGAGCGAGCTGCGCGGGCGAGCGCAACGCCGTGAGGAGTCGAGAGCGGATGCGGTCCCGCTCGCGACCTGTCGGAGAGAAGCCGCGAGATCGGGGCGCAAGCCAGAGGAACAGCGCGGCGGACACCGCGCACACGAGCGCCACGGCCCACATCCCCGCGCGCCAGTCGAGCACTTCGGCGACCAGCCCCGACACGATCCGCCCGAGCAGTCCGCCGACCGTCGTGCCGGCGATGTAACTTCCCGCCGCGGCAGCGGCATGGCGCCGCTCGACCTCCTCGCTGAGATAGACGAGGGCCACCGCTGGTACGGCCCCGAGCGCCGCGCCCTCGACCACGCGCAGCACCAGCAGCACGGCGACGTCGCCGCTGAACGGGGCGACGATCCCCAGGATGGTCGCGGCGACGATGCCTGTCGCCATCGCCGGGACGCGCCCGATCCGATCGGCGACGATCGACCACGGGATGACGGCGGCCGCGAGCCCCAGGGTCGCCGCCGACACCGCCAACGCGGCGGTGGCCGGAGCGACGCGCAGGTCGGCGGCGAGCTGCGGAAGCACCGCCTGGGGCGAGTAGAGCTGCGCGAACGTCGCGATCCCCGCGAGGAACAGTCCGACGATGAGACGACGGTACTCGCGCGACCCTCTGGCGTGGCCGGCGAAGGTCACCGCGCGCGGACCCGCTCCCACAGGGCGTCCACCTGCGCCAGGGTGTCCGCCTCGCTGCCGGCGGTGTCGATCACCTCGTCGGCGATCGCGAGCCGACGCTCGTCCGGCACCTGCGCGTCGATCCGTGCCTGGGCGGACGCTTCGTCCAGCCCGCGCAGCTCGACGAGTCGGCGCAGCCGCACGGATGCCGGGGCATACGCGACCACGATGAGATCCCAGGGATCGTCGACGCGCGCCTCCACCAGCAGCGGGACGTCGTACACGACCACCGCGTCCGCGTCCTCGGCGAACGCGGCCTCGAACCGTCGCTGCGACTCGGCACGCACCGCGGGGTGCACGAGGGCGTTGAGCGCGGCCAGCCGGTCAGGAGCGCCGAACACCTTCGCGCCGAGCGCAGCTCTGTCGAGCTCGCCTGCATCCGAGATGACATCGGCGCCGAACTCCTCCGCGATCGCGTCCAGCACAGCACCGCCGGGGGCCTGCACATCGCGGACGATCTGGTCGGCGTCGACGATCACCGCCCCGTGCGAGGCCAGGCGCCGGGCGATGGTCGACTTGCCCGACGCGATGCCGCCGGTGAGCGCGATGAGTGGCATGTCACCCATCCTGGCACGCGCACGCACACGCGCTCGTGCACCGGCATCCGCTCCCCGATACGCGGAACGGGCCGCCACCCCGAGAGGTGACGGCCCGTTCTGAGCGTGATGCTTACGCGTTGCCGCCAGAGAGCTTCTCGCGCAGAGCGGCGAGAGCCTCGTCGTCGGCGAGCGTGCCGGCGCCGGCCGACTCGCTCGAGAAGGACTGGCCGGAGAAGTCCTCGCCGGCGGCAGCCTCGGCCTCGGCGGCCTTCGCCACCTGAGCCTTGTGCGCCTCCCAGCGAGCCTGGGCCGCAGCGTACTCCTGCTCCCATGCCTCGCGCTGGGCGTCGAAGCCTTCCTTCCACGCACCGGTCTCGGCGTCGAAGCCCTCCGGGTACTTGTACTCGCCGTTCTCGTCGTACTCCGCGACCATGCCGTAGAGGGCCGGGTCGAACTCGGTGCCGTACGGGTCGACCGACTCGTTGGCCTGCTTCAGCGACAGCGAGATGCGGCGACGCTCGAGGTCGATGTCGATGACCTTGACGAAGACCTCTTCGCCGACGGAGACGACCTGCTCGGCCAGCTCGACGTGCTTGCTGGAGAGCTCGGAGATGTGGACGAGGCCCTCGATGCCGTCTGCGACGCGCACGAACGCACCGAACGGGACGAGCTTGGTGACCTTACCCGGCGTGACCTGACCGATCGCGTGGGTACGGGCGAAGACCTGCCACGGGTCCTCCTGCGTCGCCTTCAGCGACAGGGAGACGCGCTCGCGGTCGAGGTCGACCTCGAGGATCTCGACGGTGACCTCCTGGCCCACCTCGACGACCTCGGAGGCGTGCTCGATGTGCTTCCACGAGAGCTCGGAGACGTGCACGAGGCCGTCGACGCCGCCGAGGTCGACGAACGCACCGAAGTTGACGATCGACGACACGACACCCTTGCGGACCTGACCCTTGTGCAGGTTGTTCAGGAACGTGGTGCGCGACTCCGACTGCGTCTGCTCGAGCAGGGCGCGGCGCGAGAGCACGACGTTGTTGCGGTTCTTGTCGAGCTCGAGGATCTTCGCCTCGATCTCCTGGCCGAGGTACGGCGTGAGGTCGCGGACGCGGCGGAGCTCGATGAGCGAAGCCGGGAGGAAGCCACGGAGGCCGATGTCGACGATGAGGCCACCCTTGACGACCTCGATGACGGTGCCGGTGACGACGCCGTCGTTCTCCTTGATCTTCTCGACGTCTCCCCACGCGCGCTCGTACTGCGCGCGCTTCTTGGAGAGGATCAGACGGCCTTCCTTGTCCTCCTTCTGGAGAACGAGAGCCTCGACCTCGTCGCCGACCTTGACGACCTCGTTGGGGTCGACGTCGTGCTTGATGGAGAGCTCGCGCGAGGGGATGACACCCTCGGTCTTGTAGCCGACGTCGAGCAGGACCTCGTCGCGGTCGATCTTGACGATCGTGCCCTCGATGATGTCGCCGTCATTGAAGAACTTCAGGGTCTTCTCGACCGCGGCCAGGAAGTCCTCAGCAGATCCGATGTCGTTGATGGCGACCTGCTTGGTGGCCGGGGCGGTCGTTGCGGTAGTCATGTAGTGGGTTGTCCTTGTTGAATGGAGACTCGGGCAGCGGAGCAACGGACGCGCACGTCCGACAGCATGCTTCACAGCGGTTGGATTTTGTGATTGCTCGTCACGAGGGCATGGAGAGCCATGCCACGAGTGACACTTCAGGCTATCAGATCGAAGGGGTGCGTGGGGATTAGCTCAGCGGCACCGGGGCGAGGCGCATCGGCGTCCCGTCCTCGGCGGTGTAACCGGCCAGTTCGAGCTCGTCGCCCTCCGCCACTCCCGCCGCGCTGACGAACGTGATCCGCGGGACGTAGTCCATCGTGCACACGCCGTCGAGCGGCTCGTCGAGAGTGATGACACCATCAGCCACGGCGCCGGACTTCGGCAGACACGTGGAGGAGCCCCAGGTCAGCACGGCGAGCTCGCCGTCGCCGATCCACGCGGCCGCCGGCTTCTGCTCCGGCATCCGGTCCGCGGGCGCGACCTCCCCGTTCGCGAGCCCTGCGAGCTCGATCAGCGACGCCTCTCCCCCGTACTGCGTGACCTCGATGGTCAGGGGCTTCGACGAGTCGATCCCCGCCGGAACACCCAGGTAGGTGCCGTACGGCCCCTCCTCGCCGTCGCATGTCGCCTCATCCGCGGTGGTCAGCGACACCTCGATGCGCTGGTCGCCCACGACGAGGTCGTCGATCATCGGCGCACATCCGTCGCTCCACGTCGAGATCACGAACGACGACGGATCCAGCCAGGCGGCACGGGGCGCCTTGTCGGCGCCGATCTTCGGGGACCCGCCAGCGGGCGCGGCGCCGGGAACGGTGGCGCACCCGGCGAGGGCGGCGAGGACGGCGAGGGCGCCGGCGGCGATGGACAGGGTTCGTGCGGAGGTGCTCATACTCTGTTGGTGTCGCCGCGGGAGGGATCGTCTCATCGTCGGTGTCGCCTGCCCGTGCAAGACTGTGCAGCGTGACAGACCGCCTCATGCTGCTCGACACCGCATCGCTGTACTTCCGCGCGTTCTACGGCGTGCCAGACAAGGTCAAGGCGCCAGACGGCACGTCGGTGAACGCCGCGCGCGGTCTGCTCGACATCATCGCGAAGCTCGTCACCCTCTACCGTCCGACCCACGTCGTCGCCTGCTGGGACGACGACTGGCGTCCGCAATGGCGGGTCGATCTGATCCCGAGTTACAAGAGCCACCGCGTCGTCGAGATCGTGGTCGACGGACCGGACGTCGAGGAGGTGCCGGATCCGCTGGAGGCGCAGCTCCCCCTGATCCGAGAGGCGCTGACCGTCCTGGGCATCCCGATCGTCGGCGTCGCCGCGCATGAGGCCGATGACGTCATCGGCACGCTCGCGACGAAGGCGGGCATGCCGGTCGACATCGTGACCGGAGATCGCGACCTCTTTCAGCTCGTCGACGATGCCCGCGATGTGCGCGTGATCTACACCGCCCGCGGCATGAGCAACCTCGAGATCGTCACCGACGCGGTCGTCGTCGGCAAGTACGGAGTCCTCCCCTCGCAGTACGCGGACTTCGCCACGCTGCGCGGCGATGCGTCCGATGGGCTCCCTGGGGTCGCGGGTGTCGGCGAGAAGACCGCGGCCACCCTCTTGCAGGCGCACGGCGACCTCGAGGGGATCCGCGCAGCCGCCGAGGCCGGAGAGGGTATGAGCGCGGGAGTGCGCGCCAAGTTCCTCGCCGCCTCCGCCTACCTCGATGTCGCGCCCACCGTCGTCGCCGTCGCGACGGCGCTCGACGTCGACATCCCCGACGTCCCGCTCCGCGCGCTCGACCCCGCAGAGGCCGACGCCGCGGCCGATCTCGCCGAGCGCTGGAACCTGGGCACCTCGATGGTGCGGGCGATGGCAGCCATCGCAGACGTCGCCGGCTGACTCAGCGCGTCCAGGCGAGAAGCCGCTCCAGCCCCCAGGTCGTCACGATGCGGGAGGCGGGCACGCCGGCGCGTTCCGCGCGCTGCGCCCCGTGATCGAGCAGCGAGAGCTGCCCAGGCGCGTGCGCATCCGAGTCGATGGAGAAGAGGCACCCCGCCTCCAGGGCGATCGCGATGAGGTCGTCCGGCGGATCCTGGCGCTCGGGGCGCGAGTTGATCTCGACGGCGACCCCGTTCTCCGCGCAGGCGGCGAACACGGCGGCCGCGTCGAACTGCGACGCGGGTCGGGTGCCGCGATCCCCTTCCACGAGCCGCCCCGTGCAATGGCCGAGCACGTTCACCCTCGGGTTCGACACAGCGGCGATCATGCGCGCCGTCATCGGACGCGCATCCATCCGCAGGTGCGAGTGGACCGAGGCCACGACGATGTCGAGCTCGGCGAGCAGATCGGCGTCCTGGTCGAGAGCGCCGTCGTCGAGGATGTCGACCTCGATGCCGGCGAGCAGCGTGAACCCGTCGCCGGACTCCGCCCTGACCTGCGGGATCTGCGTGCGCAGACGCTCCGCAGACAGTCCCCGCGCCACGCGGAGCCGCGGCGAGTGATCGGTGATCGCCTGGTACTCGTGACCGAGCGCGCGTGCGGCGGCCGCCATCACGGCGATCGAGGTGGTGCCGTCGGACCAGTCGGTGTGGGCGTGCAGGTCTCCGCGGAGCCGCGGCCTCAGGGTTGACACGATCTCCGGCTCGACGTCGCCCCTGAGCTCGACGAGGTACTCGGGGATCTGACCCGACTGCGCCTGCCGGATCACTCCGAAGGTCGACTCGCCGATCCCCTTGGCCGCGCGGAGTCGCGTGGGATCCGCGCGCACCTCGTCGGGGAGGTCCTCGAAGGTGGCCGCAGCCTGCCGGAACGCCTTCGCCCGGTACCGCGAGGCGCGCTCGCGCTCCAGCAGGGAGGCGATCTCGAGGAGGGCGGCGACCGGGTCCATCGCTGCGCCTAGGCCGAGGCCAGCTCCCGGCTGACGCCGATCCACTGCTCGAGTTTCGCGGCGGCGCGGCCGTCGTCGACCGCAGCTGCCGCACGTTCGTATCCGTCGCGGAGGCGCTCCAGGATGGGGCGCTGCACCTGTGCGGCGTCCTGCGACAGCTCGAAGGCGACGATCCCCGCCGCGGCGTTCAGGAGCACGATGTCCCGCACCGCGCCCTTCTCCCCGCCGAGCGTTCGCGTGAGGATCTCGGCGTTGTGCGCCGGCGAGCCGCCGATCAGATCCGCGAGGTCGGCGAGCGGGATGCCGAGATCGCGGGGGTCGAGGTCGTGCTCGTGGATGTCGCCGCGGGTGACCTCCCAGATGCGGCTGTGCCCCGTCGTCGTGAGCTCGTCGAGCCCGTCATCGCCACGGAACACGAGGGCGGTCGCGCCACGGGTGCGGAAGACGCCGGTGATCAGCGGGACGCGCTCGATCTGCGCGACGCCGACGGCGTTCGCCTCGGCTCGGGCGGGGTTGCAGAGCGGACCGAGCATGTTGAAGACGGTGGGCACGCCGAGCTCGGCGCGGACGGGTCCCGCGTGCTTGAAGCCCGGGTGGAAGGCACCGGCCCAGGCGAAGGTGATGCCGGTGCGGTCGAGGATGGCGGCGACGTCGGCCGGGTCGAGGGAGAGCTCCAGACCGAGCGCGCCGAGCACGTCGGAGGATCCGGACGCCGAGCTGGCGGCGCGGTTGCCGTGCTTCACGACGGGGATGCCGGTGGCGCCGATGATGATGGCGGCCGTCGTCGAGACGTTGACGGTGCCGACCCTGTCGCCGCCCGTGCCGACGATGTCGAGCACGTCGGGCGACACAGGCAGCGGCACGGCCGCCTCGAGGATCGCGTCGCGGAAGCCGACGATCTCGTCGATCGTCTCGCCCTTCGCACGCAGCGCGACGAGGAAGCCAGCGAGCTGAGCCGCGGTCACCTTCCCCTGCATGATCTGGCGCATCGCCCAGGTCGACTCCCAGACGCTGAGATCGCGGCGCTCCAGCAGAGTGGTGAGCACATCGGACCAGGTCAGGGAATCAGCCATGTGTGCGATCCTATGGCGTCGGGAAAACGTGCAGCCATTTCATGACGGCGCGGCACGCCCACGGCATCCGCTGTTTCCCGCGGATTCACCGGGGATTCGCAGTGTTCTCTTAGGGTCCCCTAAGTCAAAAGCGGGCGAAACGGGGGCGGCCGGTGCAAGAATCACGCTCGCGGATCGGCCATAATGGAGGGGTGACGACCTCAGCGACGTATGCCCCGGCGGCGAGAACCATCAAGCGGCCCAACCCTGTAGCTGTCGGCACCATCGTGTGGCTCGGCAGCGAGGTGATGTTCTTCGCGGGACTCTTCGCGATCTACTTCACCCTGCGCAGCACCTCCCCCGAACTGTGGGCGGCGCGCACCGAGCTGCTGAATGTGCCGTTCGCCCTGGTGAACACGCTCATCCTCGTGGCGTCATCGTTCACCTGCCAGATGGGCGTCTTCGCGGCCGAGGACCTGCAGCCCTACCGCATCGCCAAGGGCAAGAAGAACGGCGCAGGCCGCCGTCGCCTCTTCGGCTGGGGCATGGTCGAGTGGTTCTTCCTCACCTTCGCCCTCGGCGCGTTCTTCGTGTCCGGCCAGGTCTGGGAGTACGCACAGCTCGTCGCCGAGGGGATGCCGATCAACGCAGACTCCTACGCCTCGGCGTTCTACCTGACGACCGGCTTCCACGCCCTGCACGTCACCGGCGGTCTCGTCGCGTTCCTCCTCGTCATCGGACGCGCATACGCCGTCAAGAACTTCCGGCACAAGGAGGCGACCTCCTCGATCGTGGTGTCCTACTACTGGCACTTCGTCGACGTCGTCTGGATCGTGCTGTTCCTCGTTATCTACTTCCTGAAATAAGAGCGGAGCTGATCCCCGAGATGGCACGAGAGAAGAAGCGCCGTTCGACCGGTCGTCGCAGCCCCCTGGCAGCGGCGGCTCTCATCGGAGCAGGACTCATGATCACCGGCGCCGTGTACGCCGGCGCATCCGCCGCGTTCGCCGCGACGGACACCCAGGCATCCGCCTCGAGCACGCTGACCGTCGAAGACGGCCAGAAGCTGTTCCAGGCGAACTGCGCCACCTGCCACGGCCTCGACCTGCAGGGAACGGCCAACGGCCCCACGCTCTACGGCGTCGGCGAGCTCGCGGCCGAGTTCCAGCTGTCGACCGGCCGCATGCCCCTGCAGATGCAGGGACCGCAGGCCCCGCAGAAGAAGCCGCAGTTCACGGAGGACCAGATCCTGGCGATCTCGTCCTACATCCAGTCCGAGGCCCCCGGCCCGACCTTCCCCGAGGACCGCATCCTCGACGGCAAGGGCGATGTGTCCCACGGCGCCGAGCTCTTCCGCGTGAACTGCGCGATGTGCCACAACGTGGCCGCCGCCGGTGGCGCGCTCACCGAGGGCAAGTACGCACCGGCCCTGACCGAGACCAGCGCGCTGCACATGTACGCGGCCATGGTCACCGGCCCCCAGAACATGCCCGTGTTCGGCGACATGAACCTCTCTGACGAGGACAAGCGCGACATCATCTCCGCGCTCCTCTTCCAGCAGCAGGCCGTGCAGGTCGGCGGCTTCACGCTCGGCTCGCTCGGACCTGTCTCCGAGGGCCTGTTCGTCTGGATCTTCGGCATCGGCGCACTCGTCGCCGTCACCGTGTGGATCACGGCGAAGTCCAACTGACGCTAAATCATCGAAGAGGAACGTACGAGGAGCACCATGGCACACGACGACGACTCGCAGGCTCTTGACAGGGCCTACCAGCCCTCTCCGGGGCTGGGTGTCGCAGTCAGCGATCCCGTGCAGAACCCCGGGCTGCCGCCGCACCGCGAGCGGATGACCGACAAGGACCCGCGCGCCGAGAAGGCTGCAGTCCGCACGGTCTACACCCTGTTCTATCTCTCGCTCGCGGGCAGCATCTGGGCGGTCGCCGCCTACATGCTGTTCCCGATCGAGAGCGGCGCGCTCATCGACATCCGCCAGAACAACCTCTTCATCGGTCTGGGCATCGCGCTCGCGCTGCTCGCCCTCGGCATCGGAGCGATCCACTGGTCGAAGGCGCTGATGAGCGACAAGGAGCACATCGAGCACCGCCACCCCACCCGTGGCAAGGACTCGACGCGCGAGGCGGCCATCAAGGCATTCGCAGACGCGAACGAGGAGTCCGGCTTCGGACGCCGCACGATGATCCGCAACTCGCTGTTCGCAGCGCTCGTCGCGTCGATCATCCCGGGTGTCACGCTGTTCCGCGGCCTCGCGCCGCACTCCACGCCTGACGACCCCGAGGCCGGCGACCCCGTCGTGCTGCTCAAGCAGACCATGTGGGAGAAGGGCCAGCGTCTGGTCCGCGACCCCGACGGCACCCCGATCCGCGCCGCGGACGTGACCCTGGGCTCCGCCTTCCACGTCATCCCGGAGGATCTCGCCCAGCTCAGCCACAGCGACGGCTACCTCGAGGAGAAGGCCAAGGCCATCGTGCTGATGATGCGCCTGCGCCCCGAGCAGCTGATCGAGGCCGAGGACCGCAAGGACTGGTCGTACGACGGCATCGTCGCGTACTCCAAGGTCTGCACGCACGTCGGCTGCCCCGTCGCCCTCTACGAGCAGCAGACGCACCACCTCCTGTGCCCCTGCCACCAGTCGCAGTTCGACGTCACGGACCACGCCAAGGTCATCTTCGGCCCGGCCGCGCGTCCGCTGCCCCAGCTGCCCATCACCGTCGACGACGAGGGTTACCTCGTCGCACGCAGTGACTTCCACGAACCCGTCGGCCCGAGCTTCTGGGAGCGCCATTGAGCACCGCAACGCTGTCCACAGACGACAAGGACACCAAGGCGCCCCTGGGCGGCCGCTTCGTCGGCGCCGCGTCGAACTACATCGACGAGCGCACCAGCCTCTCCGGCTTCGTCAAGGAGCTGGGTCGCAAGATCTTCCCCGACCACTGGTCGTTCATGCTGGGTGAGATCGCGCTGTGGAGCTTCGTCGTGGTGTTCCTCTCCGGAGCCTTCCTGACGTTCTTCTTCCAGGCGTCGATGGTCGAGACCCACTACACCGGCGCCTACGCGCCGATGCGCGGCATCGAGATGTCGGCGGCCCTCGAGTCGTCGCTGCACATCTCCTTCGACCTCCGCGGTGGACTCCTCGTCCGCCAGATCCACCACTGGGCCGCTCTCGTGTTCGTCGCCGGCATCGGCGTCCACATGCTGCGCGTGTTCTTCACCGGTGCGTTCCGCAAGCCGCGCGAGCTCAACTGGGTGATCGGCTTCGTGCTCTTCATCCTCGCGATGGCCGAGGGCTTCACCGGCTACTCGCTCCCCGACGACCTGCTCTCCGGCAACGGCCTCCGCATCATCGACGGCATGGTCAAGGGCATCCCGTTCATCGGCACGTGGATCTCCTACCTGCTCTTCGG
>JAGIAK010000089.1 GCA_017744855.1 Microbacterium sp.
GCGGCCTCGGACAGCGCCCCCGGCAGGATTCGAACCTGCGACCAAGAGATTAGAAGGCTCCTGCTCTATCCCCTGAGCTACGGAGGCGGACACCACTACCGTACCGCGCCAGAGGTCGACGTCGGAGCCGTCGATAGGATGACGTCATGGTATCTGCGTCCGAGAACGACCGACTCGTCTGGATCGACTGCGAGATGACGGGACTCGATCTCGCGGTCGATGAACTCGTCGAGATCGCGGTCGTGATCACCGACTTCGAGCTCCGTCCTGTCGATCCGGGATTCCAGGTCGTCATCAGGCCGAGCGAGACCGCCCTCACGCACATGAACGATTTCGTGACCAAGATGCACGAGACGTCCGGGCTCATCGAGGAGATCCCGCACGGCCTCTCGCTCGCCGAGGCCGAGGCGCAGACGCTCGCCTACATCAAGCGCTTCGCCCCCGTGGAGCGCAAGGCGCCCCTGGCCGGTAACACGATCGGCACGGATCGCATGTTCCTCGCGAAGTACATGCCGCAGGTGGATCAGTGGCTGCACTACCGTAACGTCGACGTCTCCAGCATCAAGGAGCTGTCCCGTCGCTGGTACCCGCGCGTGTTCTTCCACGCCCCCGCGAAGGACGGCGGCCACCGTGCGCTGGCCGACATCCTCGAGTCGATCCGTGAGCTGCGGTACTACCGCGAGGCCGTCTTCGTCGGCGAGCCAGGCCCCAGCAGCGACGAGGCCCGCGACATCGCGACACGCACTGTGTCAGAGTTCACTCCAAACGTGTAATAGAATCGTGGAGTTGCCTGTTTCGGCGGGCACATGGTGGGTATAGCTCAGTTGGTAGAGCGCCTGGTTGTGGTCCAGGAGGTCGCGGGTTCAAGCCCCGTTACTCACCCCAGTATCAGAGAAGGTCCGAACCGATTGCGGTTCGGACCTTCTCTGTTTCTCAGACATGTGCGGGAATACCCCAGTGGGGTATACGGTTGACGTCAAGTGCATCCATGAAGGGACGTCACCATGACGAATCACCACGAGTCGCACGAGGGTCACTCCGCAACGACGTCGCGCGGACGGACGGCGATGGAGGCGTCGGATCACGGGGCCAACCACTCCCCTGCCGACGTCGGACACTCCGCCCACACCGACCACGCGGCCCACTCCGACCACACGGGTCACGTTGCCCACGCCACCCACTCCGCCCACGCTGACCACGGCAGCGAAGCCGGCGATCACGCGGCCCACACGGTCCACGCAGATCACACGGCCCACGCAGATCACACGGCCCACGCAAGCCACGGTGACCACGCAGGTCACGGTGGCCACGCAGGTCACGGCGACCACACGGCACACTTCCGCAGACTGTTCTGGATCATGCTCGTCGTGGCTGTGCCGGTCGTCGCCGCCTCGCCGATGTTCGCGATGCTGCTGGGCTACGAGGTACCCGGATGGGCGCGATGGATCGCCCCCGTGCTCGGCGCCGTGATGTACGTCTGGGGTGGCGCACCCTTCCTGACCGGCGCCGTGTCAGAACTGCGCAGCCGCAAGCCCGGCATGATGCTGCTGATCGGCCTCGCCATCACCGTGGCGTTCGTCGCCTCTCTGGGCGCGAGTCTCGGGCTTCTCCACCACGAGCTCGAGTTCTGGTGGGAGCTGGCGCTGCTGATCGTCATCATGCTCCTCGGCCACTGGCTCGAGATGCGCTCACTCGCGCAGACGACCTCGGCTCTCGACTCTCTGGCGGCGCTCCTTCCCGATGAGGCGGAACGGGTCGAGGGCGACGACGTGGTCACGGTCGCTCCCGCAGATCTCCGCGTCGCGGACGTCGTCGTGGTCCGCCCTGGCGGACGACTCCCGGCAGACGGACGAATCGTGCAGGGGTCGGCGAGCATCGACGAGTCCATGATCACGGGCGAGTCGCAGACGATCCGTCGCCGCGAGGGCGACCAGGTCGTCGCAGGAACGGTCGCAACCGACTCCGGTCTCCGCGTCGAGATCACCGCCGTGGGCGACGACACGGCGCTCGCCGGCATCCGCAAGCTGGTCGCGGATGCCCAGGCATCGTCGTCGCGGGCCCAGCGCATCGCCGACCGAGCAGCCGCCTGGCTCTTCTGGTTCGCGCTCGGCGCCGCCGCGATCACCGCCCTCGTCTGGTCGCTGGTGGGGATGCCCGATGAGGGCGTCATCCGCACGGTCACCGTGCTCGTCATCGCCTGCCCGCACGCCCTCGGGCTGGCGATCCCGCTCGTGGTGTCCATCGCGACGGAGCGCGCAGCGCGCAGCGGCGTGCTCGTGAAGGACAGGCTGGCCCTCGAGACGATGCGCACCGTCGACACCGTGCTCTTCGACAAGACCGGCACGCTCACGAAGGGGGCGCCCGCCGTCACCGGCGTCGAGCCGGTCTCCCCGTTCACGGACGACGACGTGCTCGCCCTGGCGGCGGCCGCCGAACGCGACTCCGAGCACCCGTTGGCCAGGGCGATCGTCGCCGCGGCCCAACAGCGCGGTCTGGAGGTGCCGGTGGCATCCGACTTCACCTCGTCACCGGCCGTCGGCGTGTCTGCGCGTGTCGCCGACCACGACGTGCGCGTCGGCGGCCCCCACCTCCTCGAGGAGGCAGGCGCCGCAGAGCTCCCGATCGCCGACGTCTGGCGCACCGAGGGCGCGATCATCCTGCACGTGCTCGTCGATGGACGTGTGGCGGCCGCCCTGCGACTGGCCGACGAGGTCCGTCCGGAGTCGATGCAGGCGGTCCGCGCCCTCCGCGCCCGTGGTGTGGACGTGGTCATGATCACCGGCGACGCTCAGGCCGTCGCGGAGCACGTCGCCTCGGAGCTCGGCATCGAGCGTGTCTTCGCGGGCGTGCGCCCCGAGGACAAGGCATCCACGGTGCGAGCTCTGCAGACCGAGGGCCGCCGCGTGGCGATGGTCGGGGACGGCGTCAACGACGCCCCTGCCCTCGCACAGGCCGACGTCGGTCTCGCGATCGGCGCAGGCACCGACGTGGCGATCGCATCGGCCGGGGTCATCCTCGCGGCCGACGATCCCCGCACCGTCGTCTCCGTCATCGAGCTGTCCAGGGCGAGCTACCGGAAGATGACGCAGAACCTGTGGTGGGCCGCCGGGTACAACCTGATCTCGGTGCCGCTCGCCGCCGGCATTCTGGCTCCGATCGGCTTCGTGCTGCCGATGTCCGTCGGAGCGATCCTGATGTCGCTGTCGACGATCGTCGTGGCGCTCAACGCGCAGCTGCTGCGGCGGCTCGACCTCAGCCCGGAGTCTGTGACAGCCGCCCGCTGATGCCCCTCATGCCCGCCGGAGCCGTCATCGTGCCCCGGCGGGCACGCCCTAGACTGGCGACGTGTCGCTCGCCGTCTGGTTCTCCCTCCTCACGGCGTGCGTCGTGATCAGCTTCACGCCGGGCGCCGGCGCCATCAACACGATGTCGAACTCCCTGAGCCAGGGCTGGCGACGATCCATCTGGGGCATCGTCGGTCAGCAGCTCGCCCTCATCGTGCACGTCGTCATCGTGGCCGCGGGCGTCGGACTCATCGTGTCCAGGTCGGAGATCCTGTTCAACGTCATCCGCTATGCGGGTGCCGCATACCTCGTGTTCCTCGGGATCCGACTGATCCTCGCCAAGCCGGCCGTCTCCGACGACGACGACGACGAACCTGCCTCCTCGCGCGAGAGCCACTGGTCGATGATCCGAAGAGGGTTCTGGGTCAACCTGCTCAACCCGAAGGCGATCGTCTTCTTCCTCGCGTTCATCCCGCAGTTCATCCGTCTCGACCAGCCGCAGCTGCCGCAGTATCTGACGCTAATCCTCACCGTCATGGTCGTCGACGTGCTGGTGATGTGGTTCTTCTTCGCCGCGGCGGCGCGCCCGTTCCGCCGCCTCACCGCCTCCCCTCGGGGCCAGCGCACACTCAACACGGTGTTCGGTGCGTTGTTCATCGGCGTCGCAGGACTGCTTCTCCTGCTGCACTGATCGTGATCTCCTCTGCGCTCGACTTCCGCTGAGCCCGCGCCATAGGGACGTGACCTAGACTCGCGCTGTGGCTACCCGGGTACTCGTGGTCGACGACGAGCCGCAGCTCGCCGATCTCATCGCGCGGCATCTGTCGCGTGAGGGCTATGAGACCGAGACCGCGACCGACGGGATCGCCGCGCTCACGCTCGCATCGCGGAGCAGGTTCGATCTCGCCGTCGTCGACGTCACCATGCCGGGGATGACCGGCTTCGAACTGAGTCGGCGGTTGAAGCAGAGCGGCGATCGGATCGGCGTACTGCTCCTCACCGCAAGGGACTCGATCGAGGATCGCGTGCACGGACTCGATTCCGGCGCCGACGACTACCTCATCAAGCCGTTCGACTTCGCCGAACTCTTCGCACGGCTGCGCGCGCTGTCCCGTCGGGAGGGGCACGCACTGCTCAGGGTGGAAGCAGGCGATCTCGTGCTGCAGGTCGACCGCGGTGTGCTCAGCATCGACGGACGCGACATCACCCTCAGCCGCCGTGAATTCGACCTCCTCCGCGTGCTCGCTCAGCGAGTCGGTGAGACGGTCGAGCGCGGCGAACTCCTCGGCGAGGTCTGGGGCTCCGAGCACTTCCAATCGAACATCGTCGACCAGTACGTCCGCTATCTTCGCCGCAAGCTCGCCGACGCGGGATCGCGGGTGCAGATCGTCACAGAGCGCGGGGTCGGATTCCGTCTCGACCCGCTCGAACCGGAGCACGCGGGCTGATGTTCTCCCGGTTGACGCTGCGGGCGCGCATCACGATCGGATCGACTCTGGTCGCCATCCTTCTGCTCGGGCTCACCGCGGTGATCGTGTTCGCCCAGCTCAGTTCGGTGGTCGCCGAGAAGGAACGGGCCGTGCTGCACGGCATCACCGAGGTGTATCGCGGCGTCATCGAGGGCGTTCCTGCAGAGAAGTTCGAGCCACCCGGGCCGAAGCAGCACGTCGCCGTGCTCGACCCCGACGGCACCGTGCGCATCAACACGCTCCCCGAGGGTCTGCACGACCGCCTCGCCGAGATCATCGCCCAGGGGCCTCGGCTGCACAGCGTGAGCAGCGCGCACGAGACGTTCTACGTCTACGTGGATCCGGTGACGACGGACGCGGGGACCTGGTACGTGATCGCGACGCGCGACCAGGACATCGCGGAGGAGGTCATCGACGACGTGACCCATCTTCTGATCGCCGTGCTCGTCGTCTCCGCCGTGGTGTTCACCGCAGGGTCGTGGATCGTCGCCGGAGCCGCACTCCGTCCGGTGGAGCGCATGCGTCGCAGCGCGGAGTCCCTCGCGGTGGCGAACCGGGGAGAACTCCTGCCGACGGGGCCGGCGCGCGACGAGCTGGGCGCCCTCTCCCGCACTCTCAACGATCTGCTCGAGCGCATGCGCGCCGCGTCCGATCGGGAGCGCCAGATGGTCTCGGACGCCAGTCATGAGATGCGCAACCCGCTGGCGGTCCTGCGGGCCCAGCTGGAACTCATCGACGGGTCGGATGCGGCGACCGATGCTGCCGTCGTCGACGATGCGCGGCGCACCCTGGCGCGGCTCTCCCGGATCGCGGATTCGCTCCTCCAACTCTCCAGGATCGACGCCGCCCGGGAGCTGGGGGCCACCACCCTCGCGGATGCCGCGGCGGTGGTCACCGACGCCGTCGACCGTGCCCGGCTGCGCGCGGTCGAGGCCCAGGGTGATCGGACCGTCGACCTCGACTACCGGGTCGACGCGACCACACCCGAGCGGTTCGTGTGGATCAGCGCCGACGACCTCGGGCGCATCCTGGACAACCTGATCGAGAACGCGCTGTCTGCCACGGATGGAGACGTCGAGATCCTCGTGACGCTGTCCCAGCGTGCGGAGACCGCGACGTTGACCGTCAGGGACGACGCGGGAGGGTTCGCTCCTGAGGTCGCCGACCGTGCGTTCGAGCGTTTCACCCGGGGCACGTCGTCCTATTCAGGAGGCGGGCTCGGCCTCGCGATCGTCGCGAGGCTCGCCGAGCGCGCCGGCGGCGCCGCCCGCATCGAGAACGAGCCGGGAGTCGGCGCCTCGGTGCTCGTCGACCTCCCCGTCACGGCGTCGGATCCCCTTACGGCGGTCGAGGATCGGTCGCCGAACACCCACCAGCGGTAAGCGGCGAACCGGACGGCGGAGCCGAGCAGAAGCCCGATCACGTTCGCGGAGACATTGTCGTCGAAGGTGCTCGTCAGCCCGAGCACGTAGTGCGAGACCGCGAGGCAGAGCAGTGAGACGCCGCTGCCGATCAGGCTCGCGACGAGGAACTCCACCGCCTCCCTCGCCGTATCCGTGCGCCGACGGTCGCGGAAGGTCCACATGCGGTTGCCGATCCAGTTGACGGCGATCGCCAGGGCGGTCGACGCCGTCTTCGCGATCATCGGCCAGGCCGCGAGCGGCGCGGGGTGCAGCAGCATCAGATTGAACACTGCGATGTCCACCACGAACCCCACGCCGCCCACCGCGGCGAACTTGACGAGCTGTCCGATCAGCTCGCCGATGCGCGTCGCGCCGGAGACGGTCACCGTGTCAGACACGGGCGGCCTCCTCTCGGAGCGGAGCGAGCTGACGTGCGCGGCCGAAACGGCGTTGCAGACCCCACCGGGTCACCTGAAGAAGCGCCTCGACGACGATGCGCCCCGACATCTTCGACTCTCCGTGCAGGCGGTCGTCGAAGGTGATCGGGGACTCCACCACTCGGCACCCGCTCTGGACGGCGCGATCCAGCATCTCGATCTGGAAGCAGTAGCCGGCGCTGCGGACCTCCTCGAACCCGAGCGCGCGCAGCGCGCCGGCCCGGAACACCCGGTACCCTCCGGTGATGTCCTTCTGCGGCAGCCGCAGCATGAGTCCCGCGTAGGTGCTGCCCGCCCGCGAGAGGAGGTAGCGGCCAGTCGACCACTCCCCGACGGCACCGCCGACGATCCATCGGGAGCCCACCACGACGTCGGCACCAGACAGCGCGCGCAACAGCGACGGAAGATCCTCCGGACGGTGCGACCCGTCGGCGTCCGACTGTACGACGACGTCGTACCCCCGCGCGAGCGCCTCGACGAAGCCGGCGATGTACGCCCGACCGAGGCCGTCCTTCACTGTACGGTGCAGGACGTGCACCTCCGGCATCCTGGACGCGAGGAGATCGGCGAGATCTCCTGTGCCGTCGGGAGAGTTGTCGTCGACGATCAGGATGTCGACGTCCGGCGCCGTCGCACGAAGCCGTGCGACCACCTCCGGCAGCGATTCGATCTCGTTGTACGTGGGCAGAACCACGACGGCTCGTTCGCTCATGAGTGCGTCCCCCTCTGGAACTCGTAGATGACGGTGCGGTGCACGTCGATACGTGCCACCTGGGTGAAGCCGGCGGCCTCCAACGCGGCTCGATCCGCGTTCGCAGTGCCCGCGTCGCCCGACTCGAGCAACCACACGGTGCCGTCGCCGAGCTCCGGAGCCACCTGCGCGACGGAAACGAGACGATCCCACAGGCCGTCGGTGTCCTCGGCGGCCTGCACGAGCTGAGGATCACGAAGGCCGGTGAAGGCCTCGGGATAGAGGCGATACACCAGCCGCGGGGCCCTGGAGGGCCTGGTCTGCGTTCCGAACAGCACGGTCTCGCCCGGGCGGGCCTGTGTCGCGAGGATCTCCGCCGCCGCACGTCCGTCGGCGCCGCCGTCCTTCGCGAACGGACCGCGCTCGCGCACGAACTCGGGCACGGCGGTCGCGGCGCCGAGACCGATCAGCACGACCAGCACCATGGCGACACCCCGCGGCCCACCCACAGCACGGGCCGCATCGAGGATGGCGAACACACCAGCGGCGAGGAACATCGCGACGGCGCCGAGGCAGAACGACAGATAGCGCGGGTTGTATGTCGGCGAGACGGCGACGTCGATGGTCGCCAGGATGACCGCGGGCGCGACGAGCCAGACGAGCAGCGCCCAGAACGCGGGGGCCGATTCGCGATCTCGTCGGCGCAGCAACGCGACGGCCAGGATGCCTGCGAGCAGCACCGCCCAGAGCACGAGCGCGACCGGGAGGTGGCCGAACCAGGGGCTGACGAACAGCCCTGCCGG
This sequence comes from Microbacterium sp., assembly GCA_017744855.1. GTDB lineage: Bacteria > Actinomycetota > Actinomycetes > Actinomycetales > Microbacteriaceae > Microbacterium. Next base: position 8,088 of record JAGIAK010000089.1, read on the forward strand.
GGTCATGTAGCTGCGGTGCGCGAGGAACGCGATCTGCTGCTTCTGCAGTTCGGCGGCGATGGCGATCGGAACCGCGAGCACCCCAGCGACCAGCATGCTGACCACCCATCGGCGCAGGCTCTCTCTGCGGCGCTCGAGGTCGGGCGCCGTGAGGAGGTACGAGAGGTGTACGAGCGGCATCAGCAGCAGATAGAGGAAGAAGGTGCCCGACACGGCGACCGCGATGCCGTACACGATCCAGGCGCGACGTCGGGCGCCGCTGCGGGCGAGAGTCACGAGGAGCACCGTCGTCCACACGGCTGCGGCAGCGGCCAGCGCGTATCCGCGGGCCTCGACGGCGAGCACCCCGGCTCTCGGGATGATCGCGATCAGCGCACCGGCGAGCACCCCGGTACGGAGGTCGAACCACCGACGCCCGAGCACGACGACTCCGGCGGCGAGGAACCCGATCCCGATCGTGCTGAGCGCACGGGTCGACCACTCGCTGCTCCCGAAGACGTCGATCCACAGGTGCAGCAGCGCGTAGTACACGCCGTGCACGGCATCGACGGTCGACAGCTCCGACAGCAAGCTGGGCCACGACCGCTGCGCGGACAGCACGCTCGCCGCCTCGTCGCCCCAGTACGACGGGACTCCCGCACCGATGTACGACACCGCGGCGACGGCGAGGCCGCCCCAGAGCGCAGGTCTCCGGGCGAGGATACGGCGCACGGCACCGAACCGGCCGCTGCGGGCGGAGTGCGGTGAGCGCTCGATGCGCCGTTCGAGGATGACCATGCTCCGAGCCTCCCGCCGGCACATTTCCCGCACCTCCGAGATCCCCCGCCCTTTCATGAGAGTTCTCACACGCGAGCGCCGCGGTACGCCGAGCAATAGGCTGGAGCCGATGATGGAGATGGATGCCGACGCCTTCGAGCAGCTCGTGATCGACGAGCTCGACCGCCTGCCCGACGACATGGTGGACGGTCTGGACAACGTCGTCTTCGTGGTGGAGGACCGTCCGGAGGACGGCAGCCTCGATCTGCTCGGCCTCTACGACGGGTTGGCGCTCACGGAGCGCGGCCAGTACGGCATGGGCGATCTCCCCGACCGGATCATCGTGTACCGGGAGCCGCACCTCGCCGAGTGCGAGGACGAAGACGAGCTGCGCGATGAGATCCACACCACGCTCGTCCACGAGATCGCGCACTTCTACGGCATCGACGACGAGAAGCTGCACGAGATGGGGTGGGCGTGAGCTCCCCCGCCGCCGTTCCCGACGTCGAGGAGCTGATCGAGCTGTCAGCGGCCCCCATGGTGCCGTGGGAGGTGGTCGTGTGGAACGACCCGGTGAACCTCATGTCGTACGTGGTCCGCGTGTTCCGCACCTACTTCGGCTATTCGCAGGATCGCGCGACGCAGCTCATGCTCGCCGTGCACCACGACGGTCACGCGATCGTCGCGACCGGCCCGCGCGAGACCATGGAGGTGCACGCCCAGGCGATGCACGACTATGGCCTCTGGGCGACCGTGCGGAGGGTCGCCCAGTGACCGGCCGGCGCGTGCCCGTGGTGATCGCGCCCGTCGAGGCGGTGCAGCTCGCCCATCTGCTCGCCGACTTCCGCGAGCTGGTCCACGACGGCGGCGACAACGGCGATCCTGCGGTCGACCGCCTCGCTCCCCGCGCCTATCCGGACGACGACGACGCCTCCGCGCAGTTCCGATCGGCGACCCGTGGCGACCTCCTCTCCCGGCGCGCGGCGGATGCCGCAGTCGTCGAAGCCACGATCACCCCGCTGCGGGATGCGGCGGAGGGGATGAGCGACGAGGAGGTCTTCACCGAGCGCCTCATCGAGATCGACGAGGCCGACGTGGACGCCTGGCTGCGCACGCTCACCGCGCTGCGCCTGGTCGTCGCCACGAGGCTCGGAATCGTCGACGACGGCGACGAGCGCGACGACGATCCGCGCGCACGCGTGTACGACTGGCTGGGCTACCGGCTGGAGACCATGGTGCAGGCGGCCGACGACCTCGACCTCGACTGAGCCACGGGACTCACGGGATCTCGATCACGCGCGTCGCGAGGGAGCGCGGATCGTCGCGCTCGATGTGACGTCGCTCCTGGGCGGCCCAGCGGTCCCAGTGCGGTCGGTACGCGTCTCCGTCCCTGGTCAGCGCGCGGGACTTGCGCACCGCCTCCGGTGCGTCGAGCCAGATCCGGATGTCGGCGATCGCGGCGGTGGCCGGCGTGAGGATGCCGCTCCCCTCCACGACCACGCCGAGGGCGGGGTCCACCGCGTGGCTCTCGGCCTCGACGCCGCGCTCCCAGTCCCAGCGTCGCCAGGTGCCGAGGAATCCGCGTCCGTGCGGGCGGAGGATCCAGTCGAGCGCGCGCTCCGCACCGGCATCCAACCCGTCCCACCCCGGATAGATCGAATCGAGGGCGACCACCTGCACTCGGCCTCGCAGCGGCCAGGCATCGGCGACGCGTCTTGCGAGGGAGGTCTTTCCTGCACCGCTCCGACCGTCGATGAGCACGACGGGGTTGGCCGCGGCGAGCGTGCGGACGTCAGCGACGATCAGAGCCGCCGCGTGCCCGAGGGCCGCAGCGACCGGATCGTCACTTCTTGAGGGCACGGATGATGCGGGTGAGGGCGCGACCGGTCACCCAGACGAAAGGCACGGCGACGGTGAGCAGCGTGACGATGTTCGGCTCGAACCGGAGCCCCTCCTCGCGGCGCACGTACACGCCGAGCGGGATCGCGATGCCACCCCCGGTGCCGCCCTCGCCCGCCTCGGCCCCGCCTCCGGCGAAGCCAGTGACGGTGAGTGCGACCGGCGTGATGCTCACACCGTCGACATCCTGCGGTTCGCCGTAGGCGCTCTTCACCCCGAACGAGGCGGCCTGCTTTCCGAGTTCCAGTGCGATGTTCGGCATGAGACCACGCTAGCCGACGATCACCGGCGGAGCACGCTCAATCCAGTCCGTGAGCCTTCGGATGCTGCACGGCGCCCCTGCCGTCACCGCGTCCGAGGTGCCGTGCGCGGGTGATGGTCGCCGTCCCGAACCGGGCGACCGCGTCGTCGACCGCCCCTTCGACGCGTCGCCAGTCCTCGTCGTCGTCCCAGAGCCCCAGAGCCCCGCCACCGGCCGGCCGCAGCTTCTCGGCGCGCACGCCGACCAGACGAACGGGATCCCTCCGCTCGATCTGCTCGAACAGCGACTGGGCGGCCTCGCCGATGCGCTGGCCGACCGCCGTGGGCTCGCCGAGGGTCATCGAACGGGTCAGAGTGCGGAAGTCGTCGAATCGGACCTTGATGGAGACGGTGCCGGTCTCCCATTCGGCACGTCGCAGGCGGGCGCCGACCCGATCGGCGAGCCGGAGCAGCTCGGCGCGCAGGAAGACCCGGTCGACGATGTCGATGTCGAACGTCTCCTCGTGGCCGATGCTCTTCTCGAGTCGTTCGGTCTCCACGGACCTGGCGTCCTCGCCGTTCGCGAGCTGCAGGATGCGGGCGCCGAGCGCGGGGCCGACGGCGCGATCGAGCATGTCGGTCGACGACTCGCGGATGTCGCGGATCGTACGGATGCCGCGGGCCTCGAGCGATTCGGCGGCCTTCGGCCCGACGCCCCACATCGCCCGGACGGGGCGCGGGCCGAGGAAGTCGAGCGTGTCGGCCGCCGCGACCACGAGCATCCCGTCGGGCTTGGCGATCGTCGACGCCATCTTCGCCACGTGCTTGGTCGCCGCCACGCCGACGCTGCAGGTGATGCCCACCTCGTCGCGCACCCGCTCCCTGACGAGCCCGGCGATACGCCCAGGACTCCCCCACAGCCTGCGGACTCCGCGTACGTCGAGGAACGCCTCATCGACCGACAGCGGTTCCACCAGCGGGGTGAAGGACTCGAAGATCGCCATCACCTGCCGCGACACCTCCTGGTAGCGGTGGAAGTGCGGCATCACGATACGCGCGGACGGACACAGTCGCAGCGCCTGCGAGACCGGCATCGCCGCGCGGACGCCATAGCGACGGGCTTCGTAGGACGCGCTCGACACCACGGAGCGGCCGTCGGGTGCGCCGATGATCAGCGGCAACCCGCGCAGACTCGGATCGTCGAGCACCTCGACACCGGCGTAGAACGCGTCCATGTCGACGTGGAGGATGCTGGTGCCGGTGTCGTCTGCGCCGTCAGCGGAGACAATGCGCCCTCTGCCGTCTCCGTGTCCCATGAGAACCATTGTCCCCCGGACCTCCGACAGAGGCCCGGGGACGCGGATCAGATCACTGCGCGGCGCGCTCCAGGATCAGCTCGCGGACGCGCGCGGCGTCGGCCTGACCCTTCATCGCCTTCATGACGGCGCCGATCACGGCGCCCGCAGCCTGGACCTTGCCGTCCTTGATCTTCTCGAGCACATCGGGCTGCGCGGCGAACGCGGCGTCGATCGCGGCGATCAGCGCGCCGTCATCCGACACCACGGCGAGACCGCGGGCGTCGACGACCTCCTGCGGCGTGCCCTCTCCCGCGATGACCCCCTCGAGGACCTGGCGGGCGAGCTTGTCGGTGAGCGTCCCGGCGTCGACGAGCTGCTGCAGGGCGGCGACGCTTGCCGGTGCGATCAGCGCGGCCGCATCCTTCTCCTGCGCGTTGGCGAGGCGGGTGATCTCGCCGGTCCACCACTTCC
>JAGIAK010000008.1 GCA_017744855.1 Microbacterium sp.
CCTTGTACTTCGTCGACATGTCCAGACCGGTCTGGCGCATGGTCTCGACCACGGCGTCCAGCGACACGTAGTGCTCGCCGTCGCCGCGCAGGGCGAGGCGGGCGGCCGTCACGGCCGTGGATGCGGCGATCGCGTTGCGCTCGATGCAGGGGATCTGCACGAGTCCGCCGATGGGGTCGCACGTCAGCCCGAGGTGGTGCTCCATCGCGATCTCGGCGGCGTTCTCGATCTGCCGGTTGGTTCCTCCCATGACGGCGGTGAGGCCGCCGGCCGCCATCGCGCACGCCGAACCGACCTCGGCCTGGCATCCGCCCTCTGCGCCCGAGATCGACGCGTTGGCCTTGAACAGCGATCCCAGCGCGGTGGCGGTGAGCAGGAACCGGCGGATGCCGCGGCGGCGATTCGCCTCGGCCACGGCACCGGGATCTTCGATCGCGCCGACAGCGACCAGCGAGGCCTCTGCGCCGAAACCGAGCAGCGCGCTGCCGACCAGCTCGCCGTACGGGGTCACCGCGTTGCCTGCTCCCAGCCCCGAATCGGCGAGGAAGCGCCACCAGTACATGGCGACGGCGGGGAGGATGCCGGCGGCGCCGTTGGTCGGCGCGGTGACGACGCGTCCGCCCGCGGCGTTCTCCTCGTTCACGGCGAGCGCGAAGGCGCCGAGCCACTCACCGGGCAGTTCGCGGTGTCCGTCCGCCTCGACGTCGGCCAGCTGCGCGCGGATCGTGCCGGCGCGACGCTTGACCTTGAGGATCCCCGGCAGCACGCCCTCGGCGTGCAGGCCGGCGTCGACGCACCCTGACATCGCGTCCCAGATCGCGTCGAGCCCCGCCGCGACGTCCTCCTCCGAGCGCATCGCCGTCTCGTTGAGGCGGGCGAGTTCCGCGATCGTGAGCCCGTGCTCGTCGCACAGCGCGAGCAGCGACGCGGCATCCGCGTACGAGTACGGCAGCGCGGCCGTGGCGAGCTTCGCCTCCTCGCCGTCACGGCGGATGAACCCGCCGCCGATCGAGTAGTACGTCTCCTCGGCGACGACCCCGCCCTCCGCATCCCACGCGGTGATCGTCATCGCGTTCGGGTGACCGGGCAGGCGCGTACGCGGGGCGAACACGATGTCGTCCTTGGCGAACGCGACGTCGTGCTCCCCCGCGAGCCGCAGCGGCGACCCCTCGGGGAAGTCCGTCCACGCCGAGCGCACGTCGGCCGGATCGCACGTCTCGGGAGCCAGCCCGCGGAGCCCGGCGACGACGGCATCCGGAGTCCCGTGCCCGATGCCGGTGGCGCCGAGCGAGCCATAGAGCGTGCAGCCGACCCGTGCGACGCGGGCGAGGTCGCCGCTCGACACGAGTCGCTGCGAGAACTCCAGAGCGGCCCGCATCGGTCCGACCGTATGGGAGCTCGAGGGTCCCACTCCGATGGAGAAGAGGTCGAAGGCCGAGACGTACGCAGTCACCCCTCCAGCTTACGTCCGAAGAATTTCTCCCGGATCGGTCACATCCGCCGATTCCCGTTCGTCTCCTCTGTACAGCCGTCCGAAACCGGCTGCGCAGACGAAGGAGAACGAGATGACCACCCCCACCACCACCCAGAACGACATCGTCGCCCACAAGGCCCGGATGCCGCACCCCGCGTTCCTGCTCGAGGGCGGCGTCGACGCCGTGAGCGGCGTGAACCGCGCCGCTCAGGCGTCCGGCGTGCCGGAGCCGCTGCTGCACCTCGTGGCATTGCGGGCAAGCCAGATCAACGGCTGCAGCTGGTGCGTCGTCGACCACTCGCGACAGGTCGTCGACGACGGAGCGGCGCCCGAGCGCGTGCATGCCGTCGCGGCCTGGCGGGACGCTCCGTACTTCACCGCGGCCGAGCGGGCCGCCCTGGAGCTCACGGAGGTACTCACCCGCCTCGCCGACCACCACGACCCCGTCACCGACGAGCTGTGGGAGGAGCTGTCCATGCACTTCGATCGTCGGCAGCTCTCCGGCCTGCTCTTCGAGATCGGCGCGATCAACGTCTGGAACCGTCTGAACGCCGCGATCCGCCAGCCCGCCGGCTCGTACTGAGCGATAGGGTGCCGAGCATGCAGTCGACGCCGCTGGCCGAGGAGTTCGAGTCTCATCGGAGGTATCTCATGGCCGTGGCCTATCGGATGCTCGGCTCTCACGCCGATGCCGAGGATGCCGTGCAGGAGGCCTGGCTGCGCGTCGCGAAGGCCGCGCCGGAGGCCGACGACCTGCGCGGCTGGCTGACCAGGGTCGTGAGCAGGATCTGCCTCGACCAGCTCCGCTCGCGCACCCGCCGCAGGGAGAACCCGCTCGACCTCCTCCCGGACGTCGAGCGGGCTCCGGACGACGCCGATCCCATCACACGGGCGGAGAGCGCAGACCGCGTCGGGTACGCGCTGATGCTCGTGCTGGAGCAGCTGAACCCCGACGAGCGCCTCGCCTACGTGCTGCACGACGTGTTCGGCCTCTCGTTCGAGGAGGTGGCGCCGCTCGTCGACCGGGCGGTGCCCGCCGCCCGCAAGCTCGCGAGCAGGGCACGCGACCGGGTGCGCGGCGCCGCTCCTTCCGACCCTCAACAGGCGGCGACGAGGGAGCAGCGCCGACGGGTCGTCGACGCCTTCCTCGCCGCGGCGCGCGGAGGGGATCTCGCCGGGCTCCTCGCGCTGCTGCATCCCGAGGTCGAGTTCCGTCAGGATCAGGGCGCCGACGGCATCCGGATCATCCGGGGTGCCGACAGGGTCGCGTCGAGTGCGGCCGCCTACCACCGCTACGCGAAGGACTTCGACTTCGAGATCGTGGAGCTGGGCGACGGCTTCGCGGTCGTCGCGATCGAGGACGGCATCCCCTCGTCGATCCTCTTCTTCACCTCCGAGGGCGGCACGATCATCGCGATGGAGACCCGCGAGCTCGACTGACCGTCCCTCTCGTGCCCGCCGGCGTCAACCCCCTTCGGCGCGCGCCGAGCCCAGGGCAGGGTGGGGGCAACGAACAGGAGGCGCCATGAACGCAGGAGAATCCGCACGCGAGGAGAACCCGGAGACCGCCGTCCCCACGCCGTCGCCGTCGTCGGGAACGGATGCCGGTGACTTCACGGTCGGCGGCGAGCCGGACACCGCGCGGACACCCGAGCAGGCCGACTCGCCGGAGGATGCCGACAACGACGAGATCCCGTCGGACGACGAGCTCGAGGAGCCGAGCACCGAGAAGGAGCCGTCGGAGGAGCCGAAGGCCCCGAATCGCGACGATCCCGAGCCCGACCACCGGGCCGTCGGTATCGGCGTGATCGACTCCTGACCCCCCGGCGGGCTACTCGACGAGCTTGCCCGTGGTGTCGACCTCGCGCATGAGCTCGGCGATCTCCTCGGGGATCTCCGGGATCGCCTCACGCGTGACACCGGTGCGCGGGCTCCACACGAGGTTCACCTGCAGCGTCGGGTCGGTATCGGGGAAGTCGCTCCTGTTGTGGCATCCGCGCGTCTCGCGGCGTTCCAGCGCCGCCTCGAGAGTGGCGCGCGCCGCCAGCGCCGAGGCCTTGAGGTCGAAGGCGTGCGCGAGGTCCTGGAACCCGGCGATGTCGGGGTGGATGCCGACGTCCTCCATGCGTCCGTCGATGAGATCGAGCTCGGCGAGGCCGGTGCGCAGCCCCTCCTCCGATCGCACGACGCCGGCGTACGCGGTCATCGTGTCGCGGATGGCCCGCTGCAGCGCGCGCACGTTCTCGCGGCCGTCTGCGCTGAGGAGGTCGTCGATCTCCGCGCGCGCCTGCGCCACGGCATCCGCCGACCGGTTCTGCGCCTCGAGGCCGGCCGCGTGCGCCATCGCCGCCTGCCCGACGATGCGTCCGTAGACGAGCAGCTCGATGAGGGAGTTGCCGCCGAGGCGGTTGGCGCCGTGCAGGCCGCTCGACGCCTCGCCGATCGCGTAGAGCCCGTCGACGTCGGTCTGGTGGTCGTCCGGCCGCACCCACACGCCGCCCATCGAGTAGTGTGCGGTCGGCGCGATCTCGATCGGCTGCGCCGTGATGTCGAGCATCTGCAGCTCCATCATCGTCTGGTACACGCGGGGCAGGCGCTCCATGATCACCGCGCGCGGCAGGTGCGACACGTCGAGCCAGACGCCGCCGTTCGGGGTGCCGCGGCCCTCGGCGATCTCGGTGTACGCGGCGAGCGCGACGCGGTCGCGGGTGGAGAGCTCCATGCGCTCGGGGTCGTACTTCGCCATGAACCGCTCGCCGAGCGCGTTGGTGAGGATGCCGCCCTCGCCGCGGGCCGCCTCGGAGATGAGGGTGCCCGCCGCGTTCTCAGGCTCCAGGATGCCGGACGGGTGGAACTGCACGAGCTCGGGGTCGCGCAGCCGCCCGCCTGCCTCGACCGCGAGGCGGAAGGAGTCGCCGGTGTTCTCATCGCGACGCGAGGAGGTGCGTCGCCAGATGCGGTTGTGGCCGCCCGCGGCGAGGATCACGGCATCCGCATGGATGAGGTAGCGCGTGCCGTCGGCCTGGTCGAAGCCGTAGGCGCCGAAGACGACGTTGTCGCGCACGAGCAGGCGCGTGATGTACACGTTGTCGAGGATCGGCACGTCGAGCTGCTCGGCCCTGGCGACGAGGGTGCGCTGGATCTCCAGGCCTGTGTAGTCGCCGGCGAAGGCCGTGCGGCGGAAGGTGTGCGCCCCGAAGAACCGCTGCGAGATGCGGCCGTCGTCCTCGCGCGCGAAGTCCATGCCCCAGCGCTCGAGGTCGCGGATGCCGCGCTCGGCGCCCTGCGTGACGATCTCGACCGTGTGCGGGTTGGCGAGCAGGTAGCTCTCCTTGATGGTGTCGGCGGCGTGCTGCTGCCAGGAGTCGTCGGCGTCCATGGTGCCGAGGGCCGCGTTGATGCCGCCGGCGGCGAGGGAGGTGTGCGCGTCGTTCCGCGGGCGTTTGCCGACGGCGAGCACGTCGACCCCGTGCTCGGCGACCTCGATCGCCGCACGGAGCCCGGAGCCGCCCGTGCCGATGACGAGGACGGTGGTGGAGATCTGACGTTCGCGGGTACTCATGCGTTCCACGCTAGGAACGCCCGCCCGATAACTCCAATGCATTGTTCTACTCGTATCGATACACTGACAGCATGAATCTGGAGCAGCTCCGCGGCTTCGTGGAGGTCGCGCGTCTCGGCCACTTCACGCGGGCCTCCGAGAGCCTGCATCTCGCCCAGCCGTCGCTGAGCCGGCAGATCTCCACGCTGGAGCGCGAGCTCGGCGCCGAGCTGTTCCACCGCGCCCGCGGGCACATCGCGCTCACCGCGGCTGGCGACACCCTGCTCCCCCGCGCCCGACGGATGCTGGCCGAGGCCGACGCCATCCGCGAGGAGATGGGCGAGCTGCGGGGGCTGCGCCGCGGCCGCGTGCGCCTCGGCGCTCCGCCGACCCTGTGCATCAGCCTCGTCGCCGAGACGATCAGCACCTTCCACGCCGCGCACCCCGGCGTCGACCTGCACCTCACCGAGAGCGGATCGCGGCTGCTCGTCGAACAGCTCGCCGTCGGGGCCGTGGACATCGCCCTCATCACCGAGTCGGCGGGGCAGGCCGTGTCGGGCGTGAGCCTCACCCGCACGCCCCTGCTGACCGAGGAGCTCGTCGTCGTGTCGTCCGCCGCGGAGCCGCCGCTCTCCGACGGCTCCGCGATCGAGCTGGAGCAGCTCGCGACGCTCCCCCTCATCGCGTTCGACGAGAGCTACGAACTGCGCGCGACGACCGATGCCGCGTTCCGGGCCGCCGACCTCACCCCCACGCAGGTGCTGGAAGGGGCGGAGATGGATGCCGTGCTGCGCTTCGTCGAGCGCGGAGTGGGCGTCGCCGTGGTTCCGGCGATGGTGCTGCTCGACCGCCCTGAGCTACGGTCGGCGCGGCTCTCGCACCCGTCGATGACCCGCACCATCAGCCTCGCGCACCGCTCGGACGTGACCCCGGCCGCCGCGGTCGCCGCGATGCGCCGCGTGATGCTCGCGACCGCGGCCGGGGTCGCCGAGCGCGACCCCGCGATCACGAGCCTCCTGTAACGGGGCCGCAGTTCACACCGATCTGCCGTGAGCGACGGATCGCGAAGCGTCGTCAGTGGAACGTGTCGCGGGTCAGGCCCAGAACGCGGCGAGGTGCGGCGCGAGAGCGAGCCCCTGCGCGCGGCCTATGCGCGCGGCATCTGGACGCAGCGACGGGTCCATCGCGCGCGGGCCGATCATGCGGTCGAACTCCTCCCCCGGTCTCACGGTCTCGACCGCGCTGCCGGCCGCGCGGAGGTCCTCGACCTGCGCGTCGAGCTGCATGCGCCAGGCGAGCGGATGCCGTGTGCGGCCGCCGAACGGCGAGAGCACGAGCACCCGTCCGTACCCGGACGCCAGGTCGGCGTTCTCGTTGCGCCGGTAGCCGCCGTCGATGAAGCGGCGATCCCCGATGCGGTACGCGAATCCGCTGGAGCAGCTCGCCGCGACCGCATCCGCCAGGTCGACTCCGCTGTCGCGGTCGAACACGACGGCCTCGCCGGTCGCGGCGTCGACCGCGGGGATCAGCATCCGCCGTTCGGGCCAGTCGAGAGTCGGCAGCCGCGACGCGACCGTCGCCCGCCAGCGCGCCGCCTGGGAGCCGTCGGCGTCCAGGTCGAACGCCTCCGCTCCCATCCGGCGACGCATGTCGGCGGCGTCAGACGAGGCGGCGATGATGCCCGCCGTGCGCGCCATGTTGTCCGCGACCGAGCGCACGCCCGCGCCCGCGCGCGGGTCCGCAGTGCGGCTGTCGGATGCCGGAGCACCGGCGTCCGGTCGCGCGCGCGGGGGCATCGGCGCGAGGACCGCGTCGAGCAGCGCGGCGGGCGACGACGCGGCGAGCTGCACGGCCGTGGTGGCGCCGGCCGAGGTGCCGATCAGGAGATCCGCCGCGGCCACATCGAGGCCGGCCTCGGCGAGTCCGCCGACGACGCCCAGCAGCCATGCGTTGCCAGTCGATCCGCCACCGCCGAGCACCAGAGCGCGGCCGCCGGAGGACGGAGAGGAGAAGGAAGAGTCGTTCATGGAATCCGCCTCTCAGGATGCACCCGCGGCTCGACTCTCGCAACCGGCAGGGCCCCGCTGGACACAGCAGAAACCCCCGCCGCTTCCGCGACGGGGGTTTCTGTACTGTCTCAACACAGTGTGCGCCTGGAGGGACTCGAACCCCCAACCTTCTGATCCGTAGTCAGATGCTCTATCCATTGAGCTAGAGGCGCAAGGCCCGCTTTTCACCGCTCAGCGGGCCGTGGAACAGCCTACAACAGTCTTTCCCAGAAAGCGAAACGAGGCCTCAGGAGCGCTTCGATGAGGCCTTGGAGGCCGCCTTCGCCGCCTCTTTCCCTGCGGCTTTCTCCTGCTTCTTCAAGCGCTTCGCCCGTGCCCTTTGCTGCGACGAGAGGGCCTGCAGATCGACCAGTCGCAGCGCCTGCATCCGCGCTTCGCGCATGCGGTCGTAGTCGGGGTCCTGATCGGGCCGCATGCTCTCGACTTTGAGCCGTCGGTCGAGGTTGTGCCGCACGTCCGCCCACGCGGCCTTGCGCGCCTCTTCGACGATGACCCCCAGCTGCTCGGGGTCGTCCATCATCTCGCGCAGCTTCGTCGCGACGCCGTGCGACTGCTTGGCGCGGCGACGGAGGTTGCGCACGTCGCGGTCGCGGTAGTCGTGCGTGCCAACGGGGTCGGAGTGCCGCCCGCGTGCGCGCTTGCGCAGGGCGGTGAGCGTCTTCTCCGCCTCCTCCGACTCCTCAGCCATCGCGCGCAAGGCTTCGCGGGTGTCGGCGATGTACTTCTCGGTGTCGAACACCCCGCCCTCGGCGATGGTCCCGACGAGGATGTGGTTCTTGACGGCGAGGCGCGCGGCAGACGTCGCGATCGCAACGCCCTCGGCGATGGCATCCGCAGTTCGTCCCACCGCTACCTCCTTCCACGAGCGTACCGGTATCGCCCCTCTCGCAGGTCGGCGAGAATGGATCGCGATCGCCGCTCCCGCACCCCGGCACGACGCCGTGCCGTACGGCGGGAGCACGCCACGAGGAGGATGCATGAAGCGACTCGGTTTCGCCGGCCGGACGACCGTGATCACGGGCGCCGCGAGCGGCATGGGCGCGGACATCGCGCGACAGCTCGCCGCCAAGGGCGCGCACCTCGCGCTCGTCGACCACAACGCCGACGCCCTCGCCGCGATCGTCGCCGAGATCGCATCCGTCGGTGTGCCGACGGATGCCGTGACCGCGCACGTCGTCGACCTCCGCGACGACGAGGCCGTGCTCGCGGCAGTGACCGAGATCACGGCAGCGCACCCCCGCGTCAACGCGCTGATCACCTGCGCGGGGTCGTCGATGCTCGGCACCATCGACCAGCTCACCATGGAGGAGATGCGCTGGCTCGTCGACGTCAACCTCTGGGGCACGGTGTCGATCACGAAGGCGCTGCTCCCCGCGCTCCGCGCCGAGCCCCAGGCCCACATCACGCATCTGGCGAGCGTGTACGCCCTCGCCGCCCCGGCCGGACGCATCCCGTACTCGCTGAGCAAGTTCGCCGTGCGCGGGTTCTCCGAGGCGCTGCGGCACGAGCTCGAGGGCACCTCGGTGACCGTCGGCGCCGTGTACCCGGCCGGCGTGCGCACGGGCATCATCCTGCACGGACGCTACGCCGCCGCGATCGACCCGGCCGTCGCCCAGCGCGCGGCGACGGCCCAGGCCGCGATGTACCACACCGAGCCCGCGGATGCCGCGGCGCGCATCGTGCGGGCGACGGAGCTGCGCCGTCCGCGCGTGATGGTGGGCCGCGAGGCCCGACTCATCGACGTGCTCACCCGCCTCGCCCCCACCTCGTACTGGCGCGCGATGCGTCGGCCGCTACGCGAGGCGATCGACACGACGACCCCGATCGGCCGCTAGCCCGCGACCCTCGCGCTCGTCCCTGGAGACGGCTCGCGTCAGCGCACGGCGCCGACCCAGATGCCAGACGCCCACGCCTGCTGATCGGCGTTGCAGCCGACCGATCCAGGGAACCCGCGCACCACGGCCATGCAGTTGGCGAGGAACTCGGGGTTGCCGCCGAACAGCGACTGGTACGCGTCGGCCGAGGTGAGCGCGCCCCACACCTGGAACTGGTAGATGTGCGCGAGCTCGTGCGCCATCGCCCAGTTCAGCCGATCGGCGCTCCATCCGGCGATGTCCGCTCGGTACTTGATGTAGCCGTTGCTGTTCGCGCACGCTGGCGCATTGCCGCCAGCGCACGACGCCGATTCGTAGAGCCCGACGCCGCCGCCCCCGACGCGGTCGAGCGCCGCCCGCACCCGTGCGTAGCCGTCTGGCCCGCTCGACGACCAGGCGGGCCCACGTGGTCCGGAGAACTGCGCGGCCTGCCAGGCGGCGACGTCGCCGGTGATCTTCGCGGTGAGCGCGTGAACGGTGGCCGTGGCGTTGACGACCACGGCGGGGTCACGGCGCTCGGCCAGCACCGCCTGCTGCGCCGACACCGCGGCCGCCCTGTCGGCCGACGTGTCGACCTTGCCCTCTGCCCCGCTCAGCGCCGCGGCGAGCGCCCCCACCTCGTCGACGAACGCCGGTCGCACCGCGAGCACGGCTGACCGCTCGTCGGTCTCCTTCTGCGCGGCCTCGATCGTGCCGTGCAGGTGGCTTTCGCGGCCCTGGGCGGTGTCGAGGGAGGTGGTGAGCGTGCGCAGCTCCGAGAGGGCGCTCGCCCGCTCGGAGTCGACCGCCTCCGCACGGTCGACGACGCCCGCGGCGAGCAGCGCCCCGAGGACCGCCGCGACGGCGAGCGACCGCCGCATCACGGCAGCAGCCCGGTGGTGTCGGCGAGCTGCTTCTCCTGCTCGTCGATCGTGGTGCGCAGCCCGGTGAGCGTCTCGGCGAGGCGGAGGTTCGCCTGCTTCTGCTCGTCGAGGAGCTGCTGCGCCTGTTCGACCGCCGCTCTGGCGGCGTCGCGCGCCTGCACGCGCTGCTGATCGGCGGACACCACGAGCACCGCGCCGCCGATCAGCAGCAGGCCTCCGACCACCACAGCGACAGCCCGCATCTCGCTACATCGCTCCCCAGTACACGCGTGTCCAGACGTTCCGTAGCCCAAATATAGCCACGGCTGGACACCGTCACTAGTCGGCGATGCCGGGCGCGGCGCTGCGGAACCTGCGCAGCCGGAGGCTGTTGAGCACCACGAACACACTGGAGAACGCCATGGCGGCTCCGGCGAGCATCGGGTTGAGAAGGCCGAGAGCTGCAAGGGGGATCGCCGCGACGTTGTACGCCAGCGCCCAGAACAGGTTGCCGCGGATGGTTCCCAGCGTGCGGCGCGCGAGCCGGATCGCGTCCACCGCGCCCCACAGGTCGCCCCGCACGAGGGTCAGGTCGGACGCTTCGATGGCGGCATCCGTTCCCGTGCCCATGGCGATGCCGAGGTCGGACTGCGCGAGCGCCGCAGCGTCGTTGACGCCGTCGCCGACCATCGCGACCACGGCGCCCTGCTGCTGCAGCGCGGTGATCTCGGCCACCTTGCCCTCTGGCAGCACACCGGCGCGCACCCGGTCGATGCCGACGGCCTGGGCTACCTGCGCCGCGGCCGTCTCGTTGTCGCCGGTGAGGAGCACCGGCGTGAGGCCGAGTCCGCGGAGCGCGGCGATGGCGTCGGCGCTGGTGGGCTTGATGCGGTCATCGACCACGAGCACACCCCGCACCCTGCCGTCCCAGGCGACGGCGACGGCGGTGCGCGCCTCGTCCTCGGCCCTGGCGAAGGCCGTTGCGAGATCGTCGTCCAGCCGCAGCGACCAGTCGGCGAGCAGCGACGGCCGGCCGGCGATCACCGCGTGCGACTCCACGACGCCGGAGACGCCGCGACCCTGCACGTTCTGGAAGCCGCTGACCTCGGGGAGCTCCCCGATGCGCTCGGTCGCGCCGCGCACGACGGCCTGCGCGATGGGATGCTCGGACGCGTCCTCCAGGGCGGCGGCCAGCCGCAGCACCTCGAGTTCGTCCTCGCCCTCCGCGGGGATGATGTCGACGAGCGTCATCCGCCCCGACGTCACCGTGCCGGTCTTGTCGAGCACGATCGTATCGACGCGGCGGGTGGACTCCAGCACCTCCGGGCCCTTGATGAGCACACCCAGCTGGGCGCCGCGGCCGGTGCCGACGAGCAGCGCCATGGGCGTGGCGAGTCCGAGGGCGCAGGGGCAGGCGATGATGAGCACGGCGACGGCCGCGGTCAAGGCGGCGGCAGCCCCTCCCCCGGCGAGCAGCCAGACCACGAGCGTGACCAGAGCGATGCCGAAGACGATCGGCACGAACACCGACGACAAGCGGTCGGCGAGGCGCTGCGCCTCGGCCTTGCCCGACTGCGCCTCCTCGACGAGCTTCGCCATGCGGGCGAGCTGCGTGTCCGCGCCCACCCTCGTGGCCCTGAGGAGCAGACGTCCGCCGACGTTGACCGTCGCGCCGGTGACGGCGTCGCCGGCGCCGACCTCGACGGGCACGGACTCGCCGGTCAGCATCGACGCGTCCACGGCCGACGAGCCGTCGAGCACCACGCCGTCTGCGGCGATCTTCTCCCCCGGTCGCACGACGAACGTGTCGCCGACGAGCAGCCGCTGCAACGGCATCCGCTCCTCGACGCCGTTGCGCACGATCGCGACGTCCTTCGCGCCGAGCTCGCCGAGGGCCCTGAGGGCGGCACCGGCGCGGCGCTTCGAGCGCTGCTCCAGGAACCGCCCGAGTAGGAGGAACAGCGTCACTCCCGCCGCGACCTCGAGGTAGATGCTGCCGAGGCCGTCACCGCGCTCGATGGTGAGGCGGAACGGGTGCGTCATGCCCCACATCCCCGCCGTGCCGAAGAACAGCGCATACAGCGACCAGAGGAACGCGGCGGAGACGCCGACCGAGATCAGCGTGTCCATGGTCACCGCACGATGCCTGGCGTTGAGCCACGCCGCGCGGTGGAAAGGCCAGGCGGCCCAGAGGACCACCGGCGTGGCGAGCACGAGCGACGCCCACTGCCATCCGGGGAACTGCAGCGGCTCGACCATCGACAGCGCGATCACCGGCACGGCCAGGATCGCGGCGACGACGAGCCGCAGGCGCAGCAGCCGGTACGCGGGATCGATCTCGAGCGGCTCCTCTTCGCGAGGAAGAGCCGCGGAGTATCCGGTGCGCACGACCTCGGAGATGAGATCGTCGACGTCGACGCCGGGGGCGGCCTCGACGTGCGCCTTCTCGGTGGCGTAGTTGACGGATGCCGAGACTCCCTCGATCCGGTTGAGCCGCTTCTCGATGCGCGAGGCGCAGGAGGCGCAGGTCATCCCGCCGATCTCGAGGTCGAAGGCGACCGCTGTGCCCGACACGGCCGGCCTCAGGCGCGCGCGGCGCTGTAGCCCGCCTCGTCGACGGCGGCCAGCACGGCGGCGTCGTCGAGGGCGGCATCGG
This sequence comes from Microbacterium sp., assembly GCA_017744855.1. Classification (GTDB taxonomy): domain Bacteria; phylum Actinomycetota; class Actinomycetes; order Actinomycetales; family Microbacteriaceae; genus Microbacterium. The sequence goes on from JAGIAK010000008.1 coordinate 12,457, forward strand.
AAGTGACGACGAGGCTGCCGTCGGCGGCCGACACCTGGATGCCGGTCACCCCGTCGAGCTTCGCGACCTCGCTGCGCACGGAGCCCTCGCAGTGCCCGCAGGTCATCCCGGTGACGGCGTAGGTGGTGGTGGTCATGATCCCTGCTTCCTTCTCGACGGCGGCCCGTGGGCCGGAATACCCCCTAGGGGTATCTGTTCGGTGACAACGATACCCCTCCCCGGTCTATTCCCCAAGCCCGTGAGGAACCTCAGATCGAGTAGGTGCCGGCGGTCAGACGCCGCTTCGCGATCTCCTGACCGCCGGCGAGATGCACCGGGATCACGCGGCGCAGCGTCTCCGTGTCCCTCGCCTCGAGCGCTTCGAGGATGACACGGTGCTCCTCCGCCATCGCCGGCAGGTCGTCATGCTGTCCGAACAGCCAGCGCAGCCGTGTGACGAAGACGCCGATCAGCTCCGTGAGCATCTCGTTGCCTGCGAGTTCGGCGACGATCTCGTGGAACTCGGCCGCCGCGGTTCGTGCCGCGTCGTGGTCTCCGGCCTCGGCGGCGGCGACTTCGCGCTCGTAGGCACCGCGCACCCGTGCGAGACCGCGCTCGTCGTGTCGCTCCGCCGCGAAGACGAAGATGAGTGTCTCGATGGCCTCGCGCACCTCGCCGAAGTCGTGGATGTCACGGAGCGTGAACTCGCGCACGGTCGCCCAGGTGCGCGGGCGGGAGACGACGATGCCTTCCCCGACGAGGGCCCTGATGGCCTCGCGCACCGGCAGCCGCGAGACGTTCAGCTCCGCCGCGATGTCACGCTCGACGAGACGCGATCCCGGCGCCCGCCGCCCGAGGACGATGTCGTCGCGAAGGATGCGCGTCACCCTCGCCGACTCGAGTTCGCCGGTAGCCATCGCCCCCGTCATGCCAGGATTCTCTCACTCGGCGAGAGAAATTCCCAACTTTGGTATCCCAAGATACGGGCGGCGGCCCCCGGTCAGATCTGCAGAGGCCTGAGATCCATGTCGAGCGAGCGGAAGAAGGCGATCCGGTTCGGGATCTGAGATCGGATGAACGGTGCGTACCGAGGGTCGACGGCGTTCAACCGGTCCTGGTGGAACCGCACCGCGATCCACGCGTTCAGACTCTCCCCGAAGTCTTCCGAGTCGGGGTGCTCGGCGGCGTACCCGGAGATGAATCCGCCCAAGGGGCCTCCGGCCCTCCGATCGGCGTCGACCGCCGCTCTCCATCGGGCGAGGGCAGCGGAATCCTTGCGCATCTCGTTGTTGTAGGTGTGCGCCGCCTCGTGCACGAACATGTTCGGGTAGTTGGCCAGGGGGTACTTCGCCCCGGTGAAGATGTTGATGTTGCCGCCACCACCCGTGATGTTGTGCTCACCGGGGATCACATTGATGGTCTTCACCAGTCGACGGAGTTCGCGCGGAATGAGGCTCAGCGTGTCGGCGTACAGGTACGCGCGGTCCACCACCTCCTGAGGGGCCCCCATCGACACCGGCACGAGGATCTCGGTGGAGTCCAGTGCCTGCCAGTCCACGAGGAACACGTGGAACGACGTCGTCCATCTGTTTCCCGACACCAGCGGATTGGCGATGGTGCGGGTCTCGGGCTGCACACGCCGCTTCACGGCGACGTAGTGATGCCGCGCGTCGCCGGACCGGATCATTCCGAACGTCTGCGTCGCACTGCGCGGCGGGTTCATGGGCGAGACCTCAAGCGGCACCGCCTGCGCCGCCGAAGACAGAAGCCCACCCGCCATGCCGCCGAGCACGACCCCCGCACCCACCCTGAGTGCGTCGCGCCTGCTGATTCCGTTGGTCATGCGGGTCCTCTCTCCCCGTGCTCGCGGGCGGAGAAGATCTCGACAGAACTGTGCTCCGTGCCCGGCCCGTCGAGCCGCGCTCCCACTATCGCAGCGGCACAGCGCATCCTCCCGCTCGGCGGACGAACTGGCAGGGCGGCCGCCTCATCCGGCAGCGGAAGCGATCAGGAGGGGCGGACGCTGCAGCGCCCGCCCCCCCCCCTTCCCGTCAGGGGCGCCGATCAGGGCAGGCGGTTCGCGATCGCGAGGTTCGCGCGCAGCTCGTCGGCGTTCTGGCGCACGACGTAGGCCGGGCGGTCGCGCTCGACGCGCCAGGACTCGCTGAGCGGGCCGATGTTCACGGTGTCGAACCCGGCGCGATCATAGAAGCGCGTGACGAACTCGACGGCCTCGGCATCGTCGCCCGCGGTCGCCAGCGCGCGACGGTCGGGGGTGCCGGCCGGCGTCCCCGTGGTGGTGATGTCCCCGGAGCCGATGTGGTTGAACGCCTTGACCACCTTCGACGTCGGCAGATGCTGCTGGAGGAGCTCGGACGTCGTCGTCTCCCCGCGGTCGAGGGCGTCGATGTGCCCGTCGCGCTCGAAGTAGTAGTTGTTGGTGTCGAGCACGATCTTGCCGGCGAGCGGCTCGACCGGAACCTGATCGATGGCACGCAGCGGCACGGTCACGACCACCACGTCACCGGCGGCTCCCGCCTCCTCGGCGGTGGCGGCGGTGGCGTGCGGTCCGAGGTCAGCGATGAGGTCGGCGAGAGTCTCCGGGCCCCGGGAGTTCGCGATCACGACCTCGTAGCCCTGCGCGATCGCGGCGCGCGCGATCTGCGATCCGATGTGTCCTGCACCGATGATTCCGAGAGTTGTCATGATGGGCGCAACAGCTCCGGAGCACCCGGCTATTCCCCTGCACCGACATCTCAGAGATCGAGGAAGAAAGACTCCTCCGCACGGCGGTACCCGAGCTGCTCGTACAGGTCGACGGCACCGGTGTTGAACCCGAACACGTGCAGTCCGATCGAGTCGGCGCCGATGGCTCGCGCCTCACGCTCGGCGGCGTGCATGAGCTCCCGTCCGTAGCCCTGACGGCGATGCTCCTTCGCGACCTCGATGTCGAGCACGAACGCGTGCGGGCTGCCGTCGCGCAGTCGGGCTCCCACCCACAGAATGCCCACCTCCTCGCCGTCGACGGATGCCGTCAGCAGCGACTGCCCTGGGGTGTCGACGCCGTCCGGCAGCTCCGCCAGCATCTGACGGTGCGACTCCGCGACGGCCTCCTCCTCGGTGTACCGCCCCGAGGCGGCGAGGTCGAGGGCGAACTCGGCCTCGGAGTGCGCGGCGAAGGAGCGGTACCGCTCAGCGGACATCGCGCTCACCTCGATCCGCGGGTCGAGCTCGCGGGCCGGCAGCGGTTCGAGGATCATCTGGATCGAGGCCAGGGTGAATCCGCGCCCCGCGATCAGGGCGTGCCCGATGCGGTCGTCCGGATGCAGCGCGATGCTGAGTCGCGACGCCTCCCGGTCGCGGGCTATGCGCACGATCTGGTCGTACAGCTCGCCAAGCGCCGTCGCGGACACCCCGTCGTCGAGATCGAGATCGACGATGAACACCTTGTCTCCGGCCGCACCCAGCCACACGGTGCCCCGCTCGCGGCCGTCGTGGCCGACGACGAGGATGAGCGAGGTCGGTGTCGCCGCCCCCTCGGGCAGCAGCTCGGTCAGGAACCGGTCGGCGTGCTCCTCGGCATCCGCGCCGATCCTCAGCCTCGACCGGTCGCTGCGGACGGCGATGCGGTCCCGCGCGGCAGACCGCCATGCGTCGAAGCGGTCGGCGGGCAGGGGCGCGAGCTGCATGGTCGTGTGCGCTCAGCCCTTGGCGAGAGCGTCCTCCGCCGCGACCCAGGCGAGCATGGCGCACTTGACCCTGGCCACGTACTTCGACACCCCGCCGAGAGCCGCGGCGTCACCGAGCAGCTCCTCGTCCGGCTCGATCTTGCCGCGCGAACGCATCGCCTCGCGGAAGGAGGCGATACGTACCTCCAGTTCCGGCACGGTGAGCCCCTCGGCCAGTTCGGACAGCAGCGAGGCGGAGGCCTGCGAGATCGCGCAGCCGTGCCCCTCCCACGCGATGGCCTCGATGGTGCCGTCGGCGGCGCGATGCACCTGCAGGGTGACCTCGTCGCCGCAGGTGGGGTTGAGCTGGTGCGACTGGGCGGTGATCTCCTCGCGCAGCCCGAAGCCGTGCGGGGTGCGCGAGTGGTCGAGGATCAGTTCTTGATACAGGTTCTGCAGGTCGCTCATGCGCCCCTCCGGAAGAACTCGATGGCGGCGGCGGTGCCGGCGATCACCGCATCGACCTCGGCATCCGTCGTGTAGAGATAGGTGCTCGCCCTTGTCGACGAGGTGACGCCGAGGCGGCGGTGCAGCGGCTGGGCGCAGTGGTGGCCGACGCGCACGGCGATGCCGAGATCGTCGAGGAACTGGCCGACGTCGTGCGAGTGGATGCCTGCGACGTCGATGCTCGCGAGCCCGACACGGGGCAGGTCGATGCCGCCGCCGAGCACCCGCACGCCCTCGATGGCGCCGAGCCCGTCGACCAGGCGGCGACCGAGCGCGGCCTCGTGCGCGGCGATCCGCGGCATCCCCACGGCCGAGAGGTAGTCGACCGCCGCGGCGAGCGCGATCGCCTGGGAGACCCGCTGGGTGCCGGCCTCGAAGCGCTGCGGGGGCGGCAGATATTCGGCCTCCGTCGTGGTGACGGTGGTGATCATGGAGCCGCCGGTGAGGAACGGCGGCATGATCTCGAGCAGCTCGCGGCGGCCGTAGAGGGCGCCGATGCCGGTGGGGCCGAGCATCTTGTGGCCGGAGAGCACGGCGAAGTCGACGTCGAGGGCCTTCACGTCCAGCGGCAGGTGCGGGGCCGACTGGCAGGCGTCGAGCAGCACGAGGGCGCCGTGAGCGTGCGCGAGGGCGATCAGCTGCTCGACGGGGTTGATCACGCCGAGCACGTTGGAGACGTGGGTGACCGCGACGATCCTCGCGCGCTCGCCGATCAGCTCGGCGGCGACGTCGAGCCGGAGTGCGCCCTCGTCGTCGAGCGGGATCACGCGGAGGGTCGCGCCGGTGCGGGCGGCGAGCTCCTGCCACGGGATGAGGTTGGCGTGGTGCTCCATCTCGGTGGTGACGATCTCGTCGCCCTCGCCGAATCGCAGCCGCGCGGCGGCCTCTCCCCCTCGTCCGAGCGAGGCGTTGGAGAGGGAGTAGGCCACGAGGTTGATCGCCTCGGTGGCGTTGGAGGTCCAGACGATCTCGTCGTCGCGGGCGCCGATGAAGCGGGCGAGCGTCGAGCGCGCGTCCTCGAACAGCTCGGTGGCCTCAGCCGCCAGCGTGTGCGCCCCGCGGTGCACGGCGGAGTTCATGGTCGTCGCGAACTCGCGCTCGGCGTCGAGCACCGCCAGCGGACGCTGCGAGGTCGCGCCGGAGTCGAGGTACGCGAGCGGATGCCCGTTGACCTCGGCGGCGAGGATCGGGAAGTCCGCACGGATGCGGAGCACCTCCTCGGCGGTCATCGGCGCGGAATCGCTCGGAGTGCTCATCCTTCTAGCTTCTCATCCGCTGCGCGGTGTCGGGGCCGCGCCATAGGATCGCAGCATGTTCAGCGCCGACACCCTCGCGACCTTCATCGTCGCGGCGTTCGTGATGGTCGTCATCCCCGGCCCCACCGTGCTCTTCACGATCGGCCGCGCGATGGCCCTCGGGCGGGCGGGCGGCTTCCTCAGCATCCTGGGCACCGCCGTCGGCTCGCTGCTGCTCGTGGTGGGAGTCGCACTGGGAGTCGGCACGATCATCGCGCAGTCCGTGGTGCTCTTCACGATCGTCAAGGTGCTCGGTGCCGGCTATCTCGTGTTCCTCGGTATCCAGGCCATCCGACACCGCAAGGATGCCGCCGGCGCGATCACGGGCGCGCAGCCGCAGCGCTCTGGCGTACGACTGCTCGTCGAAGGCTTCGTCGTCGGCGTCAGCAACCCCAAGTCGATCGCGTTCTTCCTCGCGATCCTCCCCCAGTTCGTCGACCTGCACGCGGGCTCCGTGCCCCTGCAGCTGTTCGTGCTCGGCGCGATCGTCGTGTCGATCGGCGTGACCTGCGACGCGGTGTGGGTGCTGCTGGCGAGCGCGGCCCGCGACTGGTTCGGGCGCTCCCCGCGGCGGCTGGAGGTCATGGGCGGGGTCGGGGGCGGGCTGATGATCGCCCTCGGCGTGTTCCTGCTCTTCTGGAATGAGAAGCCGGCGACCGCCTGACCGTCCGGGTCACATCCGGGCGTAACGGGCGCGGGCGACGCAGAAGACGCCGTAGACGATGAGCCCGGCCGCCACCGCCCAGAGCATCGCTCGACCCCACGGAAGCTGAGCGATCCCGTGCAGCGCGGCATCCAGGCCGGCCGCCTTCTGCGGGTCCTGCGTGAGAGCGGCGATGAGGAACAGCGATCCCGTGGCACCGACCGCGACGCCCTTCGCGAGGTACCCGACCACTCCGAGCGCGCGGATCCCGGCGCCTGCCGGTCCACGGGGCACGTCGATCGTCTTCTCGAATCCCCTGGTCAGCCCCCCGACGATGAAGCCGACGCCGACGGCGACCACCGCGGCTCCGATGAGCACGAGCAGGAAGACCCCGCCCGGCGCCGCCATCACCCGCGCGCTGAGGGTCTGCGACGTGCGTTCGGAGTCCGCGCTGCCGCCGACCGCGTAGACGAGAGCCATCGTCGCGACGGTGAGGTAGGCGAGGGTGATCCCGATCGCCTTGAGCCGTCGCGCCCATTTCCTGGTCTCTTCGGGATCGGCGACGAGCAGGGCGCTGATGACCTGCCACGCGGCGAGCGCTCCGAGGCCGATCGCGATGAGCAACAGCAGCAGCCCGCCGATCGGCGTGCTGCGGACCTGCGCCATCGCTCCGTCCTGGTCGGCGTCCCCGCCCGCGCCTCCCGCGACCGAGATCGCGATGGCGCCGATCACGATATGGACCAGTCCGAGCACCACGAAGCCCGCGCGGGCGACGCGGCGGAACGTCGTGGATCCCTTCGCCGCCCTCGCGGCCTGTTTGGCAGTGCTCACCGGGGAAGCGTAGCGATCAGCGCGGACGTTCGCACAGGGGCTTGCGCCCGGGTCAGGCGACGCTTCCGGCCGGAGCCGCCTCCACGGCCAACCAGAGCTCGCACACCGCGTGGGTGCCGGTGAACTCCCGGTAGCGCACGATCGACGGGCCTGGTCGCAGCACCCAGGGGTTGGAGGGGAACCACTCCGTCGCCGTCGCCGCCCACAGAGACTGCAGGGTGGACGGGAAGGGGCCGTCGGCGGAGAACACCGCCCAGGCCCCGGCATCCACGAGGATGCTGTCGAGGTCGGCTGGCACGTCGCTCGTCGAGGAGATCGACACCCCGTGCAGGTAGGTGTGTTCGGTGCCCTCCGGCGCGTCGGGTTCGACATCGGCGGTCACGGCCAGGATGCCACTGGGCTCCGCGTTCGAGATCGCCTTCAGTCGCGCGTGCTCCTCAGGCGGGATGGACGCGATGTGCTCCTGGATGCGCGTGTTCACCCCCTCGTGCTGCAGGGGGACGCGGGCGGCGTGACCGACGAGGGTGAGGGCGGGGGTGGTGAGGATGGTGACGTCCATGGAGGTGCTCCCTTCGACGCTCAGGCGGAACCTGAGCATGGGTTGTGTGCGAAGAGGGCCGCCCGATCGGCGCGCCTCGGTCGGACCGATACCGTGCACCGCACGGAACGCCCGGCCGAGGGCCTCTGTCGACCCATACCCGTGCCGCACGGCCACCGCGAGGATGTCCGGCGCCCCGGCGACGAGCTCCGCGCCGGCGAGCGTCATCCTCCGCCTGCGCACGTACTCCGACAGCGGCATGCCCGCCAGCGACGAGAACATCCGCCGCAGGTGGTACTCGGTCGTGCCGTGCGCACGCGCGAAGGCGACCAGGTCGATCTCTGCGCTCGCATCGCTCTCAACGGACGCGACGAGTGCGTTGAGCGTTCCGATCATGCAGCCCTCTCTTTCCTCCATCGTCGCCGCACCGTGTCGGCGCCGGCCCGATCATCCGTGCCCGATCCGGTAGGGCTCAGGCACGACTGTCGCACACCGCAAGGAACTGCCGCCATGTCGAGAGTGTCAGAAGGCGGGCATAGCGTGCTCACCAACGGCCGTGACCGCGCGCCGACAACTTCCTCGATCGGAGGGACCGCATGGCGTCCGTTCTCGACTTCAATCCCTGGGCCAGACACGAGAGATCCCGACAGGGAATCACGATCGCACAGCCGCGCCTCCTGATGGCCGGTACGCTGGGCGCGGCGATCCTGCTCGTCGCAGCCGAAATCGCGGTCGCGGGTTGGTCGACTGCCGCACCGGCCCTCCGCACCGCGATACAGATCGTCATCGCCGTGCTCGTCGTGGTCGCCCTCCTCGCCGCTGCGTTCTTCCTCCCTCTCTACCGCATCGTCCCGATCGCGGCCCAGCACGTCCGTGCCGGCGCGCTTCTCGTCACGTCTCCACACCCGCTGCTCGCCCAGGCGTGCACCGTCACGAGCACCTTCGTGTTCCATGGGGAAGCGCGAACGGAGACCTGGCTGGGAATGGTCGACGGGAGCGATGTCGAAGTCGACATCGCCACCGTCGTGCATGTCGCGGAACCGCGAGATCGCTTCGCTCGGCTCCGCGCGCGACCTGAGGAGGGGCGACGCGCCCCCGCCCAACCTTCGGAAAGCGCTCTTGGAGTGCTCGCAGCCATCTGGGACGTCCGGCTCAGGCTCCGACACGACGATGTCCTCGTCGAGGAGGTGTCCGCCGAGCTGGGAGCACAGCCCACGACGGAGTACGACGAGCTCCTCGAGCTCCGCCTCATCAGACAGAGCAGGCGCGGCATCGGTCGCGGGCAGAGAACCTACGTGTCGCTCCGGCCAGCGGGCATGATCACGCTCGCCGCGGTTTTGCGTGAACGGGATATCGAGATCTACAACGACGCAGGAAAGGAAGTACCAGTGGTCATCAACAACTCAGGCATCATAATGAGCGGCAGCCCCGGTGGCATCGCCAACCTCGGCAGCGGCAGCATCCATGTCATGGTGGCCCCTGACGTGTACGACGCCCTGACGGCGTTGGCCACTGCGGCGAGTGCACTATCGACCAGGGTCGACGAGCCCGACACCGCCACGCGACTCGCCGATGCCGCTGATGACCTCCAGCACGAGCTCGACCATCCGCAGCACTCTGCACAGCGCCTCAAGCGATTCACCCGTTCGATCATCGACATCGGCGGATCCGGTGTGGCCGCCCTGATCGGCAATGCCGCGTGGGGCACGCTCGCCGTCTGGCTCGGACTCACCGGCAACGGATGAGCACCCCGGGGTCAGAGCTCGACGGGCGGCGACTCCGGCTCGGTGTCGGCGACCTCCGGGTGCTTCGCAAGGTTGACGACGGCGGCGATCAGTCCGCCCCACACGGTGACCATGGCGACGATCATCATGACGACGGCGGTGGGGGTCATGCTCCGGCTCCTCTCTCGGCGGTCGGCGCCGTGACGGCGGCGGTCTCCGCGTCGGGATCGTAGTGCTCGGCGGCGAGGAACTCGTCGTAGTCGGGATCGGCCTTGGCGTGCGAACGCGCGCCCCACGGAAGCAGAGCGAGCAGTGCGGCGATGAGCACGAGCGCGATCACCATGCCCCAGCCGAACACGCCCACGAACCACCCGGGATAGTCCCCGTACGGAGACGAGATCTTCGACACCAGCTCGCTGACGAACAGATAGCCGAGCACCAGCGGGGCCAGCACGCCGATCAGCAGCATCCAGAAGCGTCCGACGGTGAAGCTCGACCGGCGGTTGAGGTGGTCCTTCAGGGCCGGCAGTCGATGCAGCACCCACGCCACGACGATCACCGCGACCAGCGCCACGGCCATGATTCCGAAGGCGTTCACGAATGCGTCGGCGGTGTCGAGCACAGACAGTGCGGTCGTCGTCGAGAACAGCGCCATCGAGATCACGGCCAGCGGGACCGACACGATGAGCGTGGTGCGGATGCGCCCCCACCCGAGCTTGTCCTGCAGGGCGGCGACGATGACCTCGAGGATCGAGATGAGCGAGGTGACACCCGCGAACACGAGCGCACCGAAGAAGAGCACGCCGATGATCGAGCCGCCGGTCGCCTGCGAGACGATCGTCGGGAAGGCGATGAAGGCCAGCCCGATACCCGACGACGCGACGCCCGAGACCTCGGTCCCCTGTGCCTGCGCCATGAAGCCCAGCGCGGCGAAGACGCCGATGCCGGCGAGGATCTCGAAGCCGGAGTTCGCGAACGCCACGACGAGGCCTGAGCCGGTGAGGTCGGTCTTGCGCTTCAGGTACGACGAGTACGTCACCATGATGCCGAACGCCACCGACAGGGAGAAGAAGATGTGCCCGTACGCCGAGGCCCACACTGCGGGGTCGGCGAGCGCCGCCCAGTCCGGGGTGAAGAAGGCGTTGAGGCCGTCGAGGGCGCCGGGCAGGAACAGCGACTGCACGACGAGGATCGCGAACATCACGGTCAGCAACGGCATCAGGATCATGTTCGCCCTGCCGATGCCGCGCTTCACGCCGAGCGCCATGATGACGACCACGACGAGCCACACCACGACGAGCGGGATGCCGACCTGCGGCACGAACTCCGTCGAGACGCCGACCTTCGCCACATCCGCCGAGCGGAGGAAGTCGCTGAAGAAGAAGTCGTTCTCGTTGCCTGGTCCCCAGGTCAGCTGTGCCGAGAACCACGTGTACATCGCCGCCCACGCGATGATCACCGCGTAGTACACCGCGATCACGACGCAGATGAGCACCTGCCACCACCCCAGCACCTCGGCGCGGCGGTGCATGCGGCGGAAGGCGAGCGGCGCCGACCCGCGGAAGCGGTGGCCGATGGCGTAGTCGAAGAACAGCAGCGGGATGCCGGCGGTGAGCAGCGCGCAGAGGTACGGGATGAGGAACGCGCCCCCTCCGCCCTCGTACGCCACATAGGGGAAGCGCCAGATGTTGCCCAGCCCCACCGCCGAGCCGATCGCGGAGAGGATGAACACGTTCCGCGAGCCGAACGCCTCGCGCCGGGATGTGTGCGTCGATGCGGTGACCATGTCGGCGAGACTACCCGAGACCCGCGCCGACGCCGGGGCGGCTCCCGGGCGGCGGCCGGTACGGTGGTGCCGGAGGCGCCATGAAGATCCTGATCCCGAACACCATCGAGCTGCGGCTGAGCACGGACGCCGAGGTCGTGATCTACGACGTGCATGCGGAGATCCCCTCGGAGCACCGTGACGCCGAGGTGCTCGTCTCCTGGCACAACTCGCCGCGATACCTGCAGGATGCCGCGCGCACCCTCCCCCGTCTGCGACTCGTGCAGGCGCTCGCCTCCGGTGCCGACGTGGTGCTGGCCGCCGGGTTCGGAGACGACGTGAGGATCTGCTCCGGGCGCTCGCTGCACGACGGGCCGGTCGCCGAGCATGCGCTCACGCTCGTGCTCGGCGCGGTCAGGCGGCTGGACCGTCTGCACGAGGCACAGCGCTCGCACCGCTGGGACGAGGACTTCATCAGCGCGCAGGCCGCGCCGGCCACGCACGACCTCTACACGCTCGCTGGCAGCACGGTCACGATCTGGGGCTTCGGCTCGATCGCCTCCCGACTCGCGCCGATGCTGCGGATGCTGGGAGCGGACGTGCGCGGCATCGCCCGCACCGCCGGCATCCGCTCCGGCTTCGAGGTCCACGCCGACACGGATGCCTCCGCCGTGCTGGCTGACACCGATGTGCTGATCTCGGTGCTGCCGGCGACCGACGAGACGGCCGATCTGTTCGACGCCGCCGTGTTCGGTGCGCTCCCGCAGGGCGCCGTGTTCGTGAACGTCGGTCGCGGGGCGACCGTCGACGAGGACGCCCTGCGCGACGCACTGGAGTCGGGGCAGCTGCGCGCTGCGGCCGTCGACGTGACCAAGACGGAGCCGCTGCCGCCCGAGTCTCCGCTGTGGGACGCGCCGAACCTCGTGATCACGCCGCACGTCGCCGGCAACCGCCCGGTCGGAGCGGGAGCGCTCATCGACGAGAACGTCGCGCGGCTGCGCGACGGCCGCGAGCTGATCAACCGGGTGGGCTGAGGGCCTGGACACGCCGCCGGGGTCGGCGCATGCTGAACCCATGAGCGCTTTCCAGACCACGCACGCCTTCAGCGGGTTCAGCGTCGACGACATCGACGCGGCCCGCACGTTCTACGGCGAGACCCTCGGGCTCGACGTCTCCACCAACGAGATGGGGTTCCTCGACATCCGGCTGCCGCAGGGCGGGTCGATCCTCGTGTACGCCAAGCCCAACCACACGCCGGCGAGCTTCACGATCCTCAACTTCCCCGTCGACGACGTGGAAGCCGCGGTCGACGACCTCAACGCGCGCGGCGTCGTCACCAAGATCTACACCGATCCCGACTTCGGCACCGATGCGAAGGGCATCGCGCACGGCGCTCCCGGTCGTGGCCCGGACATCGCCTGGTTCACCGACCCGGCAGGCAACGTGCTGTCGGTGCTCGCCGCGGGCTGACGACACAGCTTCCGATACGAGAAAGACCCCCACTTCGTGAGGGTCTTTCTTCGTCTGCGGAGTCGGAGGGAGCCGTCGGTCGCTCCGCTGCCTCCTCCCAAATCCCGCAACACGGTCAAGACGAAGAAAGACCCCCACTTCGTGAGGGTCTTTCTTCGTCTGCGGAGTCGGAGGGATTTGAACCCTCGGTCCCCTTGCGAGGACTCCACCTTAGCAGGGTGGTGCACTAGGCCTGACTATGCGACGACTCCAGGCATCCGGCTCGTGAGCGCGGATGCGCCCTGCAATCATAACCGTTCCCGCGGGCTGTCACGAATCGGGGCGCATCCGTCCGACGAACGGCACACCGCGCACACGCCGACGCCCCCTCCCGCGCGCGGAAGGGGGCGTCGGTGCACGGTCAGGAGCCGGCGTTGGCGGCGGAGAGCAGCTGCTCGACCTGCTCGTAGGTCACGTCGATGCCGGGGAATCCGATGAGGCGACCGATCGGGAACGACGCCATCATCTTCTGCATGGCCTCGTCGTTGGGGACCATCGAGACGGCCGAGGCGTCGGCGCTTGCCAGCTCGCCCATGAACCCGCCGAGCGCGCCCATCACGATCGGCCCCGCCACCGGGTGCGCCACGACGTCGCCGATCGACGAGTTCATGGTCAACGGCAGCACGACGTCGTCGCCCTGCACGGCGACGATCTCCGAGGAGCGGATGTCGCGGCTGGACGCGGCGACGTCGACGACGTAGTCCCCGCCCTCGACCACGTAGCGGTCGACGCGGACGTCCCAGTAGGCGAGGTCCTCGCGGCGCACGACGAGGTCGACCGTGCGGGTCTCCCCCGCGGCGAGCGCGACGGAGGCGAAGGCTTTGAGCTCGCGCGGGGCGCGCTGCACGATCGAGCCGGGGAGGGAGACGTAGACCTGCACGACCTCACGCCCGTCGCGATCACCCGTGTTGGTCACGTCGACGGAGACGGCGACGTCGCCCGCGCCGTTCAGCGACACCGAGGCCTCCCCGTAGGCGAACGTCGTGTACGAGAGACCGTGCCCGAACGGGTACGTCACGTCCAGCCCCTTCGCGTCGTACCAGCGGTATCCGACGAGCAGTCCCTCGCCGTAGCGGACGTGGCCGAACTCGCCGGGGAAGTTGCCGTAGGAGGGGTTGTCCTCCAGGCGCACCGGGACCGTCTCGGTGAGCTTGCCTGACGGGTTCACCGCTCCGTACAGCACGTCGGCGACGGCGCTGCCTCCGGCCTGACCGAGCAGCCAGCTCTCCACGATCGCGGGCACGCGGTCGGCGAAGGGCAGCGCCACGACGCCGCCGTTCGAGAGCACCACGACGGTGCGGGCGTTGGCGGCGAGCACGGCATCCAGCACGGCCAGCTGCGCGGCGGGCAGGTCGATGTGGTCGCGGTCGAAGCCCTCCGACTCCTCCGCGGCCGGCAGGCCGAGGAACACGACGGCGACGTCGGCTGCGGCGGCGACCTCGACGGCCTCTGCGCGGAGGTCGTCGGCGGAGCGTCCGGATGCCGCGACGGCACCGCCCGCGACCGCGAATCCCGGCGCGTAGGAGACGGCGTCGCCGCCGACCTCGCGCAGGGCGTCGAGCGCGGCGTCGACTCGCGTCGGGTTGATGAGCGACGAGCCGGCGCCCTGGAAGCGCGGCTCGGCGGCGAACGCACCGATCACGGCGACCCTCTGAGTCGGCGCGAGCGGGAGCAGGGCGCCGTCGTTCTTCAGCAGCACGATCGAGCGGCCTGCGGCCTCACGTGCGAGCGCGTGGTGCGCGTCGACGTCGAGCGGTCCGGAGACGGCCGGGCGCTCCCCCGCCTTGCGCACGAGGTCGATCGCACGGTCGGCGGCGGTGTCGAGCACGGACTCCGCGAGCCGTCCGTCGCGCACGGCGGCCACGAGCTGCGCGTCGGTCCGTCCACCGGATGCGGGCATCTCCAGGTCGAGTCCGGCGGCGACACCGGCGACCCGGTCGTTCACGGCGCCCCAGTCCGACACGACCAGGCCGTCGAAGCCCCACTCGTCTCGCAGCACGCTGGTGAGCAGCCACGGGTCCTCCGAGGTCCACACGCCGTTGAGCCTGTTGTACGAGCACATCACGGTCCACGGCGACGCGTCCTTGACGACGCGCTCGAAGCCGCGCAGGTAGATCTCGCGCAGCGGGCGAGGGTCGACGTCGGAGCTGGCGCGCATCCGGTCGAACTCCTGATTGTTGGCGGCGAAATGCTTGAGCGAGGTGCCGACGCCCTGCGACTGCACACCGCGCACGGACGCTGCGCCGAGCACGCCCGACACGATCGGGTCCTCGGAGAAGTACTCGAAGTTGCGTCCGCACAGGGGCGAGCGCTTGATGTTGATGCCGGGGCCGAGCACGACGGCGACGTTCTCGATCGCGGCCTCAACGCCGATCGCCGCGCCCACGCGCTCGATGAGCTCGGGATCCCACGACGAGCCGATGCCGACTGCGGGCGGGAAGCAGGTCGCGGGGACGCTGGAGGCGAGGCCGAGGTGGTCGGTGCCGCCCGCCTGCTTGCGGAGGCCGTGCGGGCCGTCGGTCATCATGATCGACGGGAGGCCGACCCGGTCGACGGCCTTGGTGGTCCAGAAGTCCGCGCCGCTGGTCAGCGATGCCTTCTCCTCGAGGGTGAGGTCGGATGCCGAGATCTCGGTCATGAGCGTTCCTTTCGCGGGCGACAGCGGTGTCCTGCGAAAACTATATGTCGGTCAGTATTAGATTTCAAACGTTGTTCAGGATTACCCTCGGTGACATGGCACGACGAGGTTCGTACGCGAAGGGCGTGGCGCGGCGCGAGGAGATCCTCGAGAGCGCCCTCGACGTGATCGGGCGCCGTGGGTACCAGAACGCCTCCCTGAAGCAGATCGCCGAGGTCGTCGGCGTCACCCCCGCCGCACTGCTGCACTACTTCGGCTCGAAGGAGGAGCTCTTCACGGCCGTGCTGCGCAAGCGCGACGAGCACGACAGCCTCGACCCCGTCGTGCAGGGCCTCGACGATGCACGGGCCGGACTCGTGCAGGTGATCAGGCACAACACCGAGGTGCCCGGCCTGGTCGAGCTCTTCTCACGGCTCGCCGTCGACGCGGCCGACCCCGCGCACCCGGCCCACGACTACTTCCTCGAGCGCAGCGCACAGTTGCGGGAGTCCGTGGTCGAGGGGTTCACGCGCGACCCCGACCGCGCCGGCCTCCTCGACGCCGAGACGACGGCCAGGGTGGTGCAGGCCGTCGCCGACGGGCTGCAGCTGCAGTGGATGATCGACCCGAGCGTCGACATGGCCGGGATCGTCGAGAAGCTCATCGACGCCCTCTTCCCGCCGTCCTCTCCTGCGAGCTGACGGCGACCGTGCGGACCGGCGCCGCCGATCCGCACGGCCCGGTCACCCCTTCACGGCACCGCCGAGGCCCGCCGAGCGGAGGAACACCGACTGGAACACCAGGAACATCGCGATGGGGATCAGTGTCGCGATCGCGAGTGCGGCCAGGAACACGTCCAGCTCCGTCTGCGACTGCACCGCGGGAAGCCGCACGGACAACGGCTGCACGGCGGGATCCGGGAGCACGAGCATCGGCCAGAGGTAGTCCTTCCATGCGGCGATGATCGCGAACACCGACACCACCCCGAGGATGGGCTTCGACATCGGCAGCACGATCGACCAGAAGAGCCGGAAGGGCCCGGCTCCATCGGTGCGCGCCGCCTCGAACACCTCTCGGGGCAGTCCGTCGAAGAACCGCTTCACGAGCAGGATGTTGAACGCGTTCGCTCCCATCGGCAACCACACGGCCAGGTAGTTGTTGAGCAGGTTCGCCCCCGGGAGCATCGGCGGGTGCACGATCGTCAGATACAGCGGCACGAGCAGCACGATGCCGGGGATGAAGAGGGTCGCCAGGACGAGGGCGTTGAGTATCCCCGCATACCGCGGCTTCAGCACCGACAGCGCATAGCCGGCCGTCGTCGCGATGAGCAGTTGCACAGCCCAGGCCCCTGCGGCGATCACGATCGTGTTGAAGAAGTACCTGTCGATGTGGATATCGGTCCACGCGGTCGACAGGTTGGCCCAGTCGATGCCGTTCGGCCACAGCGCGAACGGTTGCGTCAGGGTGTCCTGCGTGGGCGTGACCGCCGACTTCGCCAGCCAGAGGATGGGGCCGAGCCCCGCGACGACGAGCCCGACGAAGAGGAACACGTGCGTCGCGGTCATCCCGAGACGGATGCCAGGGCGACGGCGCTCCGCCTCCGAGATGACGGTGCGGTCCGCGGCGCGCTCCGCGCGCTCCGCGGCCTTCTCGGCTGCACGGTCGTCTGTGCGAGCGGTCATGTCGTGCTCCAGCGGTCGGTGAGTCGGAAGTACAGCCAGGACAGCACGGCGAGCACGATCGCGAGCAGCACGGACACTGCAGTAGCCTCCCCGTAGTCGCCGCCGAGACTGTTGCGGAACGCCTTGTCGTAGATGTACAGCAGCACGGTCTTGGTGGCGCCGGCAGGACCGCCTCCCGTGAACAGGAACGGCTCGAGGAAGACCTGGGCGGTCGCGATGACCTGCAGGATCAGCATGATGAAGAGGATGCCGCGCAGCTGCGGCAGCGTGACGTGCCAGATCTTGCGCCAGATGCCTGCGCCGTCGACCTCGGCCGCGTCGTACAGCTCGGGCGGCACGCCCAGCAGCGCGGCGAGGTAGATGATGATCGATCCGCCGGCGCCGGCCCAGGTGGCCTCCAGCACGAGCGACGGCATGGCCTGCACGGCATCCTGAATCCACGGCTGCGGCGGGATCCCCACCCACGCGAGCACCGAGTTGAAGACGCCGGAAGGATCGGCGCTGTAGAAGAACTTCCACAGCAGCACCGCGACGACCGGCGGGATCACGACCGGCAGGTAGGCGAGCGCCGAGTACAACCCCTTGCCGCGGCGCACCTCGCTCATCAGCACCGCCATGAGCAGCGGAAGCGGGAACCCGAACAGCAGAGCGAGCACGGCGAACCACAGGGTGTTGATCACCGCCCGGCCCAGCGCGGGGTCGGACAGCACCGTGACGTAGTTGTCGAGTCCGACCCAGTCCGAGACGATGAGGTTCGTCTTCTGCAGGCTCATGATCACCGACTGCACGATCGGCGACCAGGAGAAGAACACGAACACGAACAGCATGGGCAGCACGAACAGGAGGTTCGCGAGGCCGCCACCGCGGTACCAGGTGAGCGGGCTGCGGCGGCGGGCGGGGCGCACCGCGGGCGGCGGAGTCTCCTCCGCCGCCCGCGGCTCGTCGAGAGTCATCGTCACGGACGTGTCACTCGTCGAGCTTCGCCTGCGCGTCGCTCTGGGCCTGGGCCAGCAGCGCGTCGATGTCGGCGTTCTGATCCGTCAGCACGCTCTGCACCACGGTGTCGAGCAGGGCGTATACCTCCTGCGTCTTCGTCTTCGGCTCGCCGACCGGAGTCTGGTCCCAGATACCCTCGCGGAACGGCGTCATCTGGTCGACCGGCACGTTGATGTAGTCGGCGATCCACTCCTGCGACTGCTCGTAGAGGTCACGGCTGAGCACGGGCAGCAGCGGGGTGCCGACCGCCTGACCCGACTCGTCCAGCGTCTTGGCGTCGAGGATCGCGGCGTCCTTGTCCATGAGCTTCTGCATGTAGTACCAGTCGATCCACTCCACAGCCGCCGCCTTGGTCTTCTCGTCGACGGTCGGGCTGATCACGGCGATGTCGCCGCCGCCGAGGGTGCCAGGGTCATCGCCCTCGGTGGGGACGACGGTCAGACCGTAGATCGACGGGTCCATGCCGAAGTCGCGCACGAGCGCGGTGTAGACGTCTGAACCCGACGTGTACATGCCGATGTTGCCGGCGGCGAACTCCTGGTTGATGGTGCCCCAGTCGAGGTCGACCTTCGAGCCGAAGGAGCCGTCCTCCCACTTCAGGTCGTGCAGGAACTGCAACGACGCCTTCGTGGCCTCGCTGTCGACCGTCGACGTCGCCGAGCCGTCTGCGGCATCCGTCTGCGTGCGGCCACCGCGTGCGACGGTCTGCGCCGTGAGCTGCCACCCGCCGGTGTTGTTGATCGCCATCTGCGCGTAGCCGGACTTGCCGGTGGCGTCGTGGATCTTCTTCGCCGCCTCCCGGATCTCGTCCCAGGTGGTGGGCGGGCTGTCCGGGTCGAGGCCGGCCTGCTCGAAGAGGTCGCGGTTGTAGTGCAGCCCCATCGCGTACGCCTGCCGCGGGAAGCCGTAGATCTTGCCGTCGCCGCCCGTGACCCCGTCGAGGATGATGGGGTTGAACTTGTCGGCGTATCCGAGTTCCTTCACCTCGGCGGTGACGTCCATGAGCTGCCCGTTCTCGAGCAGGGTCTTGGAATCGGTGAACGGCACCGTGAACACGTCGGGCAGGCTGCCGCCCGCGAGCTGCACGGCGAAGGTCGGACCCTCCCACTCGTACTCGACCCCGATGATGTCGATGTCGGGGTGTTCCTTCTCGAACTGCTTCTCCTGGGCGGCGAAGGCGTCGTACGCCGCGGCATCCGCTCCCGGGGGGAAAGTGGCGACCCGCAGCTCCGTCTTGCCGCTGCCATCCGCCTCACCCCCGCCTGCGCTGCAGCCGGCGAGCGCGCCGACGACCGCCAGAGCCGTGAGGCTCGCGAGGAGCCCTCTGTTGATTGACGTCATTGTCCGTCCTTCCATGTGTATTGCGATCGGGTGGTGCAGGTCAGTCCGCTTGCGGGGAGCGCCCCGTCTCGGGGCGCAGCAGCAGCCAGGCGGTCGAGTCGGGGGGCAGCGCGCCGTCGAGGGCGCAACTGGCGAGGATCACCTCGTGGTGGGCGGGCAGCGGCACCGTCCCCGCACCCAGGTTGGTGATGCTCACGACGCCGTCGCCGCGCTGGAACGCCAGCACGTCGGCGCCCAGCTCCAGCCAGTCCAGGCGGCCGTCGACGAGGTCGCGGATGCTGCGGCGCAGCGCGATCGCCGAGCGGTAGAGGTGGAGAGTGGAGTGCGGATCGGTCTCTTGGGCGTCGACTGTGAGCGCGGCCCAGTCGGTGGGCTGCGGCAGCCACGGGGAACCGCCGAACCCGTATGGACTTGCGTCCCCCGACCACGGCAGCGGCACCCGGCATCCGTCGCGGCCCGGATCGACCCCGCCGGAGCGGAAGTGCATGGGGTCCTCGATGACCTCGCGCGGCAGCTCCACCTCGGGGAGCCCGAGCTCGTCGCCCTGGTACACGTAGAGGCTGCCGGGGAGGGCCGCCACGAGGAGCGCCGCCGCCCTGGCCCTGCGCGTGCCGAGCACGGGGTCCGACGGAGTGCCGAACCTCTTGCGGTCGAAGGCGAAGGACGAGTCGGCGCGGCCGTACCGCGTCACCGGTCGTGTCACGTCGTGGTTCGACAGCACCCAGGTCGCAGGAGCGCCGACGGGCGCATGCTCGGCGAGCGTTCGTTCGATGGAGGCACGCATCGCCGCGGCGTTCCACGGCTGAGTCATGAAGCCGAAGTTGAAGGCCGTGTGCATCTCGCCGGGACGGAGATAGCGGGCGAACCTCTCGGCGTCGTCGAGCCACACCTCGCCGACGAGCACCCGCTCGCCCTCGTACTCGTCGGCGACGCGACGCCAGGACCGGTAGATGTCGTGCAGCTCATCGCGATCGACGTGCGGATGCTCGCCGGGCGCCGCAGCCCCTTAGGGGAGGTTCGGGAGGGCCGGGTCCTTCACCGGCAGGGCGGCCGAGTCGATGCGCACGCCGGCGACGCCGCGGTCGAACCAGAAGCGCAGCACGTCCTCATGCTCGCGACGCACGTCGGGGTGGTTCCAGTTGAGGTCGGGCTGCTCGGGTGTGAACAGGTGCAGGTACCACTCGCCTGGCACGCCGTCGGCATCCGTCGTGCGAGTCCAGGTGGCGCCCTGGAAGCTGGAGACCCAGTCGGTGGGGATCCCCGCTCCGTCTGCTCCGTGCCCGGGATGGAACCAGAAGCGCTCACGCTCCGGACTGCCCGGCCCCGCCGTGAGGGCCTGCTGGAACCACTCGTGCTCAGAGGAGATGTGGTTCGGGACGATGTCGATGATCGTGCGGATGCCGAGAGCGAGGGCCTCCTCGATGAGGTGCTCGGCCTCGGCGAGCGTGCCGAACCGGGGGTCGATGCCCCGATAGTCCTGCACGTCGTAGCCGCCGTCGGCGAGGGGGCTCGGGTACCACGGGTTGAACCACAGGGCGTCCACGCCGAGACTCTTCAGGTAGCCCAGTCGGGAGCGCACGCCCGCGAGGTCGCCGATGCCGTCGCCGTTCCCGTCGGCGAAGCTGCGCACGTAGACCTGGTAGATCACGGCGGTGCGCCACCAGCCCGCGTCGGCGGGAGGGGTCGCGGCCGGTGCGGTGCTGCGGCGCTGAACCTCGGTGTCCACGGAACTCCTCGTCGTCGATGGCGGGTGTTCCGAATGTAGCGATTCTTTGTGATTCACGCAAGAAGTAAACAGAATGTCGTAATTTTGCTACTTCTTGCGAGCACGACAATGCTCCGACCGGCGCAGACCCTTTTACGCGGCCGGCCCTGTCGAGGCGCGCAGCACGAGCTCCGGCTCGAAGAGCAACTCGTCGCCGGCATGCACTGTGCCGGCGATCTGCGCGAGCAGCAGCTCGATCACGGCGCGACCCATCGATTCGATCGGCTGGCGCACCGTCGTCAGCGGAGGCTCCGTGCAGCTCATCAGCGCCGAGTCGTCGAAGCCCACGACGCTGACGTCGCCCGGAACGCTCAGTCCTGCGCGACGCGCGGCGCGCACGGCGCCGAGGGCCATGGGATCGCTCGCGCACACCACCGCGGTGGCTCCGGCGGCGAACAGCCGCGCCGCGCCCGCCTGCCCCGACTCCAGGGAGTAGAGGCCACGCGCCACGAGGTCGTCCGACAGCGGGCTGCCGAGACGCTCGAGCAGTCGCCGGGCGGCGTCGAGCTTGCGCTGGGAGGGGATGTGGTCCGCAGGGCCGAGCAGCAGGCCGATCCTCCGATGCCCCAGCTGATGCACGTGCAGCACAGCCTGCTCCGCAGCGGTGGCGTCGTCCGTCGACACCGTCGCGAAATGGAGCTCAGGCACCCTCGCGTTGACGAGCACCGTCGGAAGGTTCACCTGGCGCAGACGCTCGTAGTGGCCGTGCACGGCATCCGCCTGCGTGTAGTTGCCCCCGAGGAAGATCACCCCCGACACCTGCTGGGCGAGGAGCAGGTCGACGTAGTCCGACTCGGTGACGCCCCCGGCGTTCTGCGTGCACAGCAGGGGCGTGTACCCGTTCTGCGTCAGCGCCCCGCCCACGATCTCGGCGAACGCGGGGAAGATCGGATTCTGCAGTTCGGGGAGCACGAGGCCCACGAGTCGCGCCCGTTCCCCGCGAAGCTTGGTCGGCCGCTCGTAGCCCAGCACGTCCAGGGCCGTGAGCACGGCCTGCCTCGTGGCCTCCGACACCCCCGGCTTGTCGTTGAGCACGCGGCTCACCGTGGCCTCGCTCACGCCGACCTTGCGGGCCACCTCTGCCAGACGCTTCGACATCCGCTCAGTGTACGCAAGTTCTTGCGTACACTTGCGCGAATATCGGCGCTCGGACGACGAGGGCGCCTCCCCCGTTCGGAAGAGACGCCCTCATGGTGTCGCCGTTTCTCAGCGCACGTTGCCGTTGGAGCAGACCGTCTGCGCGGCCGAGGTGCCCTTGATCGTGTTCGGCAGTTGCACGACGTTGTCCGGCGTCGCCGTCGGGTCGGGAGTGGCGGACGGATCCGTCGGCGTCGTCGTGGGGCCGGGATCGGTCACGACGACACCGTCGTTCTTGGTGTTCTCGTGGGTGACCTGCAGCTGCGCGTTGGAGTTGATCGCGTCCCACATCGCCTGCGCGGCCGCCTTGTTCGGAACGACCTTGTTGTCGTTGTCGGGATCGGTTCCCGTCGGGTACTGCAGGAACACGATGTCCTCGTACTTCACCGATTTGAGTGCAAGCGCGATCTGCACGATCTTGCCGGGGTCGGCAAGGGACTCGCTGGGCTCGAGGTTGTTGACCGCGGTGGTCGCCAGCTTCAGCATGAGGGGCACGTTGCCGAGGGTGTCGGAGCTGATGAGCTTCTTCGCGAGATTCGACATGTACTGCTGCTGGTTGCCGATGCGTCCGAGGTCACTGCCATCGCCGACGCCCTTGCGGGTGCGCAGGAACTGCAGCGCCTCCAGCCCCTGCAGGGTGTGCGTGCCTGCCGCGAGGTCGAGCGAGGTGAAGCGGTCCTTGATCGGGTTCGCGAGGCAGACCTCGACGCCCCCGATGGCGTTGGTGATCTCGATCACGCCGCCGAAGGTGACGGATGCCGCGAACTGCACCTCCTGGCCGGTGAGCTTGGAGATCGTCTTCACGACGCAGTTGAGGCCGCCGTCGGTGTACGACGTGTTCAGCGGCTGCTTGCTCATCGCCGAGTGGGTCTTGCCCTTGTCGTCCTGGCACTCGGGGATCGGGATCATCAGGTCGCGGGGGAAGCTGACCACGGTCACGCGCCGAGGGGCATCGGAGACGTGCACGAGCAGGTTCACGTCGTTGAGCGTGCCGCCGGAGTCCTTACCCGTGCAGCGTTCGCCGAAGTACTGCTTGTACGCGTCTTCGCAGGTGTCGACGCCGGCGAGCACGAGGTTGAATCCGCCCTCGTAGGCCCCGATGTCCGGCGGCAGATCCTTCTGGCCCTCGATCTCCACGGCGTTCGCGGTCACCGTGCTGGTGAAGTCGTAGACGATGTAGCCGACGACGGCCGCCCCGCTCACCAGCACCACCGACAGGCCGATCGCGATGAACTTCAGCAGCTGGCTGACGGGCCCCGGTGTGCGCAGCTGTCCATGGCGCGCGATGGTACGACGGCGTCGGGTGTTCTGACTCACTCGGGGCCTTTCGGTTCAGCCTGCGATGCGGGGGGACATCGTGCTCCTGGGGGCGGAGGGTAAGGGATTCGAACCCTTGAGACATTTCTGCCCACTGGTTTTCAAGACCAGCTCCATCGGCCGCTCGGACAACCCTCCCGACGGATGAATCCGCCGACAAGCCGTGAGTCTAGCCGAGTTCTATTCTCCCGCGTCGACCTGGGCGGGTGCTGGAAGCGTGTTCAGAGCGCGCGCCAACCCGCCGTCCTCGACGACGTCGGTCACCTCGCCCGCCGCATCCTTCACCTCGGCGGGCGCCTGCCCCATGGCCACGGCCCTGCCGCCCAGGGTGCGCGCCCACCCGAACATGCCGATGTCGTTGCGGCCATCGCCGGCCACGAGCACGCGATCTCCCGACATCCCCAGCTCGGTGCGCACGCGCTCCAGAGCAGTGCCCTTGTCGACGCCCTGCGGGGCGATGTCGAGCCACGCCGTCCAGCCGATCGCGTAGGAGACCTCGTTGAGTCCGGCATCCGCCACCAGGCGGTGGAAGTCGTCTTCGTCATGCCCCGGCGACACGACGACGATGCGCGAGACCGGCTCGGCGCCGAGCTCGTCGAAGTCGACCTGGCGCCCGCCGTCGAGTGTCCAGTCGTCGAGGTGCTCCGTGAAGAGACGCTGCCCCGAGCCCAGCTCGACCATGTAGCGCGCCTCGGGCAGCCGGTCGCGCAGCAGTTCAAGCACCGGGGTCGGATCGAACGTCTCGACGCTCCACCGCTCCCACGCGCCGTCGACGCGTCGCATGGTGACCGCGCCGTTCGAGCACACGACGAACTCCGGCTCCAGCCCAAGCTCCTCGACGTACCGGCGCGTGGCCATCCAGCTGCGGCCGGTGGCGATCGTGACCTCGTGACCCGCGTCGCGCAGGCGGGCGACGGCCTCTGGCACGCCAGGGCTCATCGACTCGTCTTGCAGCAGGATGGTCCCGTCGACGTCGAGACCGACGAGCCACGGGGCCGTCACGCCTCGGGCTCCAACACCTCGATGCCGCCGAGGTAGGGCCGCAGCACCTCTGGGACGCGAACCGAGCCGTCGGCCTGCTGATGGGTCTCGAGCAGCGCGACGATCCAGCGCGTGGTGGCGAGCGTGCCGTTGAGGGTCGCGACGTGCTGCGTCTTGCCGCCGTCTTCCGGGCGGTGCCGCACGTCGAGGCGGCGCGCCTGGTAGGTCGTGCAGTTCGAGGTCGAGGTGAGCTCGCGGAACGCCTCCTGCGTGGGGACCCACGCCTCGATGTCGTACTTGCGCGCGGCGCTGGACCCCAGGTCTCCCGCGGCGACGTCGATCACGCGGTAGGCGAGGCCGAGAGAGGTCAGCATCTCCTCCTGCAGCGCGACGAGACGCAGGTGCTCGGCCTCGGCATCCTCCGGCGTCGTGTAGACGAACATCTCCAGCTTGTTGAACTGGTGCACGCGGATGATGCCGCGGGTGTCCTTGCCGTGCGAGCCGGCCTCCCTGCGGTAGCAGGTGGACCAGCCGGCGTAACGGAGCGCGCCCTTGGCGAGGTCGACGATCTCGTCCTTGTGGTACCCGGCGAGGGCGACCTCGCTGGTGCCGACGAGGTAGAGGTCGTCCTCCTTGTCGAGGTGGTAGACCTCATCGGCGTGCTCGCCGAGGAAGCCGGTGCCCTGCATGATCTCCGGCCGCACGAGCGTCGGGGTGATCAGCGGGACGAAGCCGTTCTGCAGCGCCTTGTCGAGCGCGAGGTTCATCAGCGCGATCTCGAGGCGGGCGCCGATGCCGCGTAGGAAGTAGAAGCGCGCGCCGGACACCTTCGCTCCACGCTCCATGTCGATGGCGCCGAGGATCTCGCCGAGCTCGAGATGGTCACGCGGCTCGAAGTCGAAGGCGGGGATCTCGCCGACGCGGCGCAGCTCGACGAAGTCGGCCTCTCCGCCGGCGGGGACGCCGTCGATCACGACGTTCTCGATGCGGGCGAGAGCGACGGATGCCGCGTCCACCGCCTCGTTCGCGACCTGCTGCGCCTGCTTGACGCGGTCGGCGAGGTCCTTGGCCTGGGCGACGAGCGCGGCCTTCTCCTCCTTGGGCGCCTTCGCGACCTGCTTGCCGAAGGCGTTCTGCTCCGCGCGGAGGTCCTCGAAAGCGGCCAGAGCCGAGCGGCGCGATCGATCGGCCTCGAGCGCCTCGTCGACGGAGGACTGGTCGTTGCCGCGGGCGGCCTGTGAACGGCGGACGATCTCGGGATTCTCCCGAAGCAGGGCGAGGTCGATCATTCACCAAGTCTACGGGTGCGCTCCGACGCCCTTCGCCTGTCACAAACCGGCTCCTGCGTCGTCTTCCCCAGAGAGAGATCGACCGCTCCGGTCGATCCACGATGAAAGGACAATCCGTGACCACTCCCGTCTCCTCCCTGGATCGGCTCAACCTCGCCTTCGCCGAGCGGTTCAACGCCCGCGATCTCGACGGCCTGATGGCGCTCAACGCCCCAGGCGTCGTCTTCGTCCCCGCCCCCGGTCAGCCGGTCAGCGGTGAAGCCGCCGTGCGCGCGGCGCTGGAGGGCTTCCTCGGGCTGAACCTGCCGATCACGATGACCGTCCGCCGCACGTTCGAGTCGAACGGCATCGGCCTGGCCGTCGCCGACTGGTCGATCACGGGCACCGGCCCCGACGGCTCGGACATCGCCCTCGCCGGCACGACCGCCGATGTGGCAGTGCACGACGCGGAGCACGGCTGGCGCTACGCGGTCGACAACCCGTTCGGCACCGCCTGACGCGCCCTCGTCGAGGGGGTCGGCGCCGCCGGCTCCCTCAGTCGGCCTCCATGCCGGAGCGCCGGCATCCGCTCATCGCCTTGCGTGCGCGCGAGATGCGCTGGCGGGCCGCGGCGGGTTCGATGCCGAGACGATCAGCGACCTCGGCGGTGCTGAGGCCGTCGACCACGGTGAGGAGCAACGGCTCCCTGAGCGCGTCGGGCAGGTCGTGCAGCGCGGCGAGGGCGCCGTCGAGGAACGTACGGATCTCCACCGTGTCGGCCACGCTCACCTCCGCCGGCGTGTCGTCGTCGAGCGGCATCTCCGGTCGGCGGGAGCGCAGCCGGGCGAGATCGATGGCCGCGTTGCGGGCGATCGAGTCCAGCCACGCACACATCCGGCCCGGCTCAGGCGACTCCAGGTGGGCGATCCCCCGCCAGGCACGGAGCAGCGTCTGCTGCGCCACATCCTCGGCGTCGTCCACCGGAACACCCAGAGAGATGCTCCGCCGCCGAAGCCGCTCAGGGTCCTCGGCGATCATCGTCGCGAGGAGGGCCCGACGCTCATCGTTCATATCGGCTACCCCTCTCCAGCCGGCCGGGACGTCCAGTCGCCGGGATTAGAGTAGCGCCATGACGAAGCGCTCCCCCGCCCGACGCCAGGCGGCGCTCGTCTACAACCCGATCAAGGTCGACGAGAAGCGGCTGCGCGCCACGGTGCGCGAGCTGTCCAGAGAGGCGGGGTGGGAGCATCCGGCTTTCTACCCGACCACGATCGAGGATGCCGGACAGCACGCCACGGCGCAGGCCCTGGAACGTGGAGTCGACGTCGTGCTCGTCGCCGGGGGCGACGGCACGGTGCGGGCGGTGGCCGAGGCGATGGCGGGCAGCGGCGTGCCTCTCGCCATCCTCCCCAGCGGCACGGGCAACCTCCTCGCTCGCAACCTCGGGCTGCCGCTCGGCGATCCCGCGGAGATGGTGCGCGCCGCGCTCGGCGACTTCCGTCACGCGATCGACATCGGCTGGGCGCAGGTGATGCGTGCCGACGGCGAGGAGTCGGAGCACGCGTTCGTCGTGCTCGCCGGCATCGGTCTGGATGCCGACATGATCGCGAACACCCGGCCCGACCTCAAGAAGTCGGTCGGTTGGATCGCGTACGTCGACGGCGCTGCCCGCTCCCTCGCCACCGCGAAGCCCTTCCGCGCCGTCTTCCAGATCGACGACGGCCGTCTGCACTCGACGAAGGTGCACAGCATCCTGTTCGCGAACTGCGGCACCCTGCCCGCGGGCATCGCGCTCATCCCCGACGCCTCGATCGCCGACGGCGCGCTCGATGTCGCCGTGATCCAGCCGACGGGAGCCTTCGGCTGGCTCGGCGTGTGGCGCAAGATCTGGTGGGACAACTCGGTGCTGCGCCGGTTCCGCGCCGGCCGTCTCGTATTGCAGCGCCGCGGCAAGGACGCCTCGGTGCACTACTTCCGCGGACTCGTCGCCGAGGCCGCAGCCACAGACCCGATCCCGGTCGAGCTCGACGGCGACGAGTTCGGAGAGGCCGTCCGGATGACGTGCCGTGTCGACGAGGGCGCTCTCCTCGTCGCGCTGCCTGCCGGCCACCCCGTGCAGTCGATCTGACGCCGCCGGCCGACCGCGGCGCCCCGATCCTTCCGCTCAGCCGCGCACGGCGACGGTGCCGTCGAGCCCTCCGCCGACGAGCGTGAGCATGAAGCCGTCGTCGGCGACCTTGTCGTCGCCGAAAGCGAGCAGCGTCGCCCGAGGAGCCATGTCCATGGTGCAGACCTTGGACTCGTCGGTGAGGAACGATACGGTCCCGGTCGCGCCGCTGCCGTCGAGCGACACCACCGCCGGCGGGCAGCTCGACGAACCCCAGGTGAGGAGCACGAGCGTGCCGTCGTCGACCCAGCCGGCCGACGGCGTGTACTCCGTCGACGTGCCGGGGACCCCGGTGAACGCCGGGTCGCCGTCGAGGTCCACCGTGTCGGAGACGTCGCCGTAGGTGACCTTCAACGTGATCTCCTTCGTCGGGTCCACGCCCTCCGGCACGGCGCCGACGCTGGCGCGCGGCGCGTAGTCGGCGGTGCACACGGTGCCGGCGTCGTCACCGTCGGTGAGCGTGACGGAGATCGTCTGCCCCTCCGCCGTGGCCGACTCGACCTGCGGGATGCAGGTCGAGGACCCGGAGGTGACGACGGCGAACATGCGGCCGTCGTCGAGGAGGGCCCCCTCCATGTCGTCGGAGGGCCCTGTCGACGCCGTCGAGTCCGGCGACGCGGAGCTCGTGGGCGCGGAGGAACCAGGGGTCGACGTGCACCCCGCGATGAGCGCGACGGCGGCGAGCGCGGACAGGGCGGCGGCGAGACGCGTCGAGGAGGTCATGCCATCCACGGTACCCAGGTGCGGCCTGCACGGGGCATCGATCTCATCACGTTCCGATGCGGACGGAACGGCGCTACTGCAGGGCCGAGGTGAGGCGAGCGAGGTTGTCGAGCACGGTCGACCGCAGCGGCTGCTGCATCCACTCCTCGAGGGTGAGCTCCCGGCTGAGCTCGCGGTAGTG
Organism: Microbacterium sp.; assembly: GCA_017744855.1. Classification (GTDB taxonomy): domain Bacteria; phylum Actinomycetota; class Actinomycetes; order Actinomycetales; family Microbacteriaceae; genus Microbacterium. Next base: position 41,091 of record JAGIAK010000008.1, read on the forward strand.
GTCCTCGACGACGCGCATCTCGGCGACGAACTCCTCGCCGCGCACGAGCATCGACACCTCGAGGTTGAGACCGAAGGAGCGCATGTCCATGTTGCTGGAGCCGATGACCGCGACCTGATCATCGATCGTGAGGCTCTTGGTGTGCAGGATGTACGGTTTGCGGTACATCCAGATGCGCACGCCCGCCTTGAGCAGCACCTCGTAGTAGCTGCGTTGGGCGTGGTAGACCATCGCCTGGTCTCCCTCTTCGGAGACGAAGAGCTCCACGGCCACACCCCGGTCGACAGCCGCGGTGACGGCGAGCAGGAGCGCCTCGTCCGGCACGAAGTACGGGCTGACGATCATGATCTTCTCCTTGGCCGCGTAGAGCAGGCCGAGGAAGAGGCGCAGGTTGTTCTCGACTTCGAACCCGGGGCCGGAGGGCACGACCTGGCAGTCGAGGTCGCCCGTGCCGGACTGGGACTGCGTGATGTCGATCTCTTCGAGAACCTGGTCGGTCTCGCTGTACCAGTCGCTGAGGAAGATGGCGTTGACGCTGAGCACCACGGGGCCGTCGATGCGCACCATGAGATCGACCCAGTGCAGGCCCCGCTTGATGTTCTTCGGGAGGTTGTAGGTCGAGTCGGTGACGTTCTGCGACCCCAGGAAGGCCACGGTGCCGTCGACGACGAGGAGCTTGCGGTGGTTGCGCAGATCGGGCCGCTGCATGCGCCCCTTCAGCGGCTGCACCGGCAGCATGAGGTGCCAGTCGGCGCCCATGCGGTTCAGTCGGGTGATCGTCTGCCGATAGCGCGGCTTCCACCTGTTCGCCCAGTGGTCGAGCAGCACGCGTACCGTCACGCCGCGGGCCGCGACCTCCTCGAGCGCGCGGAAGAAGTTGTCGGTCGACTCGTCGGACTGGAGGATGTAGAACTCGACGTGGACGTACTCGGTGGCGGCACGGATCTCGTCGGCCATCGCATCGAGAGACCCCTGGTAGTCGGAGATGAGGTGAGCTCCGTTGTCGCCCGAGATCGGCAGCGCGCCCAACTGGTGGTTCATCTCGACCAGAGGAGGGAACCAGCTCGGCGGGTCGGGGCGGAGCGTGCCGAAGTGCAGATGCTCGCTGGTCTCGGCGATGTACTCGTTGATCTGGTCCTGCTTCCGGCGGCGCGCGCGCGGAAGACGCGGGTTGCCGATGAGGAGGAAGAGCAGCACCCCGACGAACGGGATGAAGAAGATGGCGAGAAGCCAGGCCATCGCTGCTGTGGGGCGACGGTTGCGCGGGACGACGATGATCGCCGTGATGCGGATGGACAGGTCGAGGACGAAAAGGAAGGCGGCGAGCCACCAACCCCAGGTGTCGGGAGTCATCCCTCGTCCTCTCTGCGACGGCGCCGGCTCGCCGATCGTCTCGGCGGGCACCTTCGCTACACAGTAACGGATGCCGCGGACACGGTCGGGGAGCGGCCGGCGCGGCCGCTCAGCGGTGCGGAGTACGGGAACTCAGGAGCGCGGAGGCAGACCGCGCGCCGCGCGCTCTTCCGCCTCGATGCGGGCGTGGACGCGGCGCTCGGTGCGGTCGAAACGGAGGATGCCGCGCACCACGAAGAAGAAGACGACGCTGACGCCGATGGTCGGAAGGATCGACCAGGCGGCGGCGAGCCAGAAGTTCTCCATGCCTCCATGGTACGCGAGCGGACTTCTCCTCCACATCGGGGCCTTTTCAGGAATCTCGGGCTCAGCCTGTGGACAACCCCCGACGGGCCGTCCAGAGCGCGCATGCTCTCGACATGACCACCATCCTCCGAGCCGCGGACTCCGCTGGCCTCCTCCGCATCGTCCCCTCTCTCGCCGGCTTCACACCGCGGAACAGCCTCGTGCTGCTCCCGTTCCATGGCTCTCGCACCTACGGCGCGATGCGGATCGACCTGCCCTCGCCGTCGACCAGTCTGGTTCCGTACGCCGAGACGGCGATCGATCTCGTCACCCGAGTCGGCGGAGCGGATGCCGTAGCCGTCATCGTGTACGCCGACTCGGGCACCGAGCACACGCACGACGGCCTCGTCCTCCCCCACGACGTGCTGATGGACGAGGTCCTCGGGTGTGCCGAGGACGCAGGACTGCGTGTCGCCGACGCGCTCTGCGCCCTGCCGCACGGCTGGGCGAGCTACCTCGACGACGATCCGGAGATCGCCCCGTACGACGATTCGACTCCGCCCGCCGTCCCCGGTCTCGGGGATGTGACGGGCGACCAGCTCGCGGGAACGGCGCTGCCGCGTGTCGGTCTCGCGGTCGCCGAGCGCGTCGGGAGGGCCTTCCGGTCGCTCGAGGCGGGGATGTGCGGCGTCGGGCAGAACGCGTCCACGACCCGAGACTCCCCCGCGTCCGCGGCCCTCGCGTTGCTCGACGACCCTCCAGCGCTCGTGGAACGCGTGCTCGATGCCCCCGATACCCTCCCCACGTCGGAGACGGCGGCTCTGCTGTGGTGCCTGAGTCGTCCGCTGCTGCGCGACGCGGCACTCACCCAGTGGGCGACGGATCTCAGCGACGGCCGTCGTGCCCTTGCTGCACAGCTCGCCTGCGCCGATGCCGGCGTACCCGTCCCCGAGCGCGTCGCTCGGGTGTTCGTCGGCCACGGCCCCACGCCCGATCCCGATCGTCTCCGCCTGGCGCTGACGGCCGTGCGGTGGATCGTCGCCGCGGCCCCGCGGTCGGCGAGGCCTGGTCCGCTCGCTGCAGCGGCCTGGCTCTCCTGGGCGCTCGGCCGCGCGACGCACGCCGGGCACTATCTCGGGATGGCTCTCGAGATAGACCCGGAGCACGGGCTGGCCGGAGTGCTGTCGACGATGCTCCGCTCCGCACCGCTGCCGGAGTGGGCGTTCCGCCGAGGTCCGGTCGCGGCGGCTACTTGACCAGGGGGAAGAGGATGGTCTCGCGGATGCCGAGCCCCGTGATCGCCATGAGCAGGCGGTCGATCCCCATCCCCATTCCACCGGACGGCGGCATGCCGTGCTCGAGTGCGCGCAGGAACTCCTCGTCGATCGGCATGGCCTCGACGTCACCCCGCGCGGCAAGCTTGGCCTGCTCGACGAAGCGCTCGCGCTGGATCACCGGGTCGACGAGCTCGGAGTATCCCGTCGCCAGCTCGAACCCACGGATGTACAGGTCCCACTTCTCGACCACACCGGCGATCGAGCGGTGCTCGCGCACGAGCGGAGACGTGTCGACCGGGAAGTCCATGACGAACGTCGGACGCACGAGGTCGCCCTTGACGAAGTGCTCCCACAGCTCCTCGACCAGCTTGCCGTGCGTGGCCTGCGGAGGGAGGTCGACGCCGTTCTCCTCGGCGAAGGCGATGAGGTCCTCCACCGAGTCCTGCGGGGTCACCGTGCGCCCGGACGCCTCGGAGAGCGACTCGTACATCGAGATGCGGTCCCACTCGCCGCCGAGGTCGTACTCGGTACCGTCGGCCCAGGTCACGGTGGTCGAGCCCGAGACCGCGATGGCGGCCTTCTGCACGAGCTCCTGCGTCAGCGCGGCCATCTGGTTGTAGTCGCCGTACGCCTGGTAGGCCTCCAGCATCGCGAACTCGGGGCTGTGCGTGGAGTCGGCGCCCTCGTTGCGGAAGTTGCGGTTGATCTCGAACACGCGCTCGATGCCGCCGACGACGGCACGCTTCAGGTAGAGCTCCGGTGCGATACGCAGGTAGAGCTCGGTGTCGAACGCGTTCGAGTGGGTGACGAAGGGGCGGGCGGAGGCGCCGCCGTGCTGCACCTGCAGCATGGGGGTCTCCACCTCGAGGTAGTCGTGCTCGGTGAAGGTGGCGCGGAGGCTGGCGTTGACGGCGGCACGCGCGCGCACGGTGGTGCGAGCCTGCTCGCGCACGATGAGGTCGAGGAACCGACTGCGCACCCGGCCCTCCTCGCTCAGTTCGGCGTAGGCATTGGGCAGCGGGAGGATCGCCTTGGACGCGATCGCCCACCCGTCGGCCATGATCGACAGCTCGCCGCGGCGGCTGGCGATGACCTCGCCGTGCACGAAGACGTGGTCACCCAGGTCGACGTACTCCTTCCAGTCGGCGAGGGACTCCTCGCCGACGTTCGCGAGGGAGATCATCGCCTGGATGCGCGAGCCGTCGCCCGACTGCAGCGTCGCAAAGCACAGCTTGCCGGTGTTCCGGCTGAACACCACGCGACCGGCGACCCCGACCGAGACACCGGTCTCCTCGCCCGGCTCGAGCGAGTACTCGGCGACGAGGGAGGGGATGGTGTGCGTCACCGGCACGCCGACGGGGAACGCGCCGCCGCCGGCATCCGCGCGCTTCGCGATCAGTCGCTCGCGCTTGGCGAGGCGCACGGCCTTCTGCTCGTGGACGTCCTCTTCGGTGGCGTCGGGGGTCTGCTCGGGCGCGGCGGACGCGTCAGTCATGTGCGGGGCTCCTTGAAAAGTCCCTGCCAGTTTACCGAGGTCCGCTCCCCGCCCGGATTCGGGACGGGAACGTCAGAGCAGCGGCGAGGGGTCCGAGGTATCGCGCAGTGCGCGCTCGACGGTGGACTGGACGAGCGCGGAGAGGTACCCGCCGGGGTTCTCGACGCCGATGTCGCGCAACCGAGCCGTCGACTGGCCGATGATCGATCGCGAGAACTCGGTCACCGTCTGGATCGCGTCGGCATATGCGGCCCGATCGCCCTCGGCGACGACGACCGGCTCGCATCCCATCTCGACAGCCAGTGCCTGGGCGATCGGCAGCACGGCGGGAGGCGCCGTCACCGCCGCGTACCCCGCCTGCAGCTGCCGCAGATCGATCGACGTGCCGGAGAAGGCGATCGCCGGATGCACCGCCAGCGGGATGGCGCCCCGTTCCGCGGCCGGACGCAGCACATCGATGCCGTGTGCCGGGTCGGTGTGCAGCACGAGCTGGCCGAGCTGCCACCCGCCGAGCTCCGCGATGCCGGCGACGAGTTCCGGCAGCTGCTCGTGCGGCACCGCGATCACCACGAGCTCGCTCCTGCGCACGACGTCGAGCGCGTCGAGCACCGGCACGCCGGGCAGCACGGCCGCAGCGCGCTCATCGTCCGATCCGCTCGTGATCCCCGTCACCGCGTGACCTGCGCCGGCGAGCGCGGCGCCGATGACGGGTCCGACCCGCCCCGCGCCGATGATCCCGACGCCGAGCCGACCGTCACGGCGCAGCGGATCACTCACCGTTCGCGTCCGAGGTCGCAGGGGGCACGACCGGCGGCACAGGGGGCACGACCGGCGGCACAGGGGGCACGACCGGCGGGACGGGCGGAGCCGCCGGCGCCACGCCCGACGGGGCCACGTACGGCGGAGGCGGCGTGAACGCTCCGGGTGCGGGCGGCGTCGGTGTCGTCCCCGGAGCCTGGTGCCCCGACGGGGCGACGTACGGTGGAGGCGGCGTGAACGATCCCGGCGCCGGAGGTGCGACCGGATATCCCGGAGGTGCCGGAGGTGCGACCGGATACCCCGGAGGCGTCGGCTGCACAGGCGCCGCAACGGGGAACCCCGGAGCGCCGGCCGTCTCGGCGTGCGCACCCCAGCGGTGGGTGTGGTCGAGGGAGGCGGCGCGCACCGCCGCGCGGCTCACACCGTCGAGCAGCGCCAGGGCGTCGTCGCGCTCCAGTCCAGAGAGAACGCCGGTGATCGGCCCCTGCACCGAGTGCACCTGCGCCCCCGACACCCGCTGCGCCCGGTCGATCGGCCCCTGGGCGAGCGAGACGCCCTGCAGCCGCGCGAGCGGGAAGATCGCGAGCTTCCGCCACACGGTGCCGCGTCGCAGCAGCACGCCGAACTCGGTGACCGCGTAGCCATGGCGCTTCCACGACAGCGGCCGGCGCCATCCGGCGCGGGCGGGCATGGTGCGGTACGGGTCTCCCGCCACCGGCCCGAGGATGCCGTGCTCCCACACCAGCGGGATGTCGGCGGTCGGCGCGTCGGGAAGGATCAGCGCGAGCACGCGCTCCACGTCGGCCCGCTTTCCCACCGGCAGCACCACATTGAACTGCTGCGCGCTGCCCGACGACTGCTGCGATGCGCTCTTGCCGCTCATGCGGTTGATCTTGATGGTCCACCAGCCGAACGGACGCCACAGCAGCGACTGCGACACCTCGACGGCGAAGATGCGTCCAGGCGGCAGCGTCTCGGTGACCGTGGTCAGGAGGCCGTACGTGATCCGCACGCCATCGGGGGTCGGTGCGATCGAGTAGCGCAGCGACTTGGAGATCTGCGCCCAGGTGATGCCGATCACGGCGATCACGAGCGGGATCCCCATGCCGAGGCCGAGACCCACGCCGATGATGCCCGTCACCGGAGCGTCGTCGAAGATCGCCCCGAACAGCACGCCGCCCATCGCGACGAGGAAGATCACCCCGAAGAACACGACCCACAGCACGGCGGCGATCAGCTGCGAACCGATCAGCCGCCCTGTCGGGATCTTCACGACGCTCTCCGGCGCGACGTCTGCGAGGTCGACTCCGGATATGAGGCTGTTCACCCCGCTGCCGAC
>JAGIAK010000090.1 GCA_017744855.1 Microbacterium sp.
ACTAGCAGGCGAGCCGTTCAAGCTCGAGCTGATCGGCCTGAAGGGCTCGCCCTCCGACCGGGACGGCGAGGATGTCGAGGTCGGCGGCGCCGAGCTCATCGAGAAGGTCGCCGGCGGCTGGACCGCGTTCGACGCGGCCGTCTCCACCCCGGAGCTCATGGGCCAGGTCGGTCGTCTCGGCAAGGTGCTCGGTCCCCGCGGCCTGATGCCGAACCCGAAGACCGGCACCGTGACCCCGAACACGGCCAAGGCCGTCGAGGAGATCAAGGGCGGCAAGATCGAGTTCCGCGTCGACAAGCACGCCAACGTGCACTTCGTCGTGGGCAAGGCGTCGTTCTCGGCCGAGCAGCTCGACGAGAACATGAAGGCCGCGCTCGAGGAGATCGTCCGCCTCAAGCCGTCCAGCTCGAAGGGCCGTTACATCCAGAAGGGTGCGGTGTCGACCACGTTCGGCCCCGGCATCCCGCTGGACGTCAACGCCATCTGAGCCTGACTCACGCAGAAGAGCCCTCGCCTCGCGGCGGGGGCTCTTCGGCGTCTCGGGCGGGGAATGACACGGAACGTCACGCGCGGCGACATATCAGCCGGCGACACATAGGGTGTTACTCTCCCGATCACGCGCGCCACAGCATCCGCGCACCGCACACCCCAGGAGGGTCCGCCCATGTCCCGTCGTCTGCTCGCCGTCACGGCACTCGTCCTCGCCGCCACCGCGCTCACCGCGTGCAGCGGAGGAACGGCTCCCGCCGCGGATCCCTCGTCGAGCAGCGGCGCATCCGCCGATCTCGGCCTGGTCAAGGACGGCACGCTCACCGTGGCCACCGAGGGAACCTACCGTCCGTTCAGCTTCCACGCCGACGGCGGCACCGGTGAGCTCACCGGCTACGACGTCGAGATCATCCAGGCCGTCGGCGACAAGCTCGGGCTGAAGGTGGAGTTCCAGGAGACCCAGTGGGATGCGATCTTCGCCGGCCTCGACGGCAAGCGGTTCGACGTGATCGCCAACCAGGTCTCGATCAACGACGAGCGTGAGAAGAAGTACCTCTTCAGCACGCCGTACACGGTCTCTCCCGGCGTGATCGTGGTGAAGGACGACGACGACTCGATCAGCTCGTTCGACGACCTCAAGGGCAAGACCACGGCGCAGTCGCTCACCAGCAACTGGTACCAGCTCGCCACCGACGCCGGCGCCAAGGTGGAGTCGGTCGAGGGGTGGGCGCAGGCGGTCGCCCTGCTGCGTCAGGGCCGCGTCGACGCGACCGTCAACGACAAGCTGACCTTCCTCGACTACGAGAAGACCGACGGGCCGACGGGTCTCAAGATCGCGGCGGAGACGAAGGATGCCGGCACGCAGGCCTTCGCGTTCGCCAAGGGCAAGGACGCGCTCGTCACGGCCGTCGACGGTGCGCTCGAGGAGCTTCGCGCCGATGGCACCCTCGCGGAGATCAGCAAGAAGTACTTCGGCGAAGACGTCACCGAATAACCCTCGATGGACGTCTGGCAGCTCTTCCTCGGCTCGCTCGGCCCTATCGCGCTGGCGGGGCTGCTGGGCACCATCCCGCTCGCGCTGATCTCGTTCGCGCTCGGGCTCGTCCTCGCGGTGGGCATCGCGCTGATGCGGATCTCCGTCAACCCGGTGCTCTCGTCGGTGGCGAGGTTCTACATCTCGGTGATCCGCGGAACCCCGCTGCTCGTGCAGCTGTTCGTGATCTTCTACGGGATGCCGGCGATCGGCGTGACCATCGACCCGTGGCCGAGTGCGATCATCGCCCTCTCGCTCAACGTGGGCGGCTACGGGGCTGAGGTCGTGCGGGCGGCGATCCTGTCGGTGCCGCAGGGGCAGTGGGAGGCTGCCTACACGGTCGGCATGAACCGCACGCGCACTCTCACCCGCATCATCCTGCCGCAGGCGGCCAGGGTGTCGGTGCCGCCGCTGTCCAACACGTTCATCTCGCTGGTCAAGGACACCTCGTTGACCTCCACAATCCTCGTCACCGAGCTGTTCCGCGTGACCCAGCAGATCGCCGCCACGTCGTACCAGGTGATGGTGGTCTACCTGGCCGCCGCACTGGTGTACTGGGTGTTCTGCCTCGTGCTCTCCTTCGGGCAGAGCGCGCTCGAGAGGAGGCTCGATCGTCGTGTCGCGCACTGATGGTTCCGCACCGCTGTTGACCGCGAGCGGCCTGCACAAGAGCTTCGGAGACAACGAGGTGCTGCGCGGGGTCGACCTCACGCTGCACCGCGGCGAGGTGGTCGTGCTGATCGGGCCGAGCGGGTCGGGCAAGACGACCGTGCTGCGGTCGCTGAACGGGTTGGAGCGGCCGGATGCCGGGGTGGTGGCCGTCGACGGCGGCCCCGAGATCGACTTCGCGCACCGGGTGCCACCCCGTGCGCGCTTCGCGCTGCGCGACAGATCGGCCATGGTCTTCCAGCACCACAACCTGTTCCCGCACTTCACGGTGCTCGAGAACGTGATCGAGGGTCCGTGGCGCGTGCAGGGACGGCCCAAGGACGAGGTGGTCGCCGAGGCGCGGGCGCTGCTCGACCGCGTCGGGCTCGGCGGGCGCGAGGACTCGCGTCCGCATCAGCTCTCCGGAGGCCAGCAGCAGCGGGTCGGGATCGTCAGGGCGCTCGCGCTCCGGCCGGATCTGCTGCTCTTCGACGAGCCCACCAGCGCGCTCGATCCGGAGCTCGTCGGCGAGGTGCTGCTGGTCATCAAGGAGCTGGCGGACGAGGGATGGAGCATGGTGGTCGTCACGCACGAGTTGAGCTTCGCGCGGGAGGCCGCAGACCACGTGCTCTTCCTCGACGGCGGCGTGGTGGTCGAGGAGGGTCCTCCTGGCGAGATCTTCGGCGCCCCGCGCGAGGAGCGCACGCAGCGCTTCCTCACACGCATCCTCCGACCGATGGACGGGGCCTGAGCTGAGGGATCAGCCCGCGAAGATGGGAACCACGAGCGACACCGCCAGGGCGATCATCACGACGGCGATCAGCGCGTCGAGGATCCGCCACGACCGCTCGGTGCGCAGCCAGCGGCCGAGGTAACGCGCGCCGAAGCCTAGCGCCGTGAACCACAGCACGCTTGCGGCGATGGCGCCGGCGGCGAAGAGCCAGCGGTCGGCGCCATGGGTCGCCGCGATCGAGCCGAGCATCAGCACGGTGTCGAGGTACACGTGGGGATTCAGCCATGTGAGCGCGAGCGTCGTGAGGATCACGGGCGCGAGCCGCGTGCGGGTGGCGGTCGCCGTGCCACCGGGGCGCGACGGGGCGGATGCCGGAGCATCGGGTCCGTCGACGCGCAGCTGCTCGCCCCCTCGCCACGCCCGTCGTGCGGCCAGGATGCCGTAGCAGAGCAGGAACACCCCGCCGGCCGCGCGCGCCACGACGATCAGCCACGGCGCAGCGGAGACGAGGAAGCCGAGCCCTGCGACGCCGGCGACGATGAGCACGGCGTCCGAGAGCGCACAGATCACGACGACGGCCAGCACATGCTCGCGACGGATGCCCTGGCGCAGCACGAACACGTTCTGCGCGCCGATGGCGACGATGAGCGAGAGGCCGAGTCCGAGGCCGGCGAGCACGGTGAGCATGGTTCCACGCTACGGATGCCGCGGATGCAGCACCAGCGAAGATTCCTTGTGATCCATTAGCGTGGCTTAGGTGAGAATCGATCCGGAGCTCGCGGCCACCGTCGCCGCCGTCGCCGACGAAGGCACCCTCGATGCGGCGTCTCGGCGGCTGCGCATCACCCCGTCGGCCGTGAGCCAGCGACTGAAGAGCCTGGAGCAGCAACTGGGGCGCGTGCTCGTCGTGCGCAGCAAGCCCGTGCAGCTCACCGAGGCGGGCGAGGCCGTCGTGCGCCTGGCCCGACAGGTGGCGCTGCTCGAGCACGACGCGCTGAGCGGTCTCGGACTCGACGGCGGCGGTTCGCGCATCAGCATCCCGCTCGCCGTCAACGCCGACTCGATGGCGACATGGTTCCTCGCGCCTCTCGCCCGCCTGTCGGCGGAGCACGACATCGACGTCGACCTCCATCGCGACGATCAGAACTTCACCGCGCGATTGCTCGAGTCGGGCGCGGTGATGGCGGCGGTGACGAGTGAGAGCGATGCCGTCGCCGGCTGCTCGGTGTCGCCGCTCGGCGTGCTGGAGTACCGCGCGATGGCGGAGCCGGCGTTCGCGCGCCGGTGGTTCCCCGACGGGGCCACCGCCGATGCCCTCGCTCGCGCGCCCTTCGTGGACTTCGACCGCCGCGACGCGCTGCAGCACGAGTGGTTGCGGGAGAGGGGCGTGGCGCACCAGGGTGTGCCGCGGCACTACGTCCCCGCGTCGCACGACTACGCGCTCGCCGTGGAGCTCGGTCTCGGCTGGGGGATGGTCCCGGTGCTGCAGCGGTCGGAGGGGCTGGTGCCTCTGGGCGGGCCGACTCTGCGGGTCGCGCTCTACTGGCAGCAGTGGAACCTGCGCTCCGCCCTGCTCGACACCATCGCGGCGGAGATCGCCGCGGAGGCGCGGAGGGTGCTGCGCTAGTCGCCCGGCGTCACACCGGACGCGAGGGCGTGCAGCAGGTGCGTGAGGTTGTCGATGTCGGCGACGCTCCAGTCGGCGAGGGTCGTCATGAGCAGACCCTCCTGGGGCAGACGCGCCTCGGCGAGGCGCTCGTGCCCGAACGGCGTGAGCCGCAGCAGGAAGGACCGGCCGTCGCTGGGGTCGGCGGAACGCTCGACGAGGCCGAGGCCCTCGAGCTCGCGCACCGTCCGGCTGATCTGGCCCTTGTCCGACATCATCCGCTCGGCGAGCGTCGAGACCGTCACCTGCTCGCACCGGGCGATCGTGGTGAAGGTCTTGTAGGCGCCGGGGAGCATGCCGGGGCTCACCCGGTTGGCGTTCTCGAGGATCACCCGACGGAAGTGGGTGATCAGCTCGCTGAACTCCGCCTCGAGGGCGCGGACCGCAGCGGCCCGCGCCTCTCGGGGGTCGGAGATATCAGGCTCGGCCATCGGATGCGGTGCTGTCGGTGCGGTGGGACACGACCTGTACTGTACCGGTCGGAGCCCCTGCGAGAGCCTCGGCGTCGGCGATCGCGACCTCGGCGACATCCTCCACGGTGTGGTGCTCGCCGGCCGCGGCATCCGCCTTCGCGCGCTCGCTCGTGGTCATGCGGGTCAGCGGCTTGTTCGGCAGGAAAAGGATCGCGACGAGGCTGAGCACGGCCAGCGGGATGCCGATGAGGAACGAGTGCGAGATCGCCTGGGCGTAGAAGTCCTCGATCAGCGAGCGCACCGGCTCCGGGAGCAGGCGCACCTCGGGCAGAGTACCGCTGGAGAGCTGCGCGGCGACCTCCTGGGCCTTGTCGCCGGTCTTGGCGATCGCGGCCATCAGGTCGTCCTTGCCGGCCGAGAACAGATCGGTGATCTTGTTCGCCAGCAGGGCGCCCATGACCGAGACGCCGATGGTGCCGCCGAGGCTGCGGAAGAAGGTGACGCCGGAGCTCGCGACGCCCATCTCCGTGGGCTTGGCGACGTTCTGCACGATGAGCACGAGGTTCTGCATGGTCATGCCGACGCCGGCGCCGGTGAGGAACATGTAGACGGAGACCAGGGCGAAGTTGGTGTCGTAGTGCAGCGTGGACAGCAGGGCCGATCCGGCGATCAGCAGCACGGAGCCGAGGATCAGGTAGCCCTTCCACTTGCCGTAGCGGGTGACCAGCTGGCCGATCACCATCGACGAGATGAGCAGGCCGGCCATCATCGGCAGCGTCATCAGACCGGCTTCGGTCGGCGAGGCTCCGCGGGAGAGCTGCATGTACTGCGCCAGGTAGACCGAGGTGCCGAACATCGCGACGCCGATCGAGATCGACGCGAGCACCGACAGGGTGAACGTGCGGCCGCGGAACAGCGAGAGCGGGATGAGCGGCTCGCGTACCTTGAGCTCGACGACGATGAAGGCGATGGCCGCGACGAGAGCGCCGCCGACCATGAGGGCAGTCTCGACGCCCCACCAGTCGAAGTTCGTGCCGGCGTTGGTGACCCAGATGAGGAGCAGCGACACGGCGGCCGAGAGCAGCACGATGCCGACGTAGTCGATCGACACCTTGCGGGTGCGCTCGGTCGAGACGCGCAGGGTCTTCTGCAGGATGATGAGCGCGGCGACGGCGAACGGCAGGGCGACGAAGAAGTTCCAGCGCCAGTTGATGCTGTCGGTGATCCATCCGCCGAGCAGCGGCCCGCCGACGGTGGCGACCGCCATCACGGCGCCGAACAGGCCCATGTAGCGGCCGCGCTCGCGCGGGCTGATGATGTCGGCCATGATCACCTGGCTGAGTGCCGCGAGTCCGCCGGCGCCGAGACCCTGCACCGCCCGGAAGGCGATGAGCATGTTCGTGTCCTGCGCGAAGCCGGCGGCTGCGGTCGCGAGCACGAAGATGACGAGCGCGATCTGGATGAGCAGCTTGCGGTTGAACAGGTCGGCGAGCTTGCCCCAGACCGGGGTGGAGATCGCCGTGGTGAGCAGCGTGGAGGTGATCACCCAGGTGTAGGCGGCCTGGTCGCCGCCGAGGTCGTGCACGATGACGGGCATCGAGGTGGAGACCACCGTGCCGGCGATCATCGAGACGAACATGCCGAGGAGGAGCCCGGTGAGGGCTTCGAGCACCTGGCGATGCGTCATTCCGGCGGGGGAGTCCGTGGTCATGCGGAGCCTTTCGCGTGTCGAGGTGATGCCGCGACAGCGTTGGCGCGCACAGAAGATAGTTGAACTTCGTCAACTATACGCCGATGGTTGATGTTCGTCAACTAACAGGGGATCCGTGGCGATGTCCTCCTTTAGGTGTCGCAGGGATATGCAGATATATCGATATCCAAATAGTCCTTGTCAAGCGGGTGTGAGGCGGGGAGGATGTGGAGAACGGCGGATGCGGGCCACTGAGGGGCGGCCCGCACGCATTCGCCGGAGCAGTGGGGACCATAACCGGAATACTGGAATTCCTGAGGGGGAATCACATGGCAATGCATGCAACTCAGCGCAAGGTGCGCGCGGTGCTGGCCGGCGGGCTCGTGCTCGGCGTCGGCGCGGCGATCACGCTCGCCGCGTGGAACGACTCCGAGTTCGCGAACAGCACGTTCACGGCCGGCTCATTCGCGTTCACGGGCTCGTCGAACGGCACGGACTTCACCGATCACGCCACAGCCGGCGCCTCGGCATCCCTGAGCTTCCAGGTGAACCCGACCAACCTCAGCCCGGGCGAGGACGTCTACGCGCCCTATGCGCTGCGGCTCACAGGCACGTACAACGCGACGCTCGCGTCGGTCGCTCCCGTCGGGACCGGCTCGTTCGCGACCGGGAGCAAGCTCACGTACTCTGTGGTCTCCACGGGGGCGACGTTCGGCTGCAACGCCACCGCGTTCGCCGCCGGGACGGCCGTGCCGACGACGATGGTGCCTGGCACGGACGTGCACCTGTGCATCAAGGTCTCCGCGGCGAGCGGTCCGTCCGGCATCCAGCAGGGCGACACGGGGTCGGTCACGTGGCAGTGGAACGCGACCTCGGTGGCGCCGTAACGTCCTCGCGCCGCGACAGGCGGCGCTCGCGGCGACGCGCGTACACGCTCCGGCGTGCGCGGGCGCTGCTCGCGGGCGGCCTCGTGCTCGGCATCGGCTCCGCCGCGACCCTCGCGGCGTGGACGGATCAGGAGCTCGCGACCTCCGCCGTCGCGGCGGGGACGTTCTCGATCGTGTCGCGCGTCGGCGGCACCGGTGCGTTCACCGCGGCGAACCAGACGACCAACACCCTCACCGTGACGCTCGACCCTGCGCTCATGTACCCGGGCCAGGTCAAGGTCGCCGCCGTGCAGGTGAAAGCCGGGGGCAGCCTCGGCGGGCCGGTGAACATGACGGCCGTGTCTGTCAAGAACGGCACGGACGGCGGCGCGGTCACCGCGGCGGCGGATGTGGCGCTGCAGGGGGCGCTGACGTTCGGCGTGAAGGCGACGGCGTCGTCCATCGCGAATGCGCAGGCGACCGCCGATGCATGCACCACGGCGACCGTCGCCGATGTGACGGTGACCGGCATCCAGAATCTTCCTGCGCTGTCACCGTCGACCCTGACGGTCGACGGCGCCGGTGTCGCGTCGAACATCGTCACCTACTGCATGATCCTCAAGCTGCCGGACACCGCCCCGGGCACAGCGCAGGGCGGCACACTGAAGCCGACCTGGACCTTCACCGGATCCACGAGCTGAGGTCGCCATGAGTACGTTCACCCGCGGAGCCCGGCTCGCCGGCCGCGGCCTGCGCGAGGTGCTGCTCACTCTCGCCGCGCTCGGCGGGGCCGTGTGCATCGCCCTGGTGATCATGGCCTACGCGGGCGGGTACTCGCTCATCATGTTCAAGACGGGGTCGATGACGCCGACGATCCCCGCGGGGTCGGTCGCACTCGTGCAGAAGATCCCCGCAGACGAGATCGCGGTCGGCGACGTCGTTACCGTCGCTCGCGTCGACGCCCTTCCGGTCACACACCGCGTCACCGGCATCCGTGACGGCGCGACGCCGCAGCAGCGCGTGATCACCATGAAGGGCGATGCCAACGAAGCCGAGGACCCCGCGCCGTACACGGTGACCGACGTGCGGATCGTGCGGGGCTCGGTGCCGAATCTCGCGTATGTGATCGTGTGGTTCGGCAACCCGTGGGTGCTCGGCGGGATCACCCTCGCCGCGTCGACGCTCGTGGTGTGGGCGTTCTGGCCGCGCCGCGAGCGCGAGAGCGGGCGTCTGGACGAGAGCGAGGGCGGGCGGGACGAACGCGAGGGCAGGCGGCGGGACATCGTGGATGTCGCGGAGGAGCCGAGCGCTGACTCTGCGGAGGCGGCTTCCGTGGGCATGCCGGCCGACAGGCCCCAGGATGCGGCCCCGGAGCCGGTCGTCGCCGGCGGGCTGCGAAGGGATCGGCGCGCATGAGGGCCAGGGTCGTCGCGTGCTTCGTGGCCGTGCTGGCGCTGGTCGGCACAGCGGCCCCAGCGTGGGCGGCGCCGAGCACCGAGGTGATCCAGGGACAGGTGCTGCGGCTCGTGTCGGTCGCCGACTGGGATGCGGCATCCTCCCTCTCCACCGGCACGCCGGTGCGGTGGGACGTCACCGTGAGCGCCCACGCTCCGGACCCCGGCACTGTCACCCTCGGGCTCAGCGCCGACGGCGATGCCGCGCTCCGCGTCGACGTGGCCCTGTGCCGCGACGCGTGGCAGCAGGATGTCTGCCCCGGAGGAGCGCGGACACTGCGCGCGGGGTGGGAGATCCCGCTCGACGGCGCCGAGGTCGCGCTCACGCAGATGGCAGACACCGATGTCGCGTACGTGCGAATGAGCGTGGCGCTCGAACCCGGTGTGCACGAAGGATCGACGAGCATCCGCTTCCACGCGACGGGGGAGAGCGAGAGCGCCGTGGTCGGAACGGGCGGTGGACTCGCCATCACCGGCATGTCGCCCGTCGTGCCGTGGATCCTCGGCGGAGGGGCCGTGCTCGTCGTGCTCGGTCTGCTGCTGGCCTTTGTGCGCGGACGACGGAGGCCCGCGGATGCCGATGAGGACGAGGAACCGGAGGTGGAGCCGTGAAGCGCGCGGCGGGGCGGATGACGGCGGCGCTGGTCGGAGTCGCGGCGCTGCTGGGCGTGGTGCTCGTGCCGTCGGCGCAGCAGACGGAGGCGACGCCGTGGAGTGATCAGGAGCTCGCAGCGGCGTCGACCGTGACGGCGCTGAACGTGCCGGAGCTGCTCCCGAACGCCACACCGGCGTGCGTGGCGAGCGGTCTGCTGAACCTGGCGCCCGAGGTGAAGATCTGGTGGAAGCTCCCGCCTGCGGCTGTGGCCGCCGGCTACACGGTCGCCAACGCCGAGTACGGGCAGATCGTGAACCAGGGGCTGCTGGAGCCGATCCTCAGCAACCTGCTCAGCAACGTCAGCACGACGACCTCCGGCGACGGGTATGTCACGACCATCAGCGGCACGCTCCTGGCGAACCTCCTCGGCGGCAAGAAGACGCTCGGCATCCGTCTCGTCTACCCCGGACCCGCCACGCCAGCGCCGAGCCCCGACAACCGGTGGCGCTCGGACTGGCTGGTGGCGAACGCGGAGTTCGGCGCCCTGAGCATCAACAACAAGTGCACGATCGGCACGGCTCCGAGCTACTGAGTCCCGAGGCTCTGCGGGCGGCTGGTGATCAGGGGTTGCGGGTCGTGCCAGGTTGCGGGTCGCGCGAGGTTGCGGGTCGTGCGAGGTTGCGGGTCGCGCGAGAGGCGGGTCGCGCGAGGTTGCGGGTCGATCGAGAGGCGGGCTCAGTCGGCGAGGGCGAGCGCGCGGAAGGCGTCGCGCTCGCGCAGCTGCTCGCGCCGGCTGGCGGCGGCATCCGCCGTGCGTCCGGGAGCCTGGTTGCCCGTGGTGCGGCGGTAGAGCTCGTCGATGAGGTCGGTCGCCAGCGAGACGAGCTTGCCGATCTCGCGCTCGTCGCGGTCGATCCAGAGGCACTTCGGCTCGTCGTGCACGGGGGAGAAGTCGACGTGCTCCTCCCAGACGAACAGCGTGCGCTCGGCGCCGAGCACGTGCTGCTGCCACCAGACCTGGCGCAGGTAGGTGCGGGGGATGCCGCGGAACGGCTTGTTGGTCGTCTTGATCTCGGCGAGCCGGATGCGGCCTTCGCCGTCGACGGCGATGCCGTCTGGGGTGGCGAGGTGGCGGTGCTCGACCTCGGCGCGGAACAGCGCGGAGGAGGGGAGGATGCCGTGGGTCGCGGCGACCCACGCCGCGATCTCGGGCTCGCGGCGCCGGCCGTGGTCGGTGTAGACGTTTCCGCCGAAGCGCGGACCTCCGCCGAGCTTGGCGTCGGCGGCACGGGCGATCGACTTCTCGCCGGTGAGGCCGGCGACGTCGGTGGCCGTGATCCCCCGCGATCGTGCCCGCATCCACGCGACGCGGTCGCGGGAGTCGGCGACGATGCGCGCTTGGAGTTCCGGATTCACCCTTCGACCCTAACCCCGGCATCCGACCCTCCCTCCCCGCACACGCCGCTCTCCGTCGACGCCCATCTCCGCCGATACCCCCGCCCCGCTACGACACCCCCGCTGATACACGTGATTCAGAGGGGGCGCCGTAGCGGGGCGGGGGTCTCGCTGAGGCGGAGGGGGCGGGCGAACGCGGGCGTGAGTCTCCTCCACAACAGGGGCGTCGACGCAAAAGCGCATGAGAGCTGTGGACAGCCGCTGCGCGGCGCCTTCCGCGGTCGAAGATCGACGGATGCCGAGGAACATCGACGTGCTCGACGCGCTGGGCCTGATCTGCAGCAGGGACGATCTGCGTGCCCGAGGGTGCACCGAGCGGGATATCGAGAGCTTGGTCCGAGACGGGGTGCTCCGCCGTGTCCGCCGAGGGCGCTACGTCTCCGAGGAGGACTGGCGCGAACTCTGGAAGGAGGGACGTCATCTGGTGGAGGTCGTCGCGACGCACCTCAACTCCGCTGCGCCCGGTCCGGTCTTCGTCGGCGTCTCGGCGGCGGTGCTGCACGGGCTGCCCCTCTACCGCGTCGCGCTGGATCAGGTTCACACCGCGATCGATGGAGCACGGCACAGCCGCGCGCGCCGGCGTCGCCTGGCATGATGTCGACGTCTCTCCGTCGGACGAGGTGACGGTTCACGGGATTCGCTGCACGTCGGTGGATCGCACGGTCCTCGACGTGACATGCGCCCTCCCTCCGGATGCGGCGATCGCGGCAGCAGACGCAGCGCTGCGGCGCGAAGCGGTCCTCATGCAGGAGCAGGATGCCGCCGCTGCGGCGGATTGGACCGAGCGACTTTCTCGGCGCGCAGAACGCCTCCATGGTCGCGGCATACGACGCGCCCGCAGGATCATCTTGTTCGCCGACGGACGTGCACAACTGCCGGGTGAGAGCGTGAGCCGGCTGATGCTCGCGAGGCTGGGATACGCGCGGCCCGATCTTCAGGTGCATGTCGTCGGTCCAGACGGAGAGGACTACTGGCTCGATTTCGGCTTTCGGCGATCCCGTGCCTTCGGGGAGTTCGACGGCATAGGTAAGTACGTCGACGACGGCTTGCGTGGCTCCCGCACGTCGCAAGAGATCCTTCTCGCGGAGAAGCGCCGGGAAGATGCGATCCGCGGTGTCACCGGATGGGGAGTGGTGAGGTGGGGTACCGCGCACCTCGCGTCGCTCGACCGCTTCGGCGCGCGGCTCCGAGCTTTCGGCATCCTTCCGCCCGGATAGCGCACGTCGTGATCGCGCTGACACCCCCGCTGAGCTACGACACCCCCTCGGATTCACGCAAATCAGAGGGGGTGTCGTAGCTCAGCGGGGGTTTCAGGGGAAAACGAGGGCGTCGACGGAGGAAGGGAAGGACGAGGTAAGGAGGCGGGATTTGGGGGAGGGATGCGGGTGGGGTACAGTGGGGGGTAACCGAAGACCGCTGGTCATCGTCGTGCGCGCAAGCGCTAGATGATTGAAGCTCTGCAATGCAGGGGCCCGCGCAGGTGTCACGAACTTCTCAGAGCTCCGTGCGCTTGCGCCGGAGCTCTTCTCCATTTCAGGGACAGGGTCGAGGCCGGTGCTCCACCGTCGTGGGGCATCCCGTACACACCAAGGAGTGACCATGGCGCAGAAGGATGCATCGGTTGCCGAGCTCACGAAGTCATTCGAGAACTCGTCCGCCGTTCTGCTG
>JAGIAK010000091.1 GCA_017744855.1 Microbacterium sp.
GATGTACACGTCGCGGGGACGCGCGATCGGGCCGATCTGCTCGCCGACCCAGCCGCGCAGCTGGTGGGCGAGGCCCTCGGGGGAGTGCGCCCTGATGTAGCTCTCCTTGATGATGACGAACGCGACGACGGCCTGACCTGTGGTCTCGTCGGACGCTCCGACGACCGCGGCCTCGGCGGTGGCCTCGTGGGCGACGAGGGAGGACTCGATCTCCGCCGTGGAGAGGCGGTGCCCCGACACGTTCATGACGTCGTCGACCCGGCCGAGCAGCCACAGGTCGCCGTCCTCGTCGAGGCGGGCGCCGTCGCCGGCGAAGTAGTAGCCCTGGTCCTCGAACTTCTCCCAGTACGTCTCCTTGTACCGCTCGGGGTCACCCCAGATGCCGCGCAGCATGCTCGGCCAGGGCTCGGTGATCACGAGCAGCCCGCCGTTGCCGTTGCCGACCTCGGCACCGGCCTCGTCGACCACGTCGATCGAGATGCCCGGCAGCGGGACCTGCGCGGAGCCGGGCTTGGTCGCCGTGACGCCGGGGAGCGGGGAGACCATGATCGCGCCGGTTTCGGTCTGCCACCAGGTGTCGACGATGGGGGTCTTGCCCCCGCCGATGACGTCGCGGTACCACATCCACGCTTCGGGGTTGATGGGCTCGCCCACCGAGCCGAGCACGCGCAGCGACGACAGGTCGTGCTTCTCGGGCTCCTCGCGCCCCCACTTCATGAAGGTCCGGATGGCCGTGGGAGCGGTGTAGAAGATGGAGACCTTGTACTTCTCGATGATCTCCCACCAGCGGCCAGGGTGCGGTGCATCCGGCGTGCCCTCGTAGAGCACCTGGGTGGCTCCGTTCGCCAGGGGGCCGTATGCGACGTAGCTGTGGCCGGTGATCCAGCCGATATCGGCGGTGCACCAGTAGACGTCGGTCTCGGCGTGCAGGTCGAAGACGTACTTGTGCGAGTACGAGGCCTGGGTGAGGTAGCCGCCCGAGGTGTGCAGGATGCCCTTCGGCTTCCCGGTGGTGCCCGACGTGTAAAGGATGAAGAGCGGGTTCTCCGCGGGGAAGGCCTGTGCGGAGTGGTCGGTGGATGCCGCGGGGACGGCGTCGTGCCACCAGATGTCGCGATCGTCGATCCAGTCGACCTCGTTCT
This sequence comes from Microbacterium sp., assembly GCA_017744855.1. Classification (GTDB taxonomy): domain Bacteria; phylum Actinomycetota; class Actinomycetes; order Actinomycetales; family Microbacteriaceae; genus Microbacterium. The sequence continues at coordinate 1,143 of JAGIAK010000091.1, forward strand.
CGCCGCGCTTGACCACGAGCACGTGCTCGACGGTCTGCTGCTCGCCGTCTCCACGATCGGCCAGCGCCTGGTCGACCGCGGGCTTGAGGGGCGACACGCGGCCCTTGCGGTAGCCGCCGTCGGCGGTGATCACGAGCTTCGCTCCGGCGTCGTCGATGCGCGAGCGCAGGCTGTCGGCGCTGAAGCCGCCGAACACGACGGAGTGGATGGCGCCGAGGCGCGCGACGGCGAGCATCGACACGATCGCCTCGGGGATCATCGGCAGGTAGATCGCGACGCGGTCGCCGTGGCCGATGCCGAGGCCCTCGAGGACGTTCGCTGCGCGCTTGACCTCGTCGGTCAGCTCGGCGTAGGTGATGGCACGGGAGTCACCGGGCTCGCCCTCCCAATAGAGGGCCACACGGTCACCGTTGCCCGCCTCGACGTGACGGTCGAGGCAGTTGTACGCGACGTTCAGCTCGCCGTCGTCGAACCACTTGGCGAACGGCGGGTTCGACCAGTCGAGAACCTGGGTGAACGGCTTGTGCCAGTGCAGCAGCTCACGCGACTGCTCGGCCCAGAAGCCCTCGCGATCGGCGGCGGCGCGCTCGTACAGCGCGGGGGAGGAGATGGTCTGCGCCACGAACTCCTCGGACGGCGGGAACTGGCGGGTCTCATCGAGGAGATGGTCGATCTGGCTGCTCATCGGCAGGCGCTCCTTTGCGGCAATGCGTGTCGTGCGGGCGCGGTCGCGTGGGGGCGCGACCGGGTCAGGGCGAATCTAGTCCCGACCGCGGACACCGCATACTGCCGAAAGTTGGTACTGGTGTGGGTTTTGTCAGGACGGTCGCCTTGCGTACACTCGACCACAGCCGAATTCTCATTCCGGCCTTGGCGAGCCCGATTCCCCCGATCGGGTGCCGCCCTGGGCGGCATCTCATTCCCCCCGTGAGATGCCGCCCTTCTTCTTTGGGAGCGCTCTCTTGACTCGCGCCGCCTCTCCTGCACAGCCCGCCGATTTCGTGAGTTGTCCACAGCGGCCGGGAGAATCCGTCTTCCGGCCGGAGGCGTCGGCCGGCGCTCTCCTAGCGTCGGGGCATGCCTTCATCCTTCGTCCTCCGGCCGCGGCCGTCGTCCTCGTGCGACGGCGCGGGCGATCCCCTCGGCGCCCGGCACATCATCGACCCCGCCTTCGGGCCGCTCGCGGAGCACTGCGCCGATGACAGCGTCACCGATGTCTTCGTGAACGGTGCGCGCGGGCTCTTCGTCGACAGAGGGAACGGGGTCGAGGCGGTGCCAGGATGGAGTGCGTCCGAGCGGGAAGTCCGTGATCTCGCCGTCGCACTGGTCGGTCTGGGAGGCCGGCATCTCGACGATCAGGCACCGTGCGTCGACGTCAGACTCGACTCCGGCATCCGCATCCACGCGGTGCTCGCGCCCGTGTCGACGGCGGGCACAGCCCTGTCGATACGCATACCGCGCATCCATGCCGCGGATCTCGAGGCGTTGGCCGCTCTCGACACGTTCGACCCGACGATGCACGCCTGGCTGCGGCGGCTCGTCGCCGAGCGCGCGAACATCCTCATCACGGGCGGGACCGGTACAGGCAAGACGACGTTGCTGTCCGCCCTCCTCTCCGCAGTCCCGCCCGAGGAGCGCATCGTCACCATCGAAGACGTGGCCGAGCTCCGGCCTCGCCACCCGCACCACGTCGCGCTGGAGGCGAGGCAGGCCAACCTCGAAGGCGCTGGCGGCATCGGGCTGGCCAGGCTCGTCAGGGAGTCGCTGCGCATGCGACCGGATCGGCTCGTCGTCGGCGAATGCCGGGGCGAGGAGGTCCGGGAGCTGCTGACCGCGCTCAACACGGGACACGACGGTGGCGCCGGCACGTTGCACGCCAGCGGTCTGCGAGACGTCCCTGCGCGGCTTGAGGCGCTCGGCGCCCTCGCCGAGATGGATGCCACGGCGCTCGCGCGCCAGGTCGTCAGCGCGTTCACGGTCGTTCTCCATCTCGTGCGCGAGCCAGGCGGCACCCGCCGGATCGGTCAGGCAGGGGCGTTCACCCTCGTGCGTGAGCGGTTGGGCATCGAGGAGGTTCAGCCGTGGTGAGGAGACGGCGAGTGCACGGCGGCGCCGGAACCCGCGGTGAGCATGACGCTCACGAGGGATCGCCCGCAGCGGCCGTGCGGACGCTGGCCGTGCTGCTCCAGGCCGGGGCGACTCCGCTGTCGGCGTGGCGGCACCTCGCGGATTCCGGCGATCGACGGGCTGCCGCAGTGGCCGCGCGGGCGGATGACGGGATTCCCCTCCCCGAGGCGATCGAGGCCGAGGGTGGAGAGTGGCGCGACCTCGCCGCGGCGTGGGAGATCGCGACCACCGTCGGCGCACCGATCGCCGACGTGCTGCGCACCATTGCCGAGAGTCTGAACGATGCGGCGTCGGCTGCCGACGAGGTCAGGGTCGCGCTCGCGGAACCGGCGGCCACGGCCCGACTGCTGCTCTGGATGCCGCTGACCGGACTGCTGCTCGGCGTCGCGCTCGGATTCGACACCATCGGAGTGATCGTCGGAACGGTGCCGGGCGCCGCGTGCGTCGTCGTCGGAGCACTGTTGATCGTCGCCGCTCGCGTCTGGACGACGAGATTGCTCGACAGGGCGCAGCCACCTCCAGGAACCCCCGGCATCCGCGCAGAGCTCGTCGCGGTCGCGCTCGCCGGAGGAGCCTCTGTAGAGCGAGCGCTCGCACTCGTCGATGAGAGTCTCCGAGACCGGGGCGCAGAGCCGGCCGGCGACCGTGTCCATGCGGTGCTGGGGCTGTCACGCGCGGCGGGCGTCCCGGCGGGCGAGCTGCTCAGGGCGGCGGCGGCCGAGCAACGCCACGACGCGCGCGTCAACGGGCGGCTCCGCGCCGCGCGTCTGTCGACGCGACTGCTCATCCCTCTCGGAGTGTGCACGCTTCCCGCCTTCCTGTCGCTCGGTGTGGCCCCGCTCCTGCTCAGCGTGCTCGCGTCGACGCCCCTGCCCGTATGAGTGATCGGACTCATACGGCCATCGCCAGCGGGATCCGCCGCCGGCGACCAGACCGGTGCATCCGCACCACAGAAAGAAAGAGGAACTCATGACTCCCTTCCCCGATCTGACGCGTCGCCGCGCGCACACTTTGTTCGCCGACGAATCCGGCGCTGCGACGGCGGAGTACGTCATCACCACGATGGCCGCGGTCGCGTTCGCGGGACTCCTCGTCGTCGTGATGCGGTCCGACGAGGTGCGCGGCATCCTCACCGACCTCGTACGCCGCGCGCTGACGGTGACGTGATGCGCGTCGCACACCTCTGCGACTCCGCACGAGGTCGGGAGCGGGTGACCGCCTCCGAGGCCGAGCGCGGTTCCGTCGCCGCGGAATTGGCGATCGCGCTCCCGGCGGTCGTGCTCGCGCTGGTGCTCGGGATCGGCGCCCTGAGTGCTGCGGCGCGCCAGGTCTCGCTGCAGGATGCCGCTGCCGACGCTGCGCGGGTGCTCGGGCGAGGCGAAGAGCAGGCGTCGGCCGCGCGCATCGTGCGGACGGCGGTGCCGGATGCGGTGGTGTCGAGCCGCAGCGACGGCGACCTCGTCTGCGCCACAGCGAGCGTCGATGTGGCCATCGCCGGCTCCTTGCGACTACCGCTGCAAGCGTCGAGCTGTGCGCTGAGCGGCGGACGCTGAGGAAGGAGGGGCTGATGGCAGGTTCGATGCTCGCCGCGGGAGTGCTCGCCGTGACGGCCACACTCGGGCTCGGGCTCGCGGCGGTCGGCGGTGCCGCGGTGACCGCGCAAAGGGTGGCGAGGGCGGCGGATGCCGCCGCGCTCGCCGCCGCCGACGCGTCGAGCGGAGCGGTGGCGGTCTCCGCCGCCCCGTGCGAGGTCGCGGCCAGGGTCGCGTCCGCAGCAGGGGGCGTGCTCACCGGCTGCGAGGTCGACGGGTTCACGGCGACCGTGGCCGTGGAGGCCCGCTTCGCCGGGTGGCCGGCGGTCGCGCGCGCGAGAGCGGGTCCGCCGCCTGCGGGCTGACCCGCCGCAGGTGCTCGTGGCGATCGCCCAGGTCCAGGCGGCGTACGCTGGACTCGCTGCCGTCTCCCGAGCCTCATGGCCCACCCGACGGGAAATCGACGGCATCCGCTCCGCACCCGCTGCGCTCAACCCATCGCAGCGGTGTGTATGGTGTGCTTCGAAGAAAGGACGCACCCTTGGCTGAAGGCAAGAAGCTCGTCATCGTCGAGTCCCCGACGAAGATGCGGTCGATTCAGGGATACCTCGGCGACGGCTACGAGGTGCTGAGCTCGGTCGGGCACATCCGCGACCTCGCCGACAAGAAGGACATCCCCGCCGCGGACAAGGCGGCGTACGGCAAGTACTCCATCGACGTCGACCACGACTTCGACCCGTACTACGTCGTCTCCGATCGCAAGACGAAGACGGTCGCCGAGCTCAAGCGCGCGCTCAAGACCGCCGACGAGCTCCTGCTCGCCACTGATGAGGACCGCGAGGGCGAAGCCATCGCGTGGCACCTGCTCGAGACGCTGAAGCCGAAGGTCCCCGTCAAGCGCATGGTGTTCCACGAGATCACCAAGGATGCGATCCAGGCGGCGGTCGGAAACACCCGCGAGCTCGATCACGCGCTCGTCGATGCCCAGGAGACCCGTCGCATCCTCGACCGTCTCTACGGCTGGGACGTGTCGCCCGTGCTCTGGTACAAGGTGAAGACCGGGATCTCGGCAGGACGCGTGCAGTCGGCGGCGACGCGCCTCATCGTCGACCGCGAGCGCGAGCGCATGGCCTTCGTGTCTGCGGACTACTGGGACGTCGACGCCGCAGCAGCCGGGAGCGGCACCTCGTTCCGCATCCGCCTCGTGCGGGTCGACGGCGGCCAGCTCGCCCGCGGCACCGACTTCGGCGATGACGGCAAGCTGAAGAAGGCAGTGGTCGTCCTCGACGAGAAGAAGGCCGCCGCTCTGGCGCTCGCCGTCGACGCGGCCGGTGCGGGCACCGTCACCAAGGTCGAGGCCAAGCCCGGCACGCGAAGCCCCTATGCCCCCTTCACGACCTCCACCATGCAGCAGGAGGCCGGTCGCAAGCTCTCGATGGGCGCGAAGCAGGCGATGAGCGTCGCCCAGCGTCTGTACGAGAAGGGATACATCACTTATATGCGTACCGACTCCACGGCGCTGAGCACCCAGGCGGTGCAGGCGGCGCGGAGTCAGGCGGTCGCGCTCTACGGCGACCGCGCGGTACCGCTCAAGCCCCGCGTCTACCGTTCGAAGAGCAAGAACGCGCAGGAGGCGCACGAGGCGATCCGGCCGTCCGGCGAGAACTTCCGCACGCCGGCATCCGTCTCCTCGCAGCTGGACCGCGACGAGCAGCGGCTCTACGACCTGATCTGGAAGCGCACGGTCGCGAGCCAGATGTCCGATGCGAAGTACGAGACCACGACCGTGACGATCGCGGTGGATGCCGCCGGTCAGAACGCCGAGTTCACCGCATCCGGCACCGTCTACACCTTCAAGGGCTTCCTGGAGGCCTACGAGGAGGGCCGCGACGAGAAGCGCAGCGACGCGGACGCCGCAGAGAACCAGTCGCTCCCCGCCGTCGCCGTCGGCGACGAGCTCGGGGTCTCCGACGCCGAAGCGAAGGGGCACCGCACCACGCCGAAGCCGCGCTACACGGAGGCGTCGCTGGTGAAGGTGCTCGAGGAGAAGGGCATCGGCCGTCCCTCGACGTTCGCGACGATCCCCGAGACGATCCTCGACCGCGGTTACGCGGTCAAGCGCGGTCAGGCGCTCGTGCCGACGTGGCTCGCGTTCAGCGTCGTGCGTCTGTTGGAGGAGCACTTCGCCGATCTCGTCGACTACGACTTCACCGCGGCGCTGGAGGACGACCTCGACACCATCGCCCGCGGCGAGCAGAACCGTGTGGAGTGGCTCCGGTCCTTCTACTTCGGCTCCGACTCCCACGTCGGGCTCCGCCAGGTCGTCGACAACCTCGGCGAGATCGACGCGCGGGCGCTCAACTCGACGCGGATCACCGACACGGCCACCCTGCGCTTCGGCAAGTACGGTCCGTACCTCGAGGTCGCCAATCCCCAGGCGCCGGACGAGAAGCCGCGCATCGTGAACGTGCCGGAGGACCTCGCGCCAGACGAGCTCACCGCGGAGAAGGCGCAGGAGCTCATCGACGCCCCCGTGGCCGGCGACCGAGTCCTCGGGGAGAACCCCGAGAACGGCAAGATCATCGTCGTCAAGGACGGCCGTTTCGGTCCCTACGTGCAGGAGAACGACCCGGTGCCCGACGACGCCGCCGTCGACGAGACGACCGGCGAGGTCGTCGACGCACCCAAGCCGAAGCGCGGCGCGAAGAAGGAGGCGGCTCCGAAGCCGCGCACCGGATCGCTGTTCCGCTCCATGTCCGTCGACACCATCGATCTCGACACTGCGCTGCAGCTGCTGAGCCTCCCGCGAGTCGTCGGCACCGACCCCGAGACAGGCGACGAGATCACGGCGCAGAACGGCCGCTACGGGCCCTACCTGAAGAAGGGGACCGACTCCCGCTCGCTCGAGAGCGAGTCGCAGATCTTCGACGTCACGCTCGATCAGGCGCTCGCGATCTACGCGCAGCCGAAGTACGGTGCGGGATCGCGCCGCGCGTCCAGCGCGCTCGCAGAGTTCGACGCCGATCCGGTCAGCGGCAAGCCCATCCGCATCCGTGACGGACGCTTCGGCGCCTACGTGACCGACGGCGAGACGAACGTGACGATCCCGCGCGGGCAGAACGTCGCCGACATCACCTTCGAGATCGCCGTGCAGATGCTCGCCGACAAGCGCGCCAAGGGGCCCGCTCCCAAGCGCGGCGCGCGCGGCTCGGCGGCGAAGAAGGCCCCGGCCAAGAAGGCTCCCGCGAAGAAGACAGCGGCGAAGAAGGCTCCGACGGACGCCGAGAAGGCCGCTGCGCGCTCCGCCGCCGCCAAGAAGGCTGCGGCCACGCGTGCGGCCAACGCCGCGGCCAAGAAGAAAGCCGGCTCGTGACCTCAGGTCGCGGTGCGTGGATCACGCTCGAAGGCGGAGACGGCTCGGGCAAGACCACTCAGGCGAACCTGCTGGCCGATTGGCTGACGGATGCCGGGCGCACGGTCGTGCGCACCAGGGAGCCGGGCGGCTCCGAAGTCGGTCAGCTCATCCGCGACATCGTGCTGCACCACCGCGGGGACATCGCGCCCCGCGCCGAGGCGCTGCTCTATGCCGCGGATCGGGCGCATCACGTCGCGACCGTCGTACGTCCGGCTCTCGACCGCGGCGAGATCGTGTTGCAGGACCGCTACCTCGACTCGTCGGTCGCGTACCAGGGCGCTGGACGGGTGCTCGACGGCACCGAGATCCGCGACCTGTCGCTGTGGGCCGCCGAAGGAGCGCTGCCCGACCTCACGCTCCTGCTCGATCTCGATCCGGATGCCGCGCGCGAACGGCTCGACTCGGCCGACAAGCCGTTCGATCGTCTCGAGGCCGAGAAGGCCGAGTTCCACGGCCGCGTCCGCGACGCCTACCTCGCTCTCGCCGCCGAGGAACCCGACCGGTTCCTCGTGCTCGACGCCTCGGCGTCCGTCGCCGAGATCGCGGCGGCCGTCCGCGCCCGCGTCGAGGAACTCCTCGGCTGAGCGCGACCGGAGCGGGGCGGGAGATGTCCGTGCCGCAGGTTACGCTGAATGCATGTCCCAGACCATCGCCGCCGCATTCCCGTGGGGCGACGTCTGGGGGCAGGATGCCGCGGTGCAGACACTGCGAGGAGCGGCCGCCGATTCTGCTGCGCTCTCGCACGCCTGGCTGATCACCGGCCCTCCGGGGTCGGGGCGGTCCACCCTTGCCCACGCGTTCGCGGCCGCGCTCATCGCTGAGGGTCCAGACGACGAGGCGACGATGCGCCAGGTGCTCGCGGGCACGCATCCCGACGTCACGGCGCTGCGCACCGACAAGGTCATCATCACCATCGCCGAGGCGCGTGCCCTCGTCGAGCGCTCCTACTTCGCCCCGTCCGCCGGTCGGTACCGCGTGATCGTCGTCGAAGACGCCGACCGCATGGTCGAGCGCACCTCCAACGTGCTGCTGAAGGCCCTCGAGGAGCCGCCGGAGCAGACGGTCTGGATCCTGTGCGCGCCCAGCGAGGCCGACCTGCTGCCGACGATCCGCTCGCGCGTGCGGTCGCTCCGGCTGAGAGAGCCAGACGTCGCCGACGTCGCTCGTCTGATCAGCCTGCGCACCGGCGTCGACGAGGCCGTCGCCGAGCAGGCGGCCCGTCACGCGCAGCGTCACATCGGCATGGCCCAGCGCCTCGCCACGGACGACGCAGCCCGGCGCCGTCGAGACAGCACGCTGCGCTCGGTGATCGGCGTGCGCGGAGTCGGCGACGCGGTGGAGGTCGCGGGCCAGATCATCCAGGCTGCCACCGAAGACGCCAAGACCCTCACCGCCGAGCGCGACGCGGCAGAGCGCGCCTCGCTGCTCCGCACGGTCGGCATCGCCGAGGGGCAGGCGGTGCCTCCCGCGCTCCGTGCCCAGCTGTCCGCGCTGGAGGACGAGCAGAAGAAGCGTGCCACCCGCAGCCTCCGCGACGGCATCGACCGCGTCCTCACCGACCTGCAGTCGCTCTTCCGCGACGTCGTGATGCTGCAGTTCGGCCGCTCAGACGAGCTGATCAACCGCGAGTTGCGCGCTGAGCTGAGCGCGCTCGCCGAAGCCTGGCCCCAGGCCCGTACTCTTGTCGTACTTGACCACCTTGCCGACACCCGCCAGTCGCTGGAGCGCAACGTCGCACCGCTGCTCGCCCTGGAGAGCTTGCTCGTGACCGTCGCGAGCGGGAGGACACCGTGAACAACCGACCGACTTCCCGCTTCCGTCGAACCGTTGCGGTCCTCGCCGGGCTCGCCGCGGCATCCGTGATGCTCTCCGGCTGTCTCTACGCGATGATCCCCGAGGGCGCGTCGAAGCCCGGCGCCACCAACGCGCCAGACACCGAGGGCGTCGCAGAGGACCTGCTGCCGTTCTACGGGCAGACCCTCTCGTGGAGCGACTGCGGTGCGGGCTTCGACTGCACCGATGTGACCGCACCGCTCGACTGGGAGGAGCCGGACTCCGGCAAGACCATCACGCTGTCGGTCGTCCGCCACCGCGCGACGGGCACGGCGGAGGGCTCGCTGCTGACCAACCCCGGTGGCCCTGGTGCGAGCGGCGTCGACCTCATCAAGAACAGCCTCGACTACGCCGTCGGCGCCGACCTCATCGCGAACTACGACGTGATCGGATTCGATCCTCGTGGCGTCGGCCAGTCGACCGCGGTCACCTGCTTCGACGCGAAGGGCATGGACGCCTACCTCTACTCGATCCCCGCGGGAAAGCGCGGGTCCGCCGAATGGACCGACGCGATCCTCGCCGAGCACAAGAAGTTCGCCGACGCGTGCGAGGCCAACAGCGGCGGCATCCTGCCGTACATCACGACGATCAACTCCGCACGCGACATGGATCTGCTGCGCGCGGTCCTCGGCGACAAGAAGCTGAACTATCTCGGATACTCGTACGGCACGTTCCTCGGAGCCACGTACGCGGAGCTCTACCCCGATCGCGCCGGCCGTCTGGTGCTCGACGGCGCGATCGACCCTGCGGTGTCGGGGCTCGACGTGAGCGCCACCCAGGCGCTCGGCTTCGAGTCTGCGCTGCGCGCGTACATGCAGAGCTGTCTCGACGGGCGCAACTGCCCGTTCAACGGCACGGTCGACGAGGCGATGACTGACCTCGGCGCGCTGCTGGCGAGCGTCGACGCGACGCCGCTCAAGAGCGGCGACGGACGCATGCTCGGCGCCGACTCGCTGATGACCGCCATCATCGCCGCCCTGTACTCGCAGGACAGCTGGTCGTACCTCACCCAGGCGCTCGACGAGGCGCTGCAGGGCGACCCGACGACCGCATTCCTCCTCGCCGACTTCTACAACGGTCGCGAGAACGGCGCCTACACCGACAACTCCAGCGAGGCGTTCCGCGCCTACAACTGCATGGACTACCCGGTCGAAGACGACCCCGCGGCCAAGGCAGCGAGCCAGGCGAAGATCGCCGAGGGAGCGCCCACCGTCGCCCCGTACTGGGACGGACCGGACTCCTGCTCCGTGTGGCCGTACCCGCCCACTGGCACGCGCGGCGAGATCCACGCGAAGGGCGCGGGCCCCATCCTCGTCGTCGGCACGACGAACGATCCGGCGACGCCGTACGAGTGGTCGGAGTCGCTCGCCTCGCAGCTCGACGAAGGCGTGCTGATCACCCGCGTGGGTGAGGGGCACACCGGCTACAACAAGGGCAACACGTGCGTGGACAAGGCCGTCGAGGCGTATTTCCTCGACGGCACCGTGCCGAAGGACGGGTTGCGCTGCGAGTAGGCGGTGCTCGATTCGCGGCGGCGCTCCGAAACAGGTAGTATCGGAGACCGCGCCGCTTTAGCTCAGTCGGCAGAGCATTTCACTCGTAATGAAAAGGTCGTCAGTTCGATTCTGACAAGCGGCTCCACGGAAAACCCCCGGAACTCGATGAGTTCCGGGGGTTTTGTTCGTCTTGAGGAGTGCGATCGCCGGCGTCGGTTCGCGAGCCGACGCGTCAAGACGCGGCGGGCGCCTCGTCCTTCTCGAGCGCACGCTTGCGTACCGCGGGGACCCCGGCGTACAACGAGTCGGGCTCGCAGTCGGCGGTGACCACCGCGCCGGCCGCGATGATCGTCCCGTTTCCGATCGTCACACCGGGGAGGATCGTGACACCGGCGCCGATCCAGCATCCGTCTCCGATGGTCACGGGTGCCGACGTGAGCTTTCCTGCGCGCTTCGACGAGGGACCGATCTCGTGCGATGAGGTGGTGATCGTCACGCGCATGGCGAGAAACGTGTTGCGACCGATCGACACGGGCGCATGCGTCGAGATCATCACGCCGGTGTTGAGGAAGGCGCCCTCGCCGATGGAGAGGCGTCTGCTGCCGATCCACACACCGGGAGAGATGTTGCAGCGTTCGACCGCGGCACCGTAGGCGCGCAGCAGGCGCCACCGGAGCGGGACGGGCATGAGCGTGGAGCTGATGACGCCGTTGAGCCACAGGTCCCGGCCGGCCCCCGGCCACCACGAGCTGAATCGAGACATGAATGTTCCTCCGCTTTCCCCCAGCGCGCACTCCCCAGTGCGCGAGCCTCGACTGATCGTACCGATTCAGGGTGCGGCGGTGCAGGAGGATGGCCGCGGATGCCGAGCCGACTCGTGGCCGGAGCGACCAGGGGTCCGGCGTCGACAGCGGCGGCGTACGCTCGACTCATGAGCAGAGCGCTTCTCATCGTCGACGTCCAGAACGACTTCACCGAGGGCGGTGCGCTGGCGGTGGCAGGCGGGGATGCCGTCGCCTCGGGTATCACCGCCTTCCTCTCCGCGCACGCGGGGGACTATGGCGTGATCATCGCATCGCGCGATTGGCACGACGC
>JAGIAK010000092.1 GCA_017744855.1 Microbacterium sp.
GACAGGGCCTCCAGCCGCCTGAGTGCGGTCTCGCCTGCGCTCATCGCCATGGCCACCGCACCGACCACGCGCATCTCCGACAGCACCCGCGCGTAGTGGTCTTCGCGTTCCCGGTCTCCATCGGTGTTGCACGTGACGACGACATGCCTGGCTCCGATCGCCACGTCCTCGATGCCCCGCGCCACCTCGACGAGGAACGGGTTCCCGGAGTCGGGGATCAGGAAGGCGATCGCATGGCTGCGCCCGCCGCGCATGACGCGGACCCCCGCGTTGGGGATGAATCCGAGCTGGTCGATCGCCGACTCGATGCGGTCCCGCGTCTCCGGCGCGATCGGCTTGTTGTTGTTGAGGTAGTTGGAGATGGTTCCCAGAGACACCTCGGCGAGACGCGCCACCTCGCGAATCGTCGCCCTGCGCGTCATGGTTCCCCCCGTCGGTGATGGGCACCGGTCGTGCTCGACAGCCTCGGCGCCCGTCTCTCATTATCCGGCATCGTCTGCCGCCTCTCACTCGGTTGCCGCGCTGGCTCTGAGCCGCAGAGGTGTCGTCGATCAGGGGACGCGGTTGCACAAAATATGTAGACCGGTCTATTATGAACTCATGGCATCCAAGGGAGATCTCACCAAGGCCCGGCTCGCGGCCTCCATGCTCGAGCTCATCCAGACGAGCGGGTACAGCGGCACCGGGCTGAACGCCGTGATCGAGCACGCCGGGGCGCCGAAGGGGTCGGTGTACTTCCACTTCCCCGACGGCAAGGAGGGGCTGGGCGTCGCGGCGGTCGACCTCGCCGCGCAGCAGTTCCAGGCGCTGATCACGGAGGCCGCGACATCCGGGGCCGGCGCCGCGCAGACGGCCCGCACCGTCATCGAGACGCTGGCAGCGATCGTCGGCGACAGCGACTACCGGCTGGGGTGTCCGGTATCCGTCGTGACGCTGGAGATGGGCGCCGAGAGCGAGAGGTTGCGCCAGGCCTGCGCGACCGCTTTCGAGTCGTGGATCACTCCGACCGCGGCCCTCCTGGAGGCCGGCGGCGCGACCGTCGAGGAGGCCAGGCCGCTGGCGACCGTCATCGTCTCGACGATCGAGGGGGCGGTCATCGTGTCCCGTGCGATGCGCAGCGTCCAGCCCTTGATATCGGCCGCGGATGTGGTGGCGGGTCTCATCGAGCAGCGCCTGACGGCGGGAGGCGTGCGATGAGGAACTCCGACATCCCCAGACACGCCCTGGTCTTCGGAGCCTCTGGCCTGGTGGGCCGCCACCTCGTGCTCGCGCTCGCCCGCGCCGGCGCGCACGTCACGGCGGCGGTGCGGACCGCCGAATCCGGCGCTCGCGTCGACCGCTGGCTGCGCGAGCACGGGCTGACGGGCAGCATCCATACCGCCATCGTGGACTTCGATGCACCCGAGGTCTTGCCCGGCGGGGCGGCGGCGTTCATGCACATAACCGAGATCCACAACTGCGCCGGGGTCTACCGCTTCGGCATGACCGCCGAGGATGCCCGGAGCGCCAACGTCGGCATCGTCGAGAGGCTCATCGATCTCGCCGCGAAACTCCCCCGCCTGCAGCGCCTCGTGCACATCTCCGGCTATCGAGTGGGCGGACAGGACCCCGCGACCATCCCCTGGTCCGAGGACCACCACGCTGCGATGTACGAGGAACTCGGGGCCTACGAGGCGTCGAAGGTGGAGTCCGACGCGATCTTCCAGGCGCTGGCCACGGCACGCGGCATCCCGTGGACCATCGTGAACCCGTCGAGCGTGATCGGCGACAGCGAGACCGGAGAGTCCGACCAGTTCATCGGCCTTCCTGCGACGATCGAGCAGCTCTGGGACGGCACGGCGACCGCGCTCCCCGGCGACGACTCCACCTTCCTCCCGGTCGTCACGGTCGACTACTTCGCCGCGTTCATGGCGGCGGCCGCGATCGACCCGGATGCCGCAGGCAGGGCGTACTGGGTGCTCGACGACGCCACCCCTCCGCTCGCCGACCTGCTCGCCGACGCGGCGCGGCATCTCGGCGCGAAGGTGCCGCGACTGCGTGTGCCGGTCGCGGTGATCACGCGCCTCCCGCAGTGGGTCACCAAGGCCGACCCCGAGACGCTCGGCTTCATGTCGTCCGATCGCTATCCCACCGCATCCGCCGTCGAACTGGCCGAGAGGCACGGACTCCGGATGCCGGACGTCCACGCATCCCTCGAACGGTGGGTCGATCACCTGGCCGCGCATCGGTTCGGCGCCGCCCCGCAGGGCGACCGCCGGTTCACGGATGCCGGCGGCGTGCGCACGTTCGAACTCGGGGCGCCCGGATCCGACCGGCTGCTCCTCCCCGGCCTGCCCGTCAACGCCGACACGTGGGCCGGAGTGGCGACGGGCATCGACGCCCGCGCCGTCGACCTGCCCGGACTCGGCCTCAGCGGCGGTTCCGGTGTGCAGGACTGGGAGCGGTGGCTGCCCGCGGTGCTGGGCCCGGGAGCCACCGATCTCATCGGCCACTCCCTCGGCGCCGCCGCAGCGGTGCGCGCGGCGGATCGGATGCCGGAACGCATCGCGTCCCTCACACTGGTGGCGCCGTTCTTCCTCCAGGCACCGGGGGGTGCCTGGACGCGGCTGCGGCCGTTCGTCGCGGCCGCCCTGCGCCACACGGATGCCGGCGCGCTCTCGCGCCGGCTGACGGGTTCGGAGTCGTGCGCCGCCGCACTCGAGTCGAGCGCGCACGACCTCCGCAGGCGGACGGCCGGCCGGGTCGCCGCACAGCTCGCCGCCGCGCCCTCTCCGCGGTGGCGTGCCGAGCTCCGCGACGCGCTCATGCGCTTCGACGGGCCTGTGCGCATCATCACGGGCGGCGACGATCCCCTCGCTCCGCACGAGGCCGAACGGCTCGCGGCTCTTCCGAACGTCGAACTGGTCACGATCCCTGGCGCGGGGCACCATCCGCAGCTGACCCACGCCGACGCCCTCATCGGCCTGCTGACCCCGGTCAGCAGGGTGAGTGCGGCGCGGGAGGCCACCGGCCTCTAGCCGAAGGGCCGCCCTGGCCTCACCTGGCCGGCGCGCGTCACGCGCTGATGGCCTGCAGACCCGCGTCCGCCTGGCGCGGGGCGAACTCGCGGCTGGTCAGGTCGAGCCCGCCGGCGCTGTTCGTCGCGGCCATCATGTCGACGAGGAAGGGCCTGTTCAGCGAGGCGCGCTCGTCGATCATGAAGCGCAGCGGGATGGCCGCGTGGATCCAGAGGGCCTCGCACCCGCCGCCAGGGCCGGGCACCGTGAGCGCGAACGACTCGTTCCTTCGAAGCTTGGTGAACGTCACCGAGCGAAGATGCGCGAGCACCTCGTCATCGAGTTCGATCACCCGGTTGCCGCCGTAGATCAGCTGACCCATGTCACACTCTCCCGTCAAGATTGCTCGAGAGATAGATTACTAGATTAACTAGCTAAATTCCACACGATCCTTCACATCGCCGACATCCTCCGCTTCGGCCGCAAGCTGGACGAGGAAACGGGCCACCGCATCGAGCTCCGAATCGGAGAAGTCGGACGCGATCGCCTCGACGCGCGACGAGAGTCGATCCGCCGGCGAATGGAGCTCCCGCAGCGAGGCGCGCAGCACCTTCGACCGGGCATCGGCCGGGTTCGGTGCGACGACGACGAAGCCCCCCTCCCGCAGTCGACGGATGACGCCGGTGACGGCCGCAGTACTGACCCCCAGATGCGCGGCCAGCGCGCCGGGCGTCACCGGATCATGCGCAGGAGCGCGCGCGATGAACCTCATCGCCTCGCGGTCGGTGTCGTTCGGGGCGCCTCGAGCAGCCAGCCGGCGTGCGAGCTGGGCGTCGGATCGACGCAGCTCGGCCACGCCCTCCGCCACACGGGCGACCTCGCGCTTGTGCCCTGCCGACACCTCGAACCCCCGGACGACTCACATTCTTCGACAGACAAGTATCACGACAGACTAGCAAAACTCTCCGCGAGCCGACCCGCCGACGACACGCGGTCCCGCCCGGCGGCGGAGGCGAACTGCGAAGATGGAGGTCGGCGGAAAGGACCCCATGGCCGAGCGAGTATCCCCGGAGAACGCGGGGTACGTCTTGTACGCCGACCTTCTCGATCAGTTGACGACGCGATTCCCCGCCGTGGCGCTCTGGCGCCTGGAGCAGATCATCGCGGCCGAGAACGAGGCGATCACAGGCGGCCAGCTGCGCCTCGTGCCGGCCGAGGTCGAGACCGGAGCCATCGAGATGCTGGAGCGACACATGGCGCAGGTCGCCGATGAGAGCGAGGTCGCGTGATGGAGCGCGTCGACGAGTACGGACGTTCGGGGTACTGGTACCCGGATGCCGAGACGGCCAGCACGGTCGACGTGCTCAACATGCTGCGTCGGTACCGTGCAGCGGAGACCGCGATGCGGGCCCGCACCAGGGCGGTCATGGGCATGAACGAGACCGACCTGGTGGCACTGCGCTACCTGCTGCGGGAGCACCGCGCCGGACGCCTCGTGCGCCCCATCGACCTCGCCAGGGTGCTCGACATCTCGACCGCGTCCACCACGACGCTCATCGACCGCCTCGAGAAGGGCGGCCACGCCCGACGCGAGCCGCACCCCACCGACCGTCGCGCCGGAGTCGTCGTGCCGACGACCCACAGCGACGAGGAGGTGCGCGCGACGCTGGGCGAGATGCACAGACGCATGCTCGCCCTCGTCGACGACCTGGACGATCGCGAGCGCGCGGTCGTCACCCGCTTCCTCTCCGGGATGACCGCCGCCATCGAAGAGGCCACCGAGGAGCAGCAGACTCCGGCATCCTGACTCGGTAACGGCCGGGTCAGAGCCCTTCGGCGATCTCCTTGATCGCGGCGAGGCGCCGATCCCAGGCATGCCCGATCTCGTCGAGTCGCGCGGCGGTGGCGGAGAGCTCGGTGCCGATCACGCGGAAGCGCACCTCGCGTCCGACGCGCAGGGGTTCGACGAGGCCGACGTCCTGCAGCACGGAGAGGTGCTTGGCGATCGCCTGACGGCTCACGGGGAGTCGACCGGCGAGGGCGGATGCCGAGGCGTCTCCTTCCCCGAGCGCTGTCAGGATGCTCCACCGGGTCTCGTCGGCGAGGGCCGCGAACATCGGGACCAGCGTCGCGGCGGTCACGCGACGCCCTCCAGGTGCGCGACGAGCTTGTCGAGCTCGAGCGTCCAGCCGATGCCATGGCTGGCGAGGTTGGCGTTCGGGTCGGAGGTGCGCTCGAAGCCGGTCTCGACAACGGTGAGCTGCGTGCCGTCGGCGACCGGCTCGAGCGTGAAGGTGAACACCGTCGCCGTCTCCGCATCGAAGGCGTCCGGTCGCGTGTCGGCCCCGTCGTCGTTGCACCAGGAGTAGGAGACCCGTCGCGGCTCGTCGTATTCGTCCACGCGCAGCGGCACCGCGCCGTAGTCGGGGAACGTCATGGTGCCGCTCGCTCCGACACCGGTGCCGACCAGCACGGTGCGTCCGAACCAGCGCGAGATGTGCTCCGGTTCGGTGACGGCCCGCCAGACCTTGTCGACGGAGGCGGCGATGCGGATGGTCCGTCGCACCGAGAACGTCTCCTCATCGACCACGGATGCCGGATTGTCGGTCATGTCGACCATGATGCCTCCTCTTCTCAGCGGGCGCGAGCCGCATCCCCAGGGTTGCACACAGGGGAGCAATATGCAACTCTCTCATTGCACACGCGCTCCCTGGTCGCGCCCAGGCACGGCCTCTACCCTCGACGCATGGCCGAGCTCACCCAGCCCACCGGACAGGAGGAGCCGCTGCGTGCCGTGCCCCGCGCCGACGGCTCCGCACCGCGCGCGCTCGTGCTCGGAGCCACCGGCTACATCGGCGGGCGCCTCACCCCTCGCCTGCTCAACGCCGGGTACCGGGTGCGCGTGCTCGCACGGGATGCGGCCCGAGCGGCATCCTTCCCGTGGGGCGGCGAGTGCGAGATCGTGGAGGGGTCCGCCGACGACGGGGCGGCCGTCGCCGCAGCGGTCGACGACGTCGATGTGATCTACTACCTCATCCACTCGATGTCCGCCGGTAAGGGCTTCGAGGAGGCCGACGATCGCGCAGCGACCACCGTGGCGGATGCCGCCGCCCGGGCCGGCGTGCGCCGCATCGTCTACCTCGGCGGACTGCATCCCGACGACGTGCGCCTCTCGCCGCACCTCGCCTCGCGCGTGCGGGTGGGCGAGATCCTGCTCGGCTCCGGCGTGCCCACCCTCGTGCTGCAGGCCGGCGTGGTGATCGGGTCGGGCTCCGCGTCGTTCGAGATGATCCGACACCTGACCGAGGTGCTGCCGTACATGCCGGCGCCGAAGTGGGTGCGCAACCGCATCCAGCCCATCGCCGTGCGCGACGTGCTGCACTACCTGCTGGGCGCGGCGCGGGTCGATCCGAGCGTGAACCGTGCGGTCGACATCGGCGGGCCCGACGTGCTTCGCTACGGGCAGATGATGAACGGCTACGCGGTGGAGGCCGGGCTGCGGCAGCGGGCGATCGCCGCGCTGCCCGTGCTCACGCCAGGACTCGCCTCGCACTGGGTGAACCTCGTCACCCCCGTGCCCCGGTCGATCGCGCGCCCGCTCGTGGCCTCGCTGCAGAACGAGTGCGTCGTGAAGGACCGGGCAGTCGACGAGATCATTCCGCCGCCCACCGGCGGGCTGACCCCGTATCGCCGGGCGGTCGCGCTCGCGCTGGGCCGCGTGCGGGCCGACTCGATCGAGACGAGCTGGCAGGACGCCGAGGTGTCAGGGGCGCCCAGCGACCCTCTCCCCAGCGACCCGGACTGGGCGGGGCGCACCGTCTTCACCGACGCGCGATCGGTCGACACCACGGCGTCCACGACGGAGCTGTGGCGGGTGATCGTCGGCATCGGCGGCGACAACGGCTGGTACTCCTCTCCGCTGCTGTGGGCCGTGCGCGGATGGATGGACCGCATCGTCGGCGGGGTCGGGCTGCAGCGCGGGCGACGCAGCCGCAGCGAGGCCAGGGTCGGCGACGCCATCGACTTCTGGCGGGTGGAGACGATCGAGCACGCGGATGCCGGCGACCTGCTGCGGCTGCGGGCGGAGATGAAGGTGCCGGGCGACGCCTGGCTGGAACTGCGCGCCGTGCCCGTCGGCGCACACGCGCGGTACGAGCAACGGGCCGTCTTCTTCCCCCGGGGGCTGGCAGGGCGACTGTACTGGCTCGGCGTGCTGCCGTTCCACGGTTTCATCTTCGCGGGCATGGCCGCGCGGATCACGGCTGCGGCGGAGGCGGCGGATGCCTCCGCCGAGTCCGTGTCGGAGGCAGACTCGCAGCCCGCGCTGGCTGCGGCGGAGTCCTAGCGCGGCGGTCGCGCGAACGCGGCGTGCAGCAACGGCAGCGCCGACACGCACATGAGCACGATGCCGAGCGGCGGGGCCGGCGCGAGCAGGATCGCGCCGCCCACGAGCAGCGCGGCGAACAGTACGCCAGAGGCGATGCGGCGTGCGACATGCTCCAGCCGGTCCAGTCGACGTTCCAGCCGCGAGGTGTCGAAGGACACGGCGCCCTCGTCGACGCGGGTGAGCAGCGAGTCGATGCGCCCCGGCATCCGCCAGAGGATGCCGGCACTCGATGCGGCCTGCTTCGCGAGGTCCTGCACCATGCCGGCGCTCTCCTCGCCGAGGAGCTGCGTGGCGTAGGGCTCGACGGCATCCCACACGTTGAAGTCGGGATCGAGCGCGCTGCACATGCCGGAGGTGAGTGAGACCGCGCGAATGAGGAGCAGCAGCCGCTCGGGCAGCTGGAACGGCAGCGAGCGCATGACGTGGCCGAACTGATCGGCGAAGTCCTGGAACTCGCGCGGGTCCACGTCCTTGAGCTGGCCGAACCCCATGCCGCCGAAGCGGTCGAAGAGGGCGGTGAGCGCACGCTCCAGTTCGGCGGTCTCGGTGGTCGGCATCAGCACGCCGATCGACCGGGCCGCCTCGATCATCGCGCGACCGTCACGGGTGGCGATCGCGATCACGAGGCTGCGCAGTCCGCCGCGGAGCGTCGCCGGGACCTCGGCCATCATCCCGAAGTCGATGAACGTCAGGCGGAAGCCGCCGCCGGGCACGGGCTCGACGAACACGTTGCCTGGATGCGGGTCGGCGTGCACGAAGCCGTGGGCGAACACCTGGTCGAACATGGCCCTGGCGAACGCGTCGGCCACCGCAGACGGGTCGATGCCGGCGGCACGCAGCGCATCGGTGTCGGAGATCTTGATCGCCGTGACGTCTTCGAGCGTGAGCACGCGGCGGGTGCTGCGCGCCCACACGACGGCGGGGGTGCGTATGCCGTCATCGTCGGCGAAGTCCTCGGCGAAACGCTCGGCGCTCGCGGCCTCGTGCAGGTAGTCGATCTCCTCGAGGCTCGTGTTCGCGAACTCCTCGACGAGCGCCGGAGCGTCGACGCGGCTCGATACCGCGCGCACCCGCTTCAGCCAGCCGCCGACCTTGCGCAGGGCGGCGAGATCGGTCGCGACGATGCGGTCGATGCCCGGCCGCTGCACCTTGACGATCACCTGGCCGAGTCCGGAGTCGAGCGCGTCAGGGGCGGAGAGGCGGGCCCGATGCGCTTGGCCGAGGGATGCCGCGGCCACCGGGACCTCGTCGAACCAGGCGTAGACCTGCGACAGCGGCGCGCCCAGCTCGGACTCCGCGAGAGCCCTGATCTCGGCGAACGGCACCGCGGGCACCTCGTCCTGCAGGCCCGCGAGCTCGTCGGTGATCTCCGGCGGGAGCACGTCAAGGCGCGAGGAGAGGAACTGCCCGACCTTGATCATGAGGCCGCCGAGTTCGACGGCCAGGTCGTGGAAGCGGCGCGCGAGCACCTGGAGGCGCCGCGTGCGCGACCGCTCGGAGACCCCGGCGAGGCCGATCCGCGGCAGGAACAGCTCGAACCACCACAGCTGCACGAGCTGGCGGGAGGCGAACGCGAGGATGCGCCGGTAGCGAGCCCGTTCGGGCCCCGCCTCGGTCGTTGAGCGAGCGAAGCGAGTCGAAACGCCCTCCCCGGTCGTTGAGCGAGCGTCGCCCTCCCCGGTCGTTGAGCGAGCGAAGCGAGTCGAAACGCCCTCACCCGTCACCGACCGAGCGTCGCCCCCACCGGTCGTTGAGCGAGCGGAGCGAGTCGAAACGCCCTCACCACCGTCGGCATCCGTCATCGCGTTCCTCCCGCCGGCCTGCGTGCCGGCATCCGATCAGTCCTGAGCGAGGATCGAGTACAGCCTACGGCGGGCCTCGTCGAGCACGTCGATCGCCTGCTGCACCTGCTCGGGGGAACCCGTTCGCCCCACCTGCGCGGCCGCGGCGGCAAGGTCGACGCCGGCCTTCGGAAGCGCGCTGAAGCGGGCGTGATCACGGGAGCCGTCGCGGCCCGACGCCTCCCACGGCGCCGGAGACTCGGCGGCCTCGGCGGCGACCTCGGAACCGGCCTCGGTCAGCGAGTAGGTCTTGCGGCCGTTCTGCTCCTCGGCGGTGATGAGCCCCTCGTCGGCGAGCAGCTGCAGCGTGGGGTAGACGGAGCCGGCGCTGGGCTTCCAGGTGCCGCCGCTGCGCTCGGCGATCTCGGTGATGATCTGGTAGCCGTGCATGGGCTTCTCGGCGAGCAGGGTGAGCACGGCAGTGCGGACGTCGCCGCGGGCCATGCGCGATCCGCCGCTCGGTCGGGGCGCGAACGAGGTGCGCAGCTGGTCCATGGCCTCGAAGAGGGCGGATGCCGGACCGGCGCCCGCACCCATGAAGGGGTTGGAGGGGAATGCGTTGTTCATGATGACCTCCCAGTATCGGTAGCGATACTCAACGATATGTCGCTGACACTGAGAGTGGGGTGGGAGTTTGGTAGTCGTGGCGGACGCCGGAAGGCGACGGATGCCACGTCAGGCGTTGAGCACCGAGTCGAGCAGGCCGGGGAAGAGCGCGTCGAGGTCGTCGCGGCGGAGTGACAGCATCCGTCGCCGACCGTTGGGCTCGTTGCGGATGACGCCCGCTTCGCGGAGCACCTTCATGAAGTGCGACTTGGTCGACTTCGGGAGGTCGGGGTCGGTGGCGTGGCACGCGGCCATGTCGAGCGGGCCGTCGGCGAGCTGGCGGGTGATGGCGAGGCGCTCGGGGTCGCTGAGCGCGAAGAGCACGTCCGTGAGCTGAATCTCGGAGCGCTCGGGGTGGGGGAGGTCGCCGGCCATGGTTCGATAATAGTTGAACAATGACGCGGACAAGCGTACTCTTCGATGGTTCGACTTTTTTCGAACCGTAGGGAGCGTCATGACCACCACCGACACCATCACCGTGACAGCGGCATCCGCCCCTGCGTCTTCGCGCGGTCGACGCCGCGGATTCAGCTTCGCCCTGGCCGTCGGAGCGCAGATCGCGATGATGATGGGCGCGAGCGCACCGTCGCCGTTCTACCCCGTGCTCGCCCATGACATCGGGTTCGGTCCGGTCGTGATCAGCGCCGTGTTCGCGGTGTACGCCGTCGCCCTGCTGCTGACCCTGCTCATGGCGGGGTCGCTCTCCGACCACATCGGGCGGCGCCCCGTGGCCATCGCCGGGTTCCTGCTGCTCGCGGGCAGCATGTTCCTGTTCTGGCACGCGGGGTCGGTGACTCTGCTCGTGCTCGCGCGCGTGCTGCAGGGCGGGGCGAGCGGGCTCCTGATCTCGGCGCTGTCTGCCGCCGTGCTCGATCTCGCGCCCGCGGGGCGTGAGCGGACGGCCGCGCTCTGGAACTCCCTGAGCCCAGGCATCGGACTCGCGCTCGGAGCGCTCGCCTCGGCGGTGGTGCTGGATGCCGTCGGGCAGCCACTGCTCGACGTGTTCGCTCCGCTGACGGTCGTCTACGTCGCGCTGGCCGCGCTGTTCCTGCTCGCGCCGGAGACGGCCCCGCGCAGGCCGGGAGCCTGGGCATCGCTGAGTTTCCGGCTCTCCCTGCCCGCCGGCATCCGCCGCGACTTCTTGCATGCCTCGCCCGCGGTGATCGCCGGTTGGGCCACCGGTGGACTGTTCCTCTCCCTCGGCGCGAACATCGTGCGCACGGAGCTGGGCGGCGAGGCGCACGTGTGGCAGGGCCTTCCTGTGGTCGTGCTCGCGGGGGTGGGCGCCGTCACGGCTCTGCTCATGCGTCGACGCAGGGCTCGCACCACCGTGCTGTTCGGCACCGCAGCGCTGGCTCTCGGGACGTTGCTGTCGCTCGTGGCCCTGGGCGTCCACTCCCTTCCGTTCTACCTCGTCGCGGCCGGAGTCACCGGTATGGGATTCGGCACCGCCTTCTCCGGTGTCGTGGCATCCCTAGCGCCGCGCATCCCGGCGACCGAAAGGGCAGACGCCTTCGCCGTGATCTACCTGCTCGCGTACCTGGCGTTCGGCGTCCCGGCGGTCGTGGCCGGGGCGCTCGTCGGCACCGTCGGACTCGGGGCGGTGTGCGTGGGATACGGGGTCGTCGTGATCGCGCTCGCGGCTGTGGCGTTCGGGTTGCGGATGCGGCGGGCGGACTAAGGGCGCGCGTGCGAAGCTGTACCGCGTGACCAGTGCTGTGATCCGCGAGCTGTCTTCGCACGACCCGATGACGATGCACGCCGCGTTCGACGCACTGGGTTGGAACAAGCCGGTGTCTCTCTTCGAGCGTTATCTGGATGAGCACACCGCGGGCAGCCGCTATTGCGTGCTCGCAGAGTTCGACGGCGACTTCTGCGGCTACGTCACGCTCGCCTGGACGTCGGCGTATCCGCCGTTCGCGGAGCTGCGCATCCCCGAGATCTCCGACCTCAATGTCCTCCCGGCGTACCGTCGACGCGGCATCGCCTCTGCCTTGCTGGATCACGTCGAGTCCATGGCACGGCAGCGATCGCCGATGGTCGGACTCGGCGTGGGCCTCTACGCCGACTACGGTTCCGCCCAACGGCTCTACGTGCGACGGGGCTACCTCCCCGACGGCAACGGCGTCATGTACGACAACGAGCCCGTGCCGCCGGGCGACCTCGTGCGCCTCGACGACGACGCCACGCTCATGTTCATTAAGCGGTTCGATCAGGTGGGGTGATTCGGGCGGGTGGCGACTGCGGTCAGTGCGCGCTACTGGTACCGACTCACGGCCTCGCGGATGGCATCCGCATGGGCGTAGATCTCGTCCAAGCCATCGATCGGATGCCTCGTTTCTACCTTGTCCTCGTCGAGTAGGCCAAGGTACTTCTGCTTGCCGTTGAAGTGAAGCCGGGCGATGGGCTTGCGATTGTTGTCATCGAGCAGCACGGCGAAGTAGCTCTTGGAGTCGCGCTGGGCGATCCTGTGAGGCTTCACCACTCCGCAGGCAATCGCCTTGACGATCTGATAGCCCTCGAGTTCCTCGAGCGTTGTCTCGATCTCGGTGTCGCGGTCGAGGTCTGCAACAGCAACCTCCGCGCTTGAGGGGGAGAGCTCTACTTCGACCTCCTGCGCAGTCCCGGCACGCAGCGCGGTCTTCAAGCGATCGTTGACCCGCTCCGTCAAGAACTGCTGCGCGGCCTTCGCGACCA
>JAGIAK010000093.1 GCA_017744855.1 Microbacterium sp.
CCTGGTCGGCCTTCGTCTTCGGCTCGATCGCGACGTCGATGACGGGCTCGGGGAACGTCATCGACTCGAGCACGACCGGCGCGTCGATCGCGGCCAGGGTGTCACCGGTGGTGGTGTCCTTGAGGCCGATCACGGCGTAGATGTTGCCGGCGGTGAGCTTGTCGACCGGGTTCTCCTTGTTGGCGTGCATCTGGAAGATCTTCCCGATGCGCTCCTTCTTGCCCTTGGTCGAGTTGATGACCTGAGCACCCGACTCGAGCTCGCCCGAGTAGACGCGCACGTAGGTCAGACGACCGAAGAACGGGTGCACGGCGACCTTGAAGGCCAGCGCGGAGAACGGGTCCTTCGCGTCGGGGTGACGCTCGATGACCTTCTCCTCGTCCTTCGGGTCGTGCGCCTCGATGGCGGGCACGTCGAGGGGCGACGGCAGGTAGTCGACGACCGCGTCGAGCATCGGCTGCACGCCGCGGTTCTTGAACGCGGAGCCGCAGAGCACCGGGTAGATCTCGGAGGCGACGACCAGCTTGCGGATGGCGCCCTTGATCTCTGCGACGGTGAGCTCCTCGCCGCCGAAGAACTTCTCGAGCAGCGCGTCGTCGGTCTCGGCGACGGTCTCGAGCAGGGTCTGACGGTACTCGTCGGCCTTGTCCTTGAGGTCGGCCGGGATCTCCTGGATCTCGTAGGACGCACCCATGGTGACGTCACCCTTGGCATCGCCGGGCCACACCAGGGCGCGCATCTCGACGAGGTCGATGACGCCGATGAAGTCGTTCTCCGCGCCGATGGGCAGCTGGATCACGAGCGGCTTGGCGCCGAGGCGGTTGACGATGGTGTCGACGGTGAAGTAGAAGTCGGCGCCCAGCTTGTCCATCTTGTTGACGAAGCAGATGCGGGGGACGTTGTACTTGTCGGCCTGACGCCACACGGTCTCGGACTGGGGCTCGACGCCCTCCTTGCCGTCGAACACGGCGACAGCGCCGTCGAGGACGCGGAGCGAGCGCTCCACCTCGACCGTGAAGTCCACGTGACCGGGGGTGTCGATGATGTTGATCTGGTTCTGGTTCCAGAAGCAGGTCACGGCGGCAGACGTGATCGTGATGCCGCGCTCCTTCTCCTGCTCCATCCAGTCGGTGGTCGACGCGCCGTCGTGCGTCTCGCCGAGCTTGTGGTTGACGCCCGTGTAGAACAGGATGCGCTCGGTCGTGGTGGTCTTGCCAGCATCGATGTGAGCCATGATGCCGATGTTCCGAACCTTGCTCAGGTCGGTGAGCACGTCTTGTGCCACAGGAGTGTCCTTATCTTTTTGGCAGTCGTACTGCGAAGAGGGGGGTGCCCGCCCCCGGCGGATGGCCGGGGGCGGGCGAAGCTGTTACCAGCGGTAGTGAGCGAACGCGCGGTTCGACTCGGCCATCTTGTGGGTGTCCTCGCGGCGCTTGACCGCGGCACCGAGGCCGTTCGACGCGTCCAGGATCTCGTTCTGGAGGCGCTCGGTCATCGTCTTCTCACGACGACCCTTGGCGTAGCTCACGAGCCAGCGCAGCGCGAGCGTGTTCGCGCGGTGCGGCTTGACCTCGACCGGCACCTGGTAGGTCGAACCGCCGACGCGGCGGCTCTTGACCTCGAGGGTGGGACGGACGTTGTCGAGAGCCTTCTTCAGCGTGGCGACGGCATCCTGGCCGTTCTTCGCCTCGACGCCCTTGAGGGCGTTGTAGACGATCGACTCGGCGAGCGACTTCTTGCCGTCCACGAGGATCTTGTTGACCAGCTGGCTGACGATCGGAGCGCCGTATACCGGGTCGTTGACGACGGGACGCTTAGGTGCGGGACCCTTACGAGGCATCTAACTCAACCCTTCTTCGCGCCGTAGCGGCTGCGAGCCTGCTTACGGTTCTTGACGGCCTGGGTGTCCAGGGCGCCACGGACGATCTTGTAACGCACACCGGGGAGGTCCTTCACACGACCGCCGCGGACGAGCACCAGCGAGTGCTCCTGGAGGTTGTGACCCTCACCGGGGATGTACGCGGTGACCTCGGTGCCGTTGCGGAGCTTGACACGGGCGACCTTGCGCATCGCCGAGTTCGGCTTCTTCGGGGTGGTGGTGTACACACGGGTGCAGACACCGGCCTGCTGGGGGTTCGACTTCAGTGCGGGCGCCTTGGTCTTCGAGACCTTGGGCGAACGACCCTTGCGAACCAACTGCTGAATGGTTGGCACGTTCTCTCCTCATAGTGCTGCACGGTGACAGCGTGATGGGTTTCACATCATGACCCACCGGCACGCCGGAACCGACGTGCTTTCAGGTGGTGGGTATGCCGTGGGGGCGGACCGGTCATGGGACCGACGCCCAGCGCGCACGTCAAGACGTGCACACACCTGATCAAGTGTAATGCCGCGTAACCTGGCGGTCAAATGAACCGCTCCCCCGGCCTGTCAGGGCGCGTCGGGGTCGAACGGCGAGTCGAGCGACTCGGTCAGCTCCGCGAGCAGGGCCTCGATCTGCGGCTCGACGTGCTGCGAGATGGCGGCCTGGATGCGCAGCCGGTGCCGCAGCAGCAGACCGCAGATCTCGCGGCCGATCATGTTGGCGTACTCATCTGCCAGCGCGACCTCCTGCCGCAGCGCGACCTTGGCCTCGTCGCTCAGCGGCGGGAGCGGCGGGAGCTCGGCGGCCGAGTCGTCGGCGAGCCCGGCGATCGTGAAGAGGAAGGGCGCCCCCGGCACCGGTTCGGGATCGAGCGGCAACCCGTCGAACTCGGGGTCGAGGTCCTCTGCAGGGCGATAGCTGCGGGCGCGGTTGCGGTTCGCCTGCTGATCGAGCTCGCGCTGCAGCATCGGCAGGTTGCGGGCGGTGTAGTCGGCGACGGCGTGGTCGACGATCGCCTTCACCCGGGTGGAGAGTCCGTGCTGCACGCCGTGCGGGGCGTTGGCGCCGATGCCAGCCGCAGACAGGATGGGCGAGCCCAGGCAGCGGCGGCACGGCGCGACGCGCCCGCGGTGGGTGGCCGGCTCCCAGCGCGGCACCCAGCGCAGCCAGGCCTCGACGGCCTGGTCGACCTGCGTCTCCAGTGAGCGCTCCACGTCTCCAGAGTACGGCGGCTCGGGCGTGTCGGGGGCGATTTCCACGTCCACGCGCGCGCCGCCCGCCCTGCCCGCCCCCAGCCCCGGCCCCAGCCCGTAGGAGTTCGCACGGTCCGCAGGGCCGATCACGGCATCCGCACCTGCGTTGCGTGTGATCTCCTGCGCACGGTCCGCCGCACCGCGGGAGCCGACTAGGACTCCTCGTCGTGCCGCTCCCACGGCCAGCGTGGATGCTGCGCCCTGGTGCGCCGCAGCGCGATCCCGCCCCAGGCGGCGACCGCAGCAGCCAGCACGATCACCGCGCTCGCCCCTCCGCGCACGAGATCACCGGCCACGGCGGTCGCGACGATGACGTCGCCCCCTGGCACGAGTACCGCCACCCACACGGCCACCAGGTGGGCGAGCGCGGTGGCGACGGCGGCAGACGGCACCGACCAGAACGACGGATGCCGCTGCCGGAGCGCGAGCCCCAGCGAGAGCGCGAACACCGCGACAGCGAGGATCATCCCCACGATCCCCGGCGTCTGGCCGAGACCCGGCGTGGAGATGACGTCAGCGTCGGTCGCGACGCTGAGCGCGCCCAGTCCGAAGACGGCGAGCGCGAAGAACCCGATGATGGCGAACACCAGCGCCAGGACGGCCGAAACCCCCGCGGACTCGGGTCCGCGGGGGTTCGGCGTGGTGGCGTTCGTGGCGTTACCTCGCCAGCGTCGGGCCTGCTTCGAGGGTGCGCTCGTACTCGCGCTGCGCCTCGGCGTTGAGCTCGGACTTGCGTGCGCCGCTGCGGGCGACCCACGCGCCGAACCAGATGGTCAGCTCGCGGCCGAACACGAAAGCGGCGATCGCGAGCGGCGACAGCAACTGGGCGCTGACGAGCTCGCCGCCCTGCGACGCGGTGAGCTGCCAGAACGGCGCCTCGGCGAGCTGACCGAGGATGTAGCCGCCATAGGCGAACACGCCGACGATGATGCCGAACACGACCCACAGGCCCCAGCGTCCGCGGTTGATGAACGCGCCGAGCAGCCAGAAGCCGAGGAAGAACACGACGACCGGCACCCAGAAGCCCCAGGTGGTGAGCGGGGCGAGGGCCGCCTCGCCGATGTTCTTGCCGGTCACGTCGCCGGCGACGGCGCCGAGGCCCAGGGTCGCACCCAGGTACAGGATGGCGAACGAGAGGGTGGCGAGCAGGCCGATGAGCCCTGCCGTGCCGCGGTTGCCGCGGTCGCGAGGGGGCTCGGGGGCCTGCACGAAGATCGGCTGCTGCTGGAGCGACGGCGCCGCGGCGACGAGAACCTCTGCGGGAGCCGGCTCCGAGGGGACGATGCGCGTCTCGGTGTCGTCCGCCGCTGCGTACGCGGTGTCGGCGATCGTCGCGTCGTGGTGCGCGACGGGCGTGGTCAGCGCGGCGGTCTCGTCGGCGTCGGACGCGAACGCCTCGTTCAGCGCGGGCGTCGAGAACGTGCCGGGGTGGTCCCGCTCGGCCTCCTCGAACGCGGCGAGATCGGGGTCGTGGTGCGCCGGGACCTCTGTGTGCGCATCGTCGTCGGCCGGCGCGCCAGGGACGTCTGCGCCCGCTGCCGCGGCCGCGTCGAGTCCGGCATTCGCGCTGTCGACGACGTCGTTCACGTCGGCCGGCTGCTCGGGCTTCGGGACCTCGGGGTCACTCATGGGGTGCGCCTCTCATCGGAAGTGTCAGTGTGAGGGTACCGTCGCGTCGTGGCGCCCGCCCGCAGGCGTGCCGACGTGTCGGCGGGCCGGATCCGCGCGGAATACCGCGGCGGCCGGGTGTATGCGACGGCTCAGGGAAGGGCGTTGCGCAGTCCGTCTCCGACGAACTCGGCCATCGCCGGCACGATCGGGATGGCGAGCCACATGAGCCCGAGGATCACGCCCGTGCAGAGGATCCCGGCGATCCAGCTCATCGCCAGGTTCCGTCCCCCCACTCGTGCCATGCCATCAGGTTATGGCCAGAGGGTCGCGACGACGCGTCGCAACGCCGGTCGCACGTGCGAATCCGCCCCTCTTCCGCGTGGGTCAGCGCACGCCGCGACCGCGGAGCCGCCACAGCAGCCAGAGACCGGATGCCGGCACGAGGAGGAGCCCGAGGAGGATGACCGCGTGCGCTCCGACGAAGTCGTACCAGACGGGCACCAGCGGGTTGTTCACCTCGGGCGGGGTCCCTGTTCCCGAGGAACTGCCGCTGGACGAACCAGTGGTGAAAGACATCGACGACAGAATCAGCCACGACAGCACGACGACGCCGAGCGGCAGCAGGATGGCGACGGCCTTCTCCCACGCCTTCCACAGCGGACTCAGGCAGACGAGGACCATACCGGCCACCCAGCCGACGATGGGCACCAGGATGCCGCCGAACCCGAGGGTGAGCGCGGCAGCGATGGCGAACCGGCGCGAGGCCGTGGTCGGCGTCGGCGCGACGGCGGACGACGCGGCGACCGGGGACACGACGACGACCGGGGGCGCCGGCACCTCGTCCGCCGCCTCGCGGGCGATGTCGACGGGGTCGCCGAGCTGCGCGATCCGCCGGGCGGCGGCGTCGGCATCGAGCCCGGAGAGCTCTTCGGCGATGCCGCTGCGGATGTCGCCGGCCACGCCGTGCGGCAGTGTACGCATCGCCTCGTCGAGCCGCGTGAGATAGTCGTCGCGCAGTCGCGTCGCCTCGGCATCCGTCATGGTCGTCCCTCTCCGATGAAGCCCGTGACGACACGGGCGAACGGCATCCACTGCATGCGGAACCGACCGAGCTGGTCGGCCCCGGCGTCGGTCAGTCGGTAGTACTTGCGCACCGGCCCGCTCTCCGACGGCTGCTCGAACGCGCTGACCCAGCCGTTGTCGCGCAGCCTTCCGAGCAGCGGGTACAGCGTGCCGATGCTCGCGATGAGCCCGGCGCCGGTGAGCTCCTCCGACAGCTGCCAGCCGTACATCGGCTCGCGCGCGAGCAGGCCGAGCACGCAGTACTCGACCACTCCCTTGCGCAGCTGCGATCCGACCTCGGCTACCATGCGTCACAAGATAGCATGTCTCGCAAGATACCGCTTCGCCGGCGCGCAGCGACGACCCGCGATGGCCGCCGCGCCGCTCAGCCCGTGACCATCGCCGGCGACGAGGCACCGGGGGCGATGAGCCTCGGCGCACCGCTGCCGTCGGCCGGCGCCGACCAGACACCGCCGTCGACCGCGTACGCCAGCGTGCCGTCGTCGAGCCAGGCGGCCTGGTCGTCGATGCTGCGCTCCTCCGCGACCGGATGCTCCTGCATCGTGGCGAGGTCGAGCACGTACAGCCGCCACGGGTCGTCGACCGTCTCGCGGACGCGCTTCTTGAACGCCAGCCGCGTGCCGTCCGGCGAGAGCGACGGGCACTCCACGTTCGCGCGCAGCGCCGTCGCCGTCCACGCCTCGATGTCGCCCTTCACGAGGTAGGTCTGACCGCCCGTCGACACCGTGGCGTAGAACACGTTGTCGTCGTCGGTGAACGTCATCCCCCAGAAGTTCGCGTCGGCGGGCGTGCGGTACTCCCCGTCGATGAAGAGCCCGATGCCCTCGAGCGACTTCACCAGCAGCTCCGACCGGGTGTCGTAGAACCCGGTCCTGGTCGAGAAGTCGCTCGTGGCGTAGTCATCCCCGCTCACGAAGACCGTCCACGCCACCATCCGTCCCGACGGCGACACCCTCGCTCTGTTCGGCACGCCGCCGAAGTCGATGGTGGTGATCTCGTCGAGCTGCGCGTCGAGGATCCGCGCCGTCGTCATCGGCTGCAGACCTCCGTGCGGGGTGAGGCACAGCGACGTCCCTCCGGCCGAGTAGAACCGGAAGCAGTCGAGACCAGTGCCCTCGCGCTCGGGTGTCTCATCGCCTTTCGCCAGCCCGTCGAGGCCGCCGCGCTGCAGCACGACGTAGCCGTCGGCATCCCGCACGTAGAGGCCGGTGTCGTCGCCCGGGGTGACCTTCTGCGTCGCGTACGCGCTCTCCGGTGGCCGACCGACCGCGACGATCGAGTAGCCGACGCCGACAGCCGCGAGCACCGCTGCGGCGGCGCCCACGAGAAGCAGGCGCCGCCGCATCGGGACCGCCATCACGCCTCCTGCTCCGAGGCGGTGCGGTCGGGGCGGACGAGCAGTGCCGCGGCGATGAGCACCACGAGCAGCCCTCCCGCGGCCACGGCGAGCGCGGTCGAGACGCCCCACAGCGTCCACGCGGCGCCGAACAGCACCGCCGCGAACAGTCGGCCGGTCGCCTGCCCCGTCTGCAGCAGGGCGAGACCTCCGGCACGGCGCTCGCGCGGGATGCCGGGCCCTGCCAGCGCCATCAGCACGCCGTCCGTCGCCGCGTAGAACACTCCGAGCAGTCCGAGGACCACGGCGATCAGCACGGGCCCGTCGAGCGGCAACAGCAGCGTCGAGTAGCAGCCGAGCAGCGCGAGGTTGCCGAGCAGGAACGGCAGGCGCCGGCCGATGCGGTCGGCGAGGCGGCCCATCGGCACGGCGAGCACGAGGTAGACGAGCGCGCTCCCCAGCGGCAGCAACGGGAAGAACGCGGTGTCCATCCCCGTCTTCTGCTGGATGCCGAGGTACAGGAAGCCGTCGCCGATCGTCACGAGGCCGAGGATCGTCGCGGCGATCAGCAGACGACGGAACCCCGGCTCGGCGAGGATGCCGACGGTCTGCCGCAGCGTCGGCCGCGGACCGCCCGCCGGCAGCGACGAGCGGCCGGGCACGAACGCGATGAGCACGATGACGCCCAGCGTCGCGACGCAGAAGCTCACCACGAACACGGCGTCGAACGCGTCGGCGAGAAGCCAGAGCAGGGCGAACGCCGCCAGCGGGCCCATCAGTGCTCCGGCCGTGTCCATGGCCCTGTGCACGCCGAACGCCCTGCCCTGGTGCGCGTCGTCGACCGACAGCGAGATCAGCGCATCGCGCGGCGCGGTGCGGATGCCCTTGCCGATGCGGTCGACGGCGAGGGTCGCGGACAGCGCCGTGGTCGACGCCCCTGCGAGCAGTAGGAACGGCTTGCACAGGGCGGAGAGGCCGTAGCCGATGCCCGCGACGAGCTTGTGCCGCGACCAGCGGTCGGCGACGTGTCCGCCCAGCAGGCGGACGAAGGCGGTGACCCCGTTGTAGAGGCCGTCGAGGAACCCGAACTGGAGCGGCGTCATGCCCAGTCCGATCACGAGGTACAGCGGCAGGACCGCGGTGATCATCTCGGAGGAGAGGTCGGTGAGCAGGCTCACCGCTCCGAGGGCGATCGCGGTGCCTCCGACTCCGGCCGCCCGGCGGCCCACCGTGGGGTGGGTCGCCGGACCGCCGTCGTCTTGCCGCGCTGCGCTGCCGGCGAGGTACATCGTCAGTGGCAGGTGTACGTCGGGCTGGTGTCGACGACCTGGCCGCCGACCGCGACGAACTTCGTGGTGAAGGTGGTGTCGGTGAAGTCGATCTGCACGACGCCGTAGCGGTCGTTGATGCGCTTCACGCTGTTCTTCTGCGGGGTGTCGTTGAGATCGCGCAGGTCACGGCCGCCGAGGCCGCCGATGATCTCCACGATGCCCGTGGCGGACGCCGTGCCGTCGGCGGTCTGCGGGTTGAACCGCTCGTAGTGGTGGTCGTGGCCGCTGAGAACGAGCTCGACCCCTGCCGCCTGCAGCTTGGTCCACACCGGCTTGCTCTTGAGCTGGTTGCCGTGCTCGCCCGACGTGAACAGCGGCTCGTGGAAGTACGCCACGGTGCACTGCTTGGTGTTCGCCGCGAGGTCGGCGGTGAGCCAGTTCATCTGCTCCGAGTTCTGGAACTGGTTGGAGTTCAGAGCGATGAAGTGCCAGTTGCCGTAGTCGTACGAGTACCACATCTTGCCCTGCGGGGTGGCGCGGGAGCCGAAGTAGTCGCGGTAGCCCTTCTCGTCGCCGGTGTCGCTCGACTCGTCGTAGTTGCTGTCGTACTTCTCGTGGTTGCCCGGGATCGGGTAGGTCTTGTCCTTGAACTTGCCCCACGACTTGTCGTAGTAGTTCTTGAAGTCGGACAGGTGGGCGTCGTCGTACTGGTTGTCGCCGAGCGTCATGTAGAAGGCGGGGTTCAGCGACTGCGCGAGCGTCGCGGTGGCGAAGTGGTTGCACGTCGAGCTGGCGGTGCCGCAGTCTCCGGCGATGTCGCCGGCGGCGACCACCGAGAAGGCGCCCGAACCGGGGTTCGGGTTGCCCGTGGAGCCCGCAGTGCCGTAGACCTCGGCCTCGAACAGCGAGTAGCCGTAGGAGGTGGCGCGGGCCGTGCCGTAGATGCGCAGGTAGCGGCCGGTGCCGGAGAGCCCGGTGAACTCGTCGGTGCCTCCGTTGCCAGCGGCCTCGGTGGCGAGAGTGGTCCAGGCCGAGCCGTCGGCGGAGATCTCCACGCGGTACTTCTTCGCGTAGGCGGCCTCCCACTTCAGCACGACACGGCTGACGGTCGCGCCGGTTCCGAGGTCGATGCGGATCCACTGCGGGTCGAGGCCCTCGACGCTGGCCCAGCGGGTCGTGGCGTTGCCGTCGACCGCCTTCGCCCCGTCGTACGAGGAGCTCTCGACCGACGACGTCGTCACCGGCTTGCCCTTGGAGATCAGGGTCGCCGTACCCGGGTTCTGGGTGGGCGTGGACGTCGGGCTGGGGGTCGGAGTCGGGGTCGACGTCGAGGTGGCGACGGCGACGGGGTGGGCGTGCCAGGCCCGCCGAGCTCGTCGAGAGGCCAGCGCGGCGTCGGGTTGGTGGAGATCTTGAACGGGTCGCCGTACACCGACCAGCTCAGCGGCGGGTCGAGGTTGAGGTTGCCGGCCTTGAGCCAGACGCGCTGCGCCTTCTCGATGCGGCTGACGTCCTCGTGCGCCGCCTCCTTCTTCATCTCGACCACTCGGGCGTCGAGGAAGGCGTTCAGGTAGGTGGTCTCGTTGCCGCCGTCCTTGGGGGTCTTCGCCTTCTTCTTGGCCTCAGTGCGGATGTCCTGCATCCCGTCGAAGCCGTGCACCACCGCGGCGTCGTAGTACGCGAACTGGCCGAGCGGGCCGAGCTTGTCGGAGACGGCGAGGTCGACCGACGGGTCGAAGTACCAGTCGCGGGTGAGGTCGCGCTGCGCCCGCTGGAACTCCGCCTTCTTGCCCTCCGCCTTCCAGG
Organism: Microbacterium sp.; assembly: GCA_017744855.1. GTDB lineage: Bacteria > Actinomycetota > Actinomycetes > Actinomycetales > Microbacteriaceae > Microbacterium. The sequence continues at coordinate 10,225 of JAGIAK010000093.1, forward strand.
CGTTCTCGAACGCGGTGCCGAGGCCCGAATGCGAATCGGTGCCGTCCACCGCCTTGAGTGCGGGGATGTACTTCGCGAGACCGTTGTTGGGGTACTTCTTCGTGTACCGCTGGACGAGCTCGAGCATGTCGCTGGTGCCGGAGGTGAAGCCGATGATGCCGCCGGTGTAGCCGCGACCGTCGTCGATGTCCTCGATGTAGTCGTAGCGGTTGTACCAATCGAGCACGGAGTTCTCGGCCGAGGTGATGATCTCCTGGGCGATCTCCCGCTTGACGGGATCGCGCAGGGTGAGGCCTGCGGCCTGCGCCGCCGGCGCGGCGATCAGGCCGGTGAGGGGTATCACGATCGCCGCGGCCAGAAGGCCGAGCAATGGTCGACGTTGACGCATGGTTCCTCCGATTGATGTGAGAGAACGTTAGGAAACATTCTTTACGAAGAGTTATACCCGACGGGGATGCCGTGCGCAATGGTGGATCCGACGGTTATCCGGACGTTCATCGGGACGACGGATGGGTAGCATTCGGAGTACCCGACATCGACCACACGAGGTTCCCGTGACCACTCCACCGACCGGCACCAGCGTCGTCCGAGCGATCAACGCGCGCGCCGCCCTGCGCCTGCTCCTGGACCGCGGCCCGCTCAGCCGGCCGGAGATCGCGGCCATCCTCGCCGTCTCCAAGCCCACGGCATCCCACCTCCTCACCCAGCTCCGCGACAGCGGCCTCGTCAAGAGCGACGGCAACCGCGACGGCGCCATCGGCCGCGCCGCCGAGCTGTTCAGCGTGAACGAGACGTCCGCCTACACCGCGGCGATGGACGTCACCCCCGAGCGCATCTCCGTCGTCGTCGTCGACCTGGTCGGCACCAGGGTCGGCGAGTTCGAGCTCGCCACCGTCGATGGAGAGACCGCCGATCCGGCCGCCCGCGTGCGGGAGGCGCTCACCGGCGCCTGCGCCCCTGCCGGCATCGCCGTCGCCGATCTGCGCCGGGTCGTGCTCGGCATCCAGGGCGCCATCGACCCGACCACCGATCGTCTCCGCTTCGCCGCGCACCTGCCCGGCTGGCAGGATGCCGGTCTCTCGGCGATGCTGCAGGAGCAGCTCGGCGTGCCCGTCGACGTGGAGAACGACGTGAACCTCGTGGTGATCGCCGAGCGCGCCCACGGCGTCGCGACAGCGCACGACAGTTTCGCCGTGCTGTGGGTGTCCGACGGCATCGGCATGGGCCTCATGTTCGGCGACCGCGTGCACCGCGGCCTCACCGGCGGCGCCGGAGAGATCTCCGACCTCCCGCTTCCCGGGGCTCCGCTCCCCCACGAGGCGAACGAGTTCGGCGCCAGCGGGATGCAGGCGATCGCCGGCGCGCCGGCCATAGGACGGGTGCTGGCCGAGCACGGCTTCGACCAGGACACCCCCGCCGCCGCGATGCGCGCGGCGGTGGCATCCGGTTCCGACGACGCGACCGCGGCCCTCGAGGAGATCGCCAGGCGCCTCGCACTCGGCCTCTCCGCCGTCGTCGCTATCGTCGATCCCGACCTCATCGTGCTCGCCGGCGACATCGCCCTCGCCGGCGGGGAGCGTCTGCGCGCGCTCGTGCAGCGGCACCTGCACGCGGCGGTCGTCGCGCGCCCCCCTGTGCTGCTCTCCGGCCTCGACGAGAACCCCGTGCTCGACGGTGCGCTGCGGCTCGCCCTCGCCCGCATCCAGGACGAGGTGCTGGGGACGGTCAGCGGCGGCCAGTCGAGGTCGCAGGGCGACGACGACTGACCGTCGCTGCGGGGCTCAGCCCTTGGTGGCTCCGGCGGTGAGGCCGCCCACGATGTACTTC
>JAGIAK010000094.1 GCA_017744855.1 Microbacterium sp.
GGCCTACCGTCTGCTGAGGCGCGCGCTGGCCTCCCGCACCGCCGTGCAGCGCGTGCGCCGCCGGTTGGCCGACGCCGAACCGCACCCCGACGGGCACTACCGCGTCGCCGTGTACTTCGCAGACGGCGCCGTGAACATGTACCAGATGCGGCAGTGGTACCGCCCGCTGGCCGAGCTCGCCAAGACCTGGCCGGTCGTCGTGCTCTCGCGCAGCGCGACGGGGGCGGACAAGCTGCTCGACGAGGACGCGCCGCCGGTGGCGTTCGTGCCGACGGTGCGGGATCTGGAGCGCTTCATCGCCACCCAGGACATCCGCATCGTGCTGTACGTCAACCAGAACACGCGCAACTTCCAGATGTTCCGCTACGGACGCCGCTGGCACGTGTTCATCAACCACGGCGAGTCCGACAAGATGTACATGACGACGAACCAGTACAAGGCATACGACTACTCGTTCATCGCCGGGCAGGCCGCCCGCGACCGCCTCACCCGCACGCTGTGGGACTACGACATCGACCGGCGCACGATCGAGATCGGCCGTCCCCAGGCCGACCACTACTCCGGTGCGCTGCCGTACACGCCGGACGACCGCACCGTCGTGCTCTACGCGCCGACCTGGGAGGGCGACCGCCCGAGCGCCCACTACGGCTCCATCGCGACGCACGGCGAGACGCTCGTCACCGCGCTGCTGGCCACGGGCAGCCATCGCGTGCTCTACCGTCCGCACCCGCGCAGCGGCGTCATCGACGACGCGTACGGCGCGGCGCATCGCCGGATCGTCGCCGCCATCGAGGCCGCCAACGCGGCGGATCCGCGTGCGCAGCACGTCTACGACCACGGTCCGGAGCTCGGCTGGCAGCTCGCCGCCGCGGATGTGGCCGTGGTCGACATCTCGGCGATGGTCTACGACCGGCTCGCTGTCGGCAAGCCGCTGATGATCACCCGGCCGTCCGACGACCGGGCGAGCGTCGACACCAACGGCTACCTCTCCGACTGCGAGTGGCTCACGGCGGAGGGCGCCGCCGACATCGTGGCCGAGGTCGAGCGGGTTCGCGCCGACGAGGCGGCGACGGCGCGGCTGCGCATGTGGGTGCAGCACTACTTCGGCGACACCACTCAGGGCGTCGCGACCGCGAAGTTCCACGGCGCGATCCAGCAGCTCATGGACAAGTGGGAGCTGTGGCGCGCCCACGAGATGGGTGCGGTGCGGCCCGACGAGGACGACGACGACGAAGAGGGCGACGAGGACGAATGAGCATGCGGCTTCCCGGCGCGAGCGCCATCGCCTCCCGCCTCCTTGTCGTGCCGGAGACCGGGTCGACGAACGCCGACCTGCGCGCGCACGCGACGGACGCGGCCGGCTGGCCGCACCTCTCCGCGATCGCGTCGGAGCACCAGACCGCCGGACGCGGCAGGCTCGACCGCACCTGGACCGCTCCGGCCGGCGCCTCCCTCGCGCTGTCGGTGCTGCTGCGTCGTCTGCCTGACCCCGAGGCGCGCGGGTGGATCCCGCTCATGGCGGGGGTCGCGATGACGGATGCCGTCGCCGCGCAGCTTCCCGGCCACGACGTGGCGCTGAAATGGCCGAACGACGTCCTCGTCGACGGCCGCAAGATCTGCGGCATCCTCGCCGAGGCGTCCGAGGGCGCCGTGATCGTCGGATCCGGCGTGAACACGTCCATGACGGCATCCGAGCTGCCGGTGCCGACCGCCACCTCGTTCGGGGCGCTCGGGGTTCACGTCGACGTCGACCGGCTCGTGACCGATTACCTGCGGCGGCTCGATGCGCTGCTGAGCGAGCTCACCGCCGCCGGCGATGCGACGGCCAGCGGGCTGCACGCCGCGGTCGTGGCGCGCTGCGCCACCCTCGGACTCGATGTGACGGTGTCGCTGCCGGGGGAGCGGGAGCTCCGCGGTGCAGCCACAGGCATCGACGCCGATGGGCGTCTGGTCGTCCTGGCGGACGGCGTCGAGCACGCGGTCTCCGCCGGCGACGTGGTGCACGTGCGCCCGGCCGGAGCCTGACACGCCCGGCGCGCGGAGCGCGTTGTCGGCGACGGCAGGCACAATGGAGGGGTGACGCAGCCAGTGACCCTCGGCGGACGGCCGACGATGCCGCCCCCCGGTGTGCCAGCCGAAGAGCTGCTCATCGCGAAGTTCCGCGGTCACGCCCGCCGTCTGTTCTGGAGCGCGCTGATCCTGATCGGGGCGTGCGGGGCCACCGCTTTCTTCTACGGCAACCTGCCGGCGCCCTTCCAGGACTGGATGCTGCTGTCCGCGGCCGCGCTCGTCGTGGTGCTGCTGGTGGTCGTGCCCTTCGTCGTCTGGCACTCGCGCACGGTCACGGTGACCACGCGGCGCGTGATCGTGCACCACGGCGTCGGTTCCCGCAACCGCCGGGAGATGTCTCACGCCCGCGGGTACACCATCGGGGTGCGCAGGGGCCCGCTCCAGCGGTTGTGGGGAGTCGGCACGATCACGCTCTCCAACGGCGTCGACGAGCCGCTGCGGCTGGCCAACGTCCCGACCGTCACGCTCGTGCACGAGACGCTCGCCGATCAGATCGAGGTGAGCCAGATCCTCGCGCACCGCGACGCCCAGTCCGGCTCCGAACTGCCGGGCGAGTTCTGATCCCACCGGCTGCCGTCGAGGGTGCGGGAGCCGCCCGATGTCGTCGGGTCCCGTCAGCGTGCGGGACAATGGATACGACGAATGGAGGCAGCTCATGGCGCTGCGCGTTGGCGTGATCGGTGGAGGCCAGCTGGCCAGGATGATGATCGCCCCGGCGGTCGAGCTCGGTCTCGACCTGCGGGTGCTCGCGGAGGACGAGGGGATGTCGGCGCAGCTCGCCGCGACCGCCGTCGGCGACTACCGCGACCTCGACGCCGTGCGCGCCTTCGTCAAAGACGTCGACGTCGTCACCTTCGATCACGAGCACGTACCCCAGGCCGTGCTGCGGGCCCTCGTCGAGGAGGGCGTGGCCGTGCACCCCGGTCCCGACGCGCTGCAGTTCGCCCAGGACAAGCTCGTCATGCGCGCCAGGCTCGCCGAGCTCGGCGTGCCGCAGCCCGACTGGGCAGCCGTGCGCGACGCCGCGGAGCTGCAGGCGTTCCTCGACGCCCACGACGGACAGGGCGTCGTGAAGACCCCGCGCGGCGGCTACGACGGCAAGGGCGTGCGAGTGGTTCGCGCGGCAGGCGAGGCCCAGGACTGGTTCGACGCGCTCGCCGACGGCGATGCGCTCCTCGTCGAGGAGCTCGTCGGGTTCGTCCGTGAGCTCGCCCAGCAGGTCGCCCGCCGTCCCGGTGGCCAGATCGCCGCCTATCCGGTGGTGGAGACGGTGCAGCGCGACGGCGTGTGCGCCGAGGTGATCGCCCCGGCTCCTGCCGCCCCCGAGCGTCTCGCTCTGGTCGCCGAGGAGATCGGCCGCGCCATCGCCGAGGGCCTCGGCGTGACGGGGATGCTCGCCGTCGAGCTGTTCGAGACCGACGACGAGCGGATCCTCGTGAACGAGCTCGCCATGCGCCCGCACAACAGCGGTCATTGGAGCCAGGACGGCTCGGTCACAGGGCAGTTCGAGCAGCACCTGCGCGCGGTCGCCGACCTCCCGCTCGGCGACACCTCGCCGCGGGCGGCCTGGTCGGTGATGGTGAACATCCTCGGCGGTCCTGCCGAGGGCTCTCTCGACGAGCGGTTCGCCGCGGCGATGACGGAGCACCCGTCGGCGAAGATCCACACCTACGGCAAGGCGCCACGTCCGGGGCGCAAGGTCGGTCACGTGAACGTCTCCGGCGACGATCTCGACGACGTCGTGTACGTGGCCAGGGCCGCCGCCGCGCACTTCTCCTGAGCCGTCGTTGAGCCCGACGCGCTGATGCTGTGAGTCGGCCGCAACAGTCCGCGCGGGGCGTGCCGTTCGGGGGTTCTCCCAGCGCGAGACCGTAGCCTGTTCAGGTGACCGAGCCTCTGCACTCCTCCGCTGCCCCTCTCGTCGGTGTCGTGATGGGATCCGACTCCGACTGGCGCGTGATGAGCGACGCGTCCCAGGCGCTCACCGACTTCGGCATCCCGCACGAGGTCGAGGTGGTCTCGGCCCACCGCACCCCCGACAAGCTCATGTCCTACGCCCGTGAGGCGCGGGGCCGCGGCATCCGCGTGATCATCGCCGGTGCCGGGGGAGCGGCGCATCTGCCGGGCATGCTGGCGTCGATGACGGCGCTGCCCGTCGTCGGGGTGCCGGTGCCCCTGGCCTACCTCGACGGGATGGACTCGCTGCTGTCGATCGTGCAGATGCCGGCCGGCATCCCCGTAGCCACCGTCTCCATCGGCGGCGCGCGCAACGCCGGTCTGCTCGCCGCCCGTATCCTCGGCACCTCCGACGAGGGGCTCGCCGATCGCGTCGAGGCGTACGCCCGCGACCTCGAGGCGCAGGTCGAGCAGAAGAACGAACGGCTGAAGGAGTCCCTGTGACCCTGGCCCCGCCGCGGGCCGGCGCGCGACCGCTGATCGAGACACGTCCGCTGCGGAACCCCGACGCCTCCGACGGCGCCACGATGGCCAAGCGCGGATGGTGGCTCGTCGTGCTCAACGTGCTGCTGCCCGGATCGGCGCAGGTGCTCGCCGGCAACCGTCGGCTCGGTCGCTTCGGCCTAGGCGCCACGTTGTTCGCGTGGTTCCTGGTGATCGTCGGAGCCGGGTTGGCGCTCTTCGCCCGCCCCACGCTGCTCTGGCTGACGATCGGCGCAGGGTGGATGTCGGCGGTCGTACTCACCGTCGTGCAGGTGCTCCTCGTCGCCTACGTGGTCCTGTGGGTCGTATTGACCATCGACGCCCTTCGTCTGGTGCGCCTCGTGAAGGTGCCTGGGCTGTCGAGGCTCGCCATCCCCCTCGTCGCCCTGGTGCTGCTCGGCCTCGTCGGGTCGGTGACGGGCGTCGCCGCCTCCTACGTGGGGACGGTGCGCAATACGATCTCGACGATCTTCGGCAGCAGCGGACCGAGCCTCCCCGCCAGCGACGGGTACTACAACATCCTGCTGCTGGGCGCCGACAGCGGCGAGGGCCGCGACTCCATGCGCTTCGACAGCATCTCGGTGGTCTCCGTCAACGCGGAGACGGGGGCGGTGACGATCACCGGCATCCCTCGCGACATGCCGAACTTCCCGTTCGCCGAGGACAGCCCGATGCGCGACCCGAAGCTGGTCGGGTTCGACTACCGCAACTACTTCGAGGGGCACAACGACCGCCAGTGCGGCTGGGGCCCGGGCATCAACCAGCTCACCAACGCCGTGCAGGTGTGCCGCAAGGACGAAGGAAAGAGCCTGTACCCCGACGCCGCGGCGCACGGCTCCAATCCTGAGATCGAGGCGACCAAGGACGCGGCCGAGGGCATCCTCGGCATCAAGATCCCGTACTACGTCTTCCTCGACATGGACGGCTTCGCCAAGCTCGTCGACGCTTTGGGAGGCGTGAAGATCACCGTCACCGAGCGTCTGCCGATGGGTGGGCCGCCGCCCGGGTCTGGAGCGCACGACGTGGACTCCTGGGCGATCGGCTGGATCGAGCCAGGAGAGCAGGTCATGAACGGCAACACGGCGCAGTGGTACGCGCGTTCGCGGTACACCACGAGCGACTGGGACCGGATGCTGCGTCAGCGTCAGCTGCAACAGGCGATCCTCGCGCAGTTCACGCCGCAGACCGTGCTCACCCGGTTCAACGAGGTCGCCGCGGCCGGCACTGCGCTGGTGAGCACGGACCTGCCGCAGGACAAGCTGCCGGAGTTCTTCGACCTGATGACCAAGGCGAAGGACCAGCAGGTCACGACGATCGAGCTCACGCCCGACCACGGGGTGCCGGAGAAGGGCATCGACTTCGGGTACGTGCACGAGATGATCCAGAACGCGCTGCACCCGCCGACGGCGACGCCGACTCCCACCCCCTGACGTCACGGGCGTGGAGGTCGGAGGCATCCGCGGATGTCGAGCGGGCATGAAAGAGCCCACGGCCGCCACCTGAGAGTGAAGGGGGCGGTCGTGGGCCTCCGGTGAATCACCGGATTCACCAGACGACGGTGATCGGAGGGGGAGGGATCACCGTCGTCCAGTCGATCACCGCGCGATGCGGTGATCTGATCTAGGCGTTCTTGCGGCGGGAGATCCCGACCGCGACGAGAGCGCCACCTGCGACGAGAGCAGCTGCTCCGCCGCCGAGGATCCACGGCGACACGCTGCCGCCCGTGAGTGCCAGTTCCATGCCGCTGCCGGACAGCGGAAGCTCCGTGCCGGCGGATGCGACCGTCGGGTCGTGATCGCAGGACGCTGCCGAGTCGTGCCCGCGGGTGACCGTGATGGTCGCCGTGTACGAGCGCGAGCCGGAGAAGGCGATCGCGTAGGAGCCCTCACCCGTGGAGGGCGGGCGGAACGTGAGCACGAGGCTGCCGTCGGCAGCCGCGGTGTTTCCCGATACCGCCGAATCGGCGGCGTTGAGTCCTGACACGGACACGCCAACGGTCTCGGAGGGCTGGAACCAGCCCGCTCCGAAGACGATGGTCGAAGCCTGGCAGATGCCGATGATCGGGTCATCGACGCTCACGTCAGGCTTTCCCGCGTACGAGTCGGACGCGGCCGGAACGGCCGTTGCGGCGTTGGCGGCGGCGGGCGCGAGAAGCACCAGGGCCCCAACGGTCAGGCTGATTGCAGCCAGTTTCTTCAGCATGTTTCTCCCCAGAAATACACGCGGAATCGCACCCGGACACACCCCTGCATCCGACTACGTGGGCTCTTCCTGTCCCCACGACAGGATGGTAGAACCCAGTTATTCCCCAGTGCAGACGACACTACATCATCGTGCTGCGAAAGTCACGATGCGCAATGCAGCAGTTTCGAGCCCACCTTCGGGTCGTTCACCATCGGCGTGTGCGATACCTCGGTGAGCCGCGCACCGGCACCCTCCCCCTGGAATTCCACGGTGATGGTGGTCGACTCGCCCGGCGCGAGCAGCACCTCGTGCTGCACGGCGGAGCGTGTGCCGAGCAGGGCGGTCTGCACGGGATCCTGGGCGCCGTCGCGGTCGATGTGCGACGGCGTCGCGCCTTCGGGGCCGTACACCGTCACCAGCGTGCGCACCGAGCCCGCCGGCACGCCGTACCAGCCGGACGCCGTCACGTACGCTGGCAGCGACGTCGCGGCGTCGAGCGGGGCGTCGTTCTTCCAGGTCACCCGGACCTGGGTCGTCGGCTCGCCATGACAGCTGCCGACGGACGTGGTGATCTCGGCATCCGTGTAGTAGTCCATCTTCCCGCCGGTCGTGTCGTTGAGCAGCACGCCGACGTACGTCGCCCCGGGGCCGTCGACGGGGAGGCCGCCGCCGAGGGAGGAGTGCGAGAGGATCTTCTCCTCGTCCTCGTGGGCGCTCCAGATGCGGATGCGTCCTTCTCCCGCCGAGGTGGCGAGAGCGGTCACGAGCGCGGTGGGATCGGCGCTGGACAGGGCGGCGCCGAAGAGCCCTGTCGCCGCCTGGGCGAAGATCTCGTCCTGAGCGGCGGGATCGGGGACGGCGGCGTAGATCTCCGACAGCAGGAGCGACACGATGTTGTCGGCGTCTGCCGTGAACGGCCCGATCGTGAGCGGCCCGGTCGCCGCCAGCAGGTGCTTCGCCATCACGGCGTCGACCGCGATGACGCCGTCCACCGGTGTGCCGAACCTGTCCTGCCATCGGGTGGCGATGAGCGGGGCGGCCTCGGTGAAGTCGGGGATGTTGGTGATGTTCTGCAGGTAGCGGCCCGGACGGTCCTCGAACAGTGCGACGGTCGACGTGCTCAACGGGAGCGGGGCGTCGAGCGCGGGGAAGTCCCTGGTCGAGGCCTGCTGGCTCAGCGTGATGCGCCCGCCCTCTGCGTGCAGCAGCGCGATCGCGCCGATGATGCCGCCCGAGGAGCGCAGCTCCGCATTGTTCTGCATCGCGATCACGTAGTTCCGCGGGGTCGTCGCGCCCAGCATGCCCGGCAGCAGGGCCGCAGCGCCGTGCAGGGAGCCGACCACGGTCGCTGCCTGCCCGACCGTCGTGCGCAGCTCGCCGATGGCGTCCTCCAGCGGCGGGAGGGTGGCGCCGGCGTCGATCTGCCGTGCCTTGGTCTCCGCGTCGTCGAGCGTCGCGCTCGCCGCCGCGAGCGGCTTCTCGATCGTCGCGAACGGGGTGAGGTCGATGGTGCCGCTGGAGAGGCCGAGGCTCGAGAGGTCGAGCCCCTGGGCGGCGTCGAGGACGGGGGCCAGCGCCCCCTGTGCCACGTCGTCGGCGATCGTCGACACGTCGCGGACGGCGGTGAAGTTCGGGCCGAGCCACGGGACGAGGCCGAAGGCGTTCCACACGGGGTCGGAGGTCAGGTCCCGCGCGGACGCGGCATGGTGCGCGATCTTCGTGGAGAGGACGTCCGCCTTCTTCAGGTCGCCGTCCGCGATCGCCGCCTTGAGCTGCGACGAGGACTTCGCCACCTGCTGCAGATCGGTCACGGCGCCGATCCCGCGCACGGTCACCCACCCGATGGCGAGGATAAGGACCGTCAGGAGCACGCCGATCACCCAGCGGAGCCAGTGCCTGCGCACGGGAAGTCGTCCATCGCTCATCCGAGCATTCAAGCATGAACCGTCGGGAACGGGCCGGGGCTGTCATCCGGCGTCGTCCTCACAGGTTCTGCGTGGTGGCGAGGTTACCCTTGGTCGTATGGGTGCTCGGCTGCGTGTTGTTCTCGATCAGCTGGCGCAGGTGGTGGACGCCGATCAGGCGTCAGCCGCGCTCGACCTCGCCGCGGGACTCGTCGCGACGGCTCCGAGCGGCTGCGCCGTGGAGGCGATCGTGCCTGCCGGTGCCGAGGTGGCGATCGGCGGTCTCGCCGACGTGCGTACCCTCGCGCTGCCACGTCGTGAGCTCGCCGCCTCGTGGCAGCTCGGTATCGCGCCGGGCATCGGAGGCGGTCTGATCCACTCGGCGACGCTCATGGCGCCTCTCGTGCGTCACGACCGCGTGCACGACAACGACCAGACCACCGTGACGCTGTGGGACCTTCGGGCCTGGGAGGCGGCGGACACGCTGCCCAAGGCCGCCGTCGCCTGGCAGCGCGGGATGCTGCGGCGCGCCGCCAAGCATGCCGACGCCGTCGTCGTGCCCTCGCACGCCGTCGCCGCGCGGCTGGCCGAGCTCGCGAAGCTGGGGGAGCGCATCCGCGTGATCCCCGGCGCCGCTCCGACCGGATTCGTCGTCCCCCTGGACGCGGCGGCCCGGCGCTCTGCGCTGGCTCTTCCCGACCGCTATGTGGTGCTCACCGGGTCGGCGTCGTCGCTCGAGCACGGGTTCCGTGCGGCCGTCGCCGCAGGGACGGACGCCGTCGTGCTCGACGCCCGCGAGGGGGCGGAGCCGCGGCTGGCCGAAGTAGCCGCCGCGGCCGGCCTCCCGGAGTCCCGCGCGCACATCCGAGGGGCGCTGTCCGCCGATGATCGCGCGGCCGTGTTCGCGGCCGCGGCGGCGTTCGTCGCGACGTCCGCCGAGACGGCGTGGCCGTGGAGGGCCGTCGAGGCGATGACACTCGGCGTGCCCGTCGTGGCCGTCGAGAGCGGCGTGCATCGCGACGTGATCGCCGACGGCGGGGCGATCGTGGCCGTCGACGAGCTCGCAGACGCGACCTCCGACGCCGTCGGCGCCGCCGCGCGTCGGTGGAGCGTGCTCGGGGCCGATCGCGCGCGTGCGTTCTCCTGGATGAGCTCCGCCGAACGCGTGTGGGGGCTGCACGCCGACCTCTGAGAAGCGCGGAGCGCCAGAGACACGCCGGGCGTGCTCAGCGTAATCTCAGGCATCAGTGGCATCATTTCGCAACTTCAGTCACACTAGTCACATGTCTCGACGTGCCCCACGCTCTCGAAACACCCCGAGGATGACCCCGATCCTCGCTGCGATCGTTGCCGTCATGGCGCTCGTGGCCGGTGTGCTCGTACCCAGTTCCAGTGCGTTCGCCGCACCCATCGGGACCGCGGCGACGCGCGATGTGAAGTCGACCCTCGTGGGCTTCAATCCAGGGAACCTCATCAGCGATGCGGTGTTCTTCGACTCGGGCTCGATGACCGCGCCGCAGATCCAGGCCTTCCTGGACAGCAAGGTGTCGAAGTGCGTGACCGGCGGCGACCAGTACGGCCCGTACGTCTGTCTCAAGGACTACAAGATCGCCACACAGACGAAGGCGGCGGATCAGTACTGCCAGGGTTACGCGGGAGCAAGCCTCGAGACCGCCGCCCAGATCATCTCCAAAGTCGCCCAGTCGTGTGGCATCAATCCTCAGGTGCTGCTCGTCATGCTCCAGAAGGAGCAGAGCCTCGTCTTGAACGTCTGGCCCAGCGCATGGCGGTACGACATCGCCATGGGTCATGACTGCCCGGACTTCCGCGCATGCAACCCGGCGAAGAAGGGGTTCCTCAACCAGGTCTACGGCGCCGCCAGACAGATGCAGATCTACGTCGAAGGCAGGTACTTCACGTACTACGCGCCAGGCAAGACGTGGAACATCCGGTACGCTCCCGACGTCAACTGCGGTTCGTCGCCGGTGTACGTCGCCAACAAGGCGACCTCCGCGATGTACTACTACACGCCTTATCAGCCGAACGCAGCGGCGCTCGCGGCCGGCACCGGGGAAGTGCCGTGCGGCGCGTACGGCAATCGGAACTTCTACAACTACTTCACCGATTGGTTCGGGTCCACCCAGATCTCGAACGGGCTCGCCATGGCGACGAATGCGATCCAGGCGGAGTATGTCGCTCAGGGCGGTACGTCGACCCTAGGAGCCCCGTACTCTGAAGTCACCCGCCTCATGCAGAACGGTGGCGGCTACGGCCGTGCGTTCGCCGCGGGATCGATCTACTGGACCCCTTCCTTCGGTGCGCGGACAGTGTGGAGCGGAGTCCTCCGCGACTACTACTTCGCACGCCAGGGAGCCGATGGTCCCATGGGATTCCCGATGCTCAACCAGCAGCAGCTGAGGGCCGGGTCGGGACAGCTGTTCTCCGGCGGGTCCCTCTACTCGGGTTCGAGGGGGACGTTCCTCGTCACCGACCCGCTGAGGGGCGGATACTTCGCGCAGGGCGGCGCTGACGGCGCGCTCGGCATGCCGACCGGAGACCAGAACTGCTCGGCCTCGCTCTGCACGCAGACGTTCGAAGGCGGCGCCGTCCTGGCGACGGCGACCTGGTCGTATGGGGTGTGGGGGCAGATCTTCTCCGAGTTCGCGGCTGCGGGTGGGGCTACCGGGTCGTGGGGTGTTCCGACGTCGGTGATGACGGCTTTGCCTGGGGGATTGGGCCAGGCGTTCACGGGTGGTTCGGCGTATGCGCTGGATGGGAAGAACGCGTTCTTCGTGTCTGGGCCGGTGCGTGACCATTACTTCAGTCTGGGTGGCGCGACGGGTCGTCTCGGGTTCCCGGTGGGTGCGCAGTCGTGCAC
>JAGIAK010000095.1 GCA_017744855.1 Microbacterium sp.
GACCTGCTCGCCGTCGTCGAACCCGGCATCCTGAACGCCGACCTCAACGACCTCCTCGCCGCCCACGGACTGTGGTGGGCGCCCGATCCCGCGAGCCGTGAGATCTCCACGGTGGGCGGCAACATCGCCACCGGCGCCGGCGGTCTGCTCTGCGCGAAGTACGGCGTCGTCCGCGACGCGGTGCTCGGCGTCGACCTCGTGCTCGCCGACGGACGTCTGCTGCATCTCGGGCACCGCAGCGTGAAGGGCGTCACGGGGCTCGACCTCACCTCCCTCGTGATCGGATCGGAGGGGACGCTCGGAGTCGTCGTCGGCGCCACCCTCAAGCTGCGACGGCTCACCGAGGGTGTCACCTGCACGATCACCGCGACGTTCCCCGACGTGCGCGACGCCGCAGCGGCATCGGCGGCCGTCACCGCCGCCGGCGTGCAGCCCGCGATCATGGAGCTCATGGACGCGACGACGCTCGCGGCCATCGCCGATCTGCTGTCCCTGCCGACGCCGGCGTCCGGCACGGCGCAGCTCACGATCCAGACCGACGGCCCTGCCTCCCAGACCGAAGCGGATGCCGTCGCCGCCGTCCTGCGCGCACTCGGCGGTGAGGTGACCGTCACGCACGACCGTGAGGAGGGCGAGCGGCTGCTGGCGATCCGCCGTGCCGTGCATCCCGCGCTCGCCGCGCTCGGCACCACGCTCATCGAGGACGTCTCCGTGCCGCGCAGCGCGATGCCGGCGATGTTCGACGAGATCGCACGCATCGCACGAGAGCACGGTCTCCGCATCCCCACGGTCGCGCACGCCGGCGACGGCAATCTGCACCCGAACTTCATCTTCGACGGCCCCGAGGTCCCCGACCGGGTGTGGGTCGCCGCCGACGAGCTGTTCCGCGCCGCGATCGCCCTCGGCGGCACCCTCACCGGCGAGCACGGCATCGGCACGCTCAAGAGCCGCTGGCTGGCCGAAGAGCTGGGCGACGACCAGTGGGAGCTGCAGCGCCGCATCGCCGAGGTCTTCGACCCGCTCGGCATCCTCAACCCCGGAAAGGTCTTCGCCCGCCATGCCTGATATCCGCGTCAGCGCCGCCGTGATCGTCGACGACGAGGGCCGTGTGCTCGTCGTCCGCAAGAAGGGCACGACGAGGTTCATGCAGCCCGGCGGTAAGCCGGAGCCCGGCGAAGGTCCGGCGCAGACGCTGATCCGCGAGCTGCACGAGGAGCTCGGCATCCTGCTCGACGAGGGCGATCTGGAGCCGCTGGGCACCTTCATCTCCGAGGCGGCCAACGAACCTGGTCACCGCGTGATCGCCGACGCGTTCGCGACGTCGATCGACCCGGCGACCGTGACCGTGCAGGCCGAGCTCGCGGAGCTGCGCTGGATCACGCGCGACGAGATCGGCGACCTGCCGCTCGCTCCGCTGAGCACCGAGCACCTGCTGCCGCTGGCCTGGGCCTGAGGCCCCGCACCCCCGGACCCGGCACCGCCGAGAACAGGAAGACCGCCCGAGATCAGGATGCCATCCGCTGATGGTCCTGTTCTCGGGCGGTCTTCCTGATCCTGGTGAGGGTCAGATGCCCTGCCAGGCGGGCTTGTTCGCGTAGGTGTAACGGTAGTAGTCGGCAAGCTTCAGCTTCGAGGCCGCCGCCTCGTCGACGACGACCGTCGCGTGCGGATGCAGCTGGATCGCCGAGCCGGGGAGGGATGCCGTGAGCGGCCCCTCGACGGCATCGGCGACAGCCTGCGCCTTGCCCTCGCCGAAAGCGAGCAACACGAGGTGACGGGCCTGAAGAATGGTGCCGAGCCCCTGCGTGATGCAGTGGCGGGGCACGTCGTCGATGGAGTCGAAGAAGCGGGCGTTGTCCTCGCGCGTCTGCTCGGTGAGCGTCTTGACCCGGGTGCGCGACGCGAACGACGAGCCCGGCTCGTTGAAGCCGATGTGGCCGTCGGTGCCGATGCCGAGGATCTGCAGATCGACCCCGCCGGCCGCGGCGATCGCGGCTTCGTAGTCGGCGCCCGCGTGCTGGATCGTGGCCTCGGCGCCGTTCGGCACCTGGATGCGCTGCGGGTCGAGGCCCAGCGGCTCGACGACCTCGCGCGTGATGACCGAGCGGTAGCTCTCGGCGTGCGCAGGGTCGAGGCCGACGTACTCGTCGAGTGCGAAGCCGCGCACCTGCGAGACATCGACGCCGTCGAGACGGCCTCGGAGCGCCTGGTACACCGGGAGCGGAGTCGAGCCGGTCGCGAGGCCGAGCACCGCGTCGGGGCGGTTCTCGATGAGGGCGGCGATCTCGGCGGCGACCAGTGCGCCCGCCGCATCCTTGCTCTCGACGATGACGACTTCAGCCATGGGACACTATCTCCTTCGAGGGTACGGACGCGCCGACGAGCGCGGCGCCGAAAGCCGCCGCGGGGGATCCCGCAGGAAGCAGTTCGATTCTCTCATCCAGCCGCAGCGAGCGCATGAACGCGGAGGCCTCGGCGCCCGCGCGCAGGGCGCCGCGCACGCCGTTCTCGAGGCGGTCGCCCAGCGCCGTGAGCCCTCCCCCGATGATCACGCGCTCGACGTCGGCCGAGAGCACGAGCACGCGCACGCCGGCGGCGGCGCCGTGGAAGAGGTCGGCGCGCAGTGCGAGGGCGTCGGCGTCGCCGGCGTCTGCGGCGTCGAGGATGTCGCGCACGGGCAGTGCGCCTGGACGACCCCACGCCTTCGCGAGCGCCCCGCCGCCGCAGAACGTCTCGATACAGCCGTGCTGACCGCAGCCGCAGAGGCGTCCGCTCGGGTCGACCGAGAGGTGTCCGACCTCACCGGCCGTGCCGCGGGAGCCGCGCCAGATGCGGCCGTCCACCACGATGCCCGCCGCGACGCCCGTGCCGAGGTTGAGATAGGCCATGGAGCCCTCGACGCCGCGCAGTACCGCGGCGCCGAGCGCCGCCGCCTTGACGTCGTTCTCGACGCGGAACGGCACGCCGATCCGGGCGCTCGCCCTGACGGCCAGATCGAGAGACTCGACGCCGAGGTTCACCGCGTGCAGCACGCGCCCGCTGTCGGAGTCGACGAGACCGGGGATGCCGACGCCGACCGAGGCGATGTCGGAGGTGGTGACACCGAGCTCGTCGGCGAGGCCGAGGACGGCGCCGACGATGCTGTCGACCACCGCATCCTCGCCCCAGCCTGTGGCCCGGCGCAGACGGGCGACGATCCGGTCGTCCGAGGACACGGCGACGGCGTCGATCTTGGTACCGCCGACGTCCAGGCCCACACGGATGGGCCGACCGGAGTGGTCGGCGATGACTGCATCCGTCATCGGGTGCTGCTCCTGCTCGTCGTCTGGTCGATGGCGAGGGTCACGAGACCCCCAGCTGCCCGGAGAGCACCATCACGGCGGCGCCGCGGAGCACGATGTCCTCCTGCGCGGTGAGTCTGATCAGCGCGTCCTCGAACACGCCCTCGAGGGTGCGCGCGTGCAGCGTCTCCACTGCGGCGTCGATGAGGATGCCGCCGAGCAGATCCGCCGGTCCGGACAGCACGACCTCCGACAGGTCGAGGGCGGCGACGATCGGGGCGATGGCGATGGCCATCCGTGTACCGGCGTCGCGCAGGATCTCGTCGCGGGCCTCGGGCTCGGCGGCGATCGCGGCGCCCAGCCGGCTCACGCCGACCCACGCCTCGAGGCAGCCGTCCTTGCCGCATGCGCAGCGCGGTCCGCCGTCGGTGCCGACGACCACGTGGCCGATCTCTCCGGCGGCGAAGCGGCTGCCCAGCAGCGGCTGGCTGCCGGTGATCAGGCCGGCGCCGACGCCGCGCCCGATCTTGATGAGCATGAAGTCGGCCTTGGCCTCACCGAAGGTGTACTCCGCGAGCACGGCGGCATTGGCGTCGTTGCGCACGAGGACGGGGAGGTCGAGGTCGACGCCGAGCTTGGCCTCCAGCGGGAGGTCGGTCCAGCCGAGGTTCGGGGAGCTCAGCACGACGCCGTCGGGGCGGACGACACCGGGAGTGCCGATTCCGACGCCGAGGATCGGCTGGGTGGCGGCGCCGACGAGGAGGCGCGCGAGTTCGAGGGTGGCCGCGTAGGCGGCCTCGCCGTCGGCCTCGTCGGGACGGGCGACCTCACGGCGCTCGATGACGTCGCCGTCGAGGCTGAGCACGGCGCCGACGAAGGCGCTCGGTCCGGAGAGGTCGATGCCGACGATCTGGTGGCCAACGCGGTCGATGTCGATGAGGATCGGGGGCTTGCCTGGACCGACGGCCTCGCGCACGCCCATCTCCACGACGATGCCGTCGGCGATGAACTCCGCGACGAGGTCGGAGATGGTGACGCGGGTGAGGCCGGTCTCGCGCGACAGGTCGGCTCGGCTCATCGCACCGGAGTGGTACAGCGTCTGCAGCACGAGGGCCCTGTTGTGTCCGCGGGCGTGCTCGGGGAGCACCTTGGAACGCGAGCGCAGGTGCCGTCCCGGCCCGAAGGCGTGGGCGTTCGCGCTGACGTATTCGCCAGGCGATGTGAGACGCGACTCATCCGATACGGACATGTTTGTTAGTAGACCTTACGAACAAAAATTGCGCAACCCCTGCCGCGCGGGCCGCGAAGCAGGGTTACCGAAACGTTACTTTACTTTCCCGCACTCGCGGCGGAAGAATCCGCCCGCTCGACCAAACGGGCCACGAGCCCCTCCACGATCGCCTCGCGAGCCTCGATCGTCAGCGGCTTCCCCGGCACACCGGGTCGGCGCTGATCGGGCGTCGGGCCGTCCAGAGGACGGTATCGCACACCCGCCGCCGCCAGCCGCCGCAGATGGGTCGGCAGCCGCCGCAGGAAGTCCTCGACGTCGCCGGGCTCGCCCCCGGCCCACAGTCGCTCCGCGATCGCCGCGAGACGCGGGAACACGGCGAAGTCGACCCGGTCCCGCGTCGGCAGATGCTCGGTCCAGACGTTCGCCTGGCCGCCGGACGCCCCCTCCTCGACGCGCAACGAGTAGGCACGCTCGATGGTCAGCGGCGGGCCGACCCTGATCGGCTCCTCCTCCGACCCGGACTGCGGGTAGTCGAGGTACACCTCCAGATCTGGGCAGGCGATCACGGGGATGCCGCGGCGCAGCGCCTCGCGCATCGCGACGGGACCCCGCCACGCGAGGATCTCCACGCCCTCGGGCACGTCTCCCTCGAGCACCTCGTCCCACGCGAGCGCGATGCGCCCCCTGCTGCGCACATGGGCGACGAAGTGCGCGGTGAACCACGGCTGCACGTCGTGGGGCGTGTCGAGGCCGAGCTCCCGCATCCGCTCCCCCGCCGCCGCGCTGCGCGCCCACTCCGTGACGGGCACCTCGTCGCCGCCGATGCCGATCCACGGCGAGTCGAACAGATCGCACAGCGCGTCGATCGCGGCGCGGCCGAACGCGAGCGACGCCTCCGTCGGAGCCAGCGTGCGCGGGTTCACGCCGAAGCGCTCCCACGCCGACGAGGGAGGATCGCCCGCGTCGAGGTTGCCGAGCTCGGGGTAGGCGGCGAGACCGGCCTGGATGTGGCCAGGCAGCTCCACCTCGGGGACGATCGTCACGAACCGCTCAGCCGCGTACGCGACGAGTTCGCGCAGCTCGGCATCCGTGTAGTGCCCCTCGTGCACGCCCGGCTGCACCGTCGACTGCTCGCCGTGCCCGAGCTGCGTCGCCTCGCGGCGCGCTCCGATCTCGGTGAGCCGCGGGAAGCCGGGCACTTCGAACCGCCAACCCTGGTCGTCGGTGAGGTGCAGGTGCAGCACGTTCAAGTGGTGGTCGGCCAGCAGGTCGACCAGACGACGGACGTCTGCGGCCGGACGGAAGTGCCTGGCGACGTCGAGCATGGTCCCGCGCCATGCATACGCGGGGGCGCCCTCCCATACGCCGGAGGGGATGCGGGCGGACCCGGCATCGGGGTCGCGCAGCTGGCGCAGGGTGGTGGCGCCGCGGAAGACCCCGGCGGGGCTCGCGCCCACGACCTCGACGCCGGATGCCGTGACCGCAATGCGGAAGGCCTCGTCGAGGATGCGGCCGGCGGCGAACGGCTCGGCGGCGAGCGCGGCGTCGACCGAGAGGCGGATGGCCGGCGCGTCGTGATCGGCCGCGCCCGCTCCTGCGAGGCGCTCGGCGCTCGCGGCGAGCCCGTCGTCGGCGACCACCGGTGTGCTCGCGGTCCAGAGGAAACCTGGTGCCGACGGGTCGATGTCCGCGGCGATCAGCGGCACCGTGGCCCGATGCGCGGGCGGCGGCATCCGCAGCGCGCGCCCTGGCGTGGCGCCGGTGACCTCGCCGCGCTCGATCACCGGGACCCCGGCGACGAGTACCTCGTGGATGCCGATGGGATGCGCGAACGGCGACTCGAACGTCGCGCCGGCGGCGACGGTGTGCCGATCGAACAGCACGAGGTCCGCCGTCGCGCCGACGCGGATCACACCACGCGGCGCGTCGCCGCGGTCGAGGCCGAGGCGCTTCGCCGGAGTGGCCGACAGGTGCTGCACCGCCTCCTCCAGGGTGAGCACACCGAGCTCGCGCACGTAGTGGCCGAGGTAGCGGGCGAATGCGCCCCGCCCGCGCGGGTGCGGGCGGGCACCGACGAGGATGCCGTCGCTGCCGCCGCTGTGCCGCGGATGACGCATGATCTCGCGCACGTTGTCCTCGTCGCCGATGTGCATGAGGATGCTCGTCGCTCCGGCGTCCGCGACGACCGTGTCGAGCACGACGTCGACCGCTCCCCTGCCCGAGGACAGGGCGATCTCCGCGACCGTGCGGCCGACGAGGTCGGCGAGCTCCGGGTTCCCCGTCCCGGCGATCTGGATCGCGTTCCAGTCGGCACGCTCCCCGTGGAAGCCGTCGCAGCCGATCTCGTCGAGCTCGATGCGCACGGCCTCGCGCTGCTCGGCGTCGAGGGCGCGGATCGTGCCGAGCAGGTCGCCGGACTCCGAGAGCCGGCTGGGCAGCAGGGCGGCGAGCGTGGTCGCCCCCGGCAGGTACGGATAGGTGTCCAGCGTGACGTCGACGCCGTCGGCGATCGCCTCGTCGACGAGGGCGAGCAGCTCGGCGGCGCGTCCCCTGTTGGGTGCGAAGTTCATCGTCGCGTGCGTGAGGTGCACGGGGCATCCGGTGGCACGGCCGATGTCGAGCGCCTCGCGATAGGCGTCGAGTGCGGCACCGCCGTAGCTGCGGGTGTGCGGAGCCCAGTACCCGCCGCGCTCGGCGACCACGCGGCACAGCGCCTCGAGCTCGGCGGTGTCCGCGTACATCCCGGGCGTGTAGGTGAGGCCGCTCGACATGCCGAACGCGCCCTGGTCGAGCGCCTCGCCCAGCAGCCCGCACATCCGGGCGATCTCCGCCTCGGTGGCACGACGGTTCTCGTGGCCGACGACCATCATGCGCAGATTGCCCTGGGGCACGAGCAGCGCGGCGTTGCCGACGGCGGCCTCGTCGAGGGCGTCGCGCAGGTCGGCGAGCGTGCGCCACGGCGCCGACGCCGGGGTGCCGTTCCAGCCGGCGATCTGGGCGGGGATCACGGATGCCGTCTTCTCGTCGAGCGGCGCATAGCCGAGGCCGTCCTGCCCGAGCACCTCCGTGGTGACGCCCTGACGGATCTTCGCGTCGTGCGCCGCGCCGGCGAGCACGGCGAGCTCGCTGTGGGCGTGCATGTCGATGAACCCCGGGGCGAGGACGAGCCCCGCCGCGTCGATCTCGACCGCGTGCGGAGGCAGGTCCAGCGTCGTGCCGTCGCCCTCGCGGATGACGGCGACGACCCGCGCGCCCTCGACGGCGACGTCGGCGACGTACCTCGGCGAACCGGCGCCGTCGACCACCGTGGCGCCCCGATAGACGCGGACCGACTTCTCCGAACTCAGCAGCATGCGAGCGCTCCGATCTGGTCCGACGGCGGTGGGGACGAGCTCGGCCGCCCGCGCGCCGAGAACCGCTTCCGGAATTTGTTGGGGCGACTAACAACGCTACTAGGCTGGCTGCATGACTGCGAAGACCCGTGTTTCGACCGACGCCGCCCCCGCTCCCGCCCACACCTTCTCCCAGGGTGTCCGCAAGGGCCCGATCGTGCAGGTCTCCGGTCAGGGACCCGTCGACGCCGTGACCAACGAGTACCTGTACCCCGGCGACGTCGCCGCCCAGACCATCCGCACGCTGGAGAACGTCAAGGCGATCGTCGAGGCCTCTGGCGCGACGTTCGACGACGTGGTCATGCTGCGCGTCTACCTCACCACTCGCGAGGACTTCCCGATCATGAACGAGGCGTACGGCCGGTTCGTCACCGAGCACACCCCGAGCGGCATCCTCCCGTCGCGCACGACCGTGTTCACCGGCCTGCCCCGCGAAGAGATGCTCGTCGAGATCGACGGCCTCGCCGTCATCGGCTGACTCAGCGGAATCCCAGGCGGCACGGGGGTTTCCGTTGCCTCCTCGTTACCGACGATCGCGTACCATAGTGCCAACAGGACACGCGTGAGTACCGGGGGGTGAAGTTCGTGACCGATGTGATTTCAGCGCCGGACGCAGCGACAGAGAATCTGCGCGATGCGTCGGCATCCGGCGACGGACTCGCCTCGGGCGACGCGGCCACCGCGACGCTGCCCCCGGTCGACGGCGGTCAGCCGCTCGCCTGGGCTCCGATCGAGCCGACGCCGAAGAAGAGGCACCTCGGGCTCTGGCTCGGCATCGGCACGGGTGTGCTGCTGCTCGGTGCCGGCGCCGCGTCCATGATCCTCATCGCTCCTGGCACGACGGTCGCCGGCATCCCCGTCGGCTGGATGACTCCGGGTGCCGCCGCCGAGGCGATCAGCACCCACCTCGCCGAGACCGAGGTGACGCTCACCGGCGCCGGCGGCGACACCGTGCTCACGGGCGCCGATCTGGGCGCCTCGCTCGACGCGCGCGCTCTCGCCGACGAGGCGTTCGCCTCACACCCGATGTGGAACATCGGGTCCTGGATGGGCGACCCGGTCCCGGCCACGATCGCACTCGACCCGGCCCTCGCCGACAAGGCGCTGCGCGGAGCGGTGCCGTCGAGCTTCGACGACCCGGTCGACGCGGCCGTCTCCTTCGACGCCGCGACCGGCACGTACGTCGTCACGCCGTCCGAGGCCGGCACGGGCATCGACGTCGCGAACCTCACGAAGGCCATCGCCGCCGCCGTCGCCGACGGGGGCAAGAGCCTCGACTTCTCCGGCGACCCGACCACGGCCACCGCCGCCGTCACCGACCACGATGCAGAGACCGTGGCGACCTCGCTGAACACGATGCTCGGCTCCATCGGCTTCTACATCGGCGACGAGCGCACCGTGCCCGTCGACGCCCCGACCGCCGCGAGCTGGCTGAAGGTCGTCGACGACGACGGGAAGCTGCGCATCCAGGCCGACGCCAAGGCGATCCAGGCCACGGTCGACGGCCTCCCCGCTCTGGTCGACCGCGCGCCGGTCGACCACGCCACCGTCGTGAACTCCTCCGGCGCCGTGCTCCGCGAGGAGACCGCGGGAGCGAACGGCCGTGCCCTCGACGACACATCCGGCATCGCCTCGGCGTTCGCGACCCAGCTCGAGTCGGGTGACGGCGTCTACGACCTCAAGGTCTCCGAGACGCCGTTCGCGACGGTCGCGCTGCTGCGCACCGCCGATGTGAACCTCAGCACGCAGACCGCGAGCTTCTACGAGAACGGCGTGCTGGTCAACTCGTGGAAGATCTCCTCGGGAGCGGCGGGCCACGAGACGCAGACCGGCCACTTCACCATCCGGGCGCACGTGCGCATCCAGGACATGGTGGGCGCCGACTACGTCACCAAGGACGTCCCCTGGGTCACGTACTTCAACGGCGACCAGGCGTTCCACGGCACCTACTGGCACAACAACTTCGGCCACCGGATGAGCCACGGCTGCGTGAACATGCCGATCTCGGCCGCCAAGTGGGTGTACGACTGGGCGCCGAACGGCGTCGAGGTCTCCGTCCACTACTGATCCGACCGCGAAGACGCCCGTCCTGCTCCGGCAGGGCGGGCGTCGTCGCATGTGCTCCCCCCCAGACGGAGCCGCCGTCCCGCGCGGATGCCGTTGGTCCGCCCTCACGCAGAAGGGGTCGGATGCCGACGGCATCCGACCCCTTCTGGACGTCGTGCGCTCAGAGCGCGTCGACGATGCCGTTCAGCGTGGCGGACGGACGCATGACCGCCGAGACGAGGGCGTCGTCGGGACGGTAGTAACCACCGATCTCCACCTTCTGCCCCTGGACCGCGTTGAGCTCGGAGACGATCTTGTCCTCGTTCTCGGAGAGCGTCGCCGCGATCGGTGCGAAGGCCGCCGCGAGTTCGGCGTCCTTCGTCTGCTTCGCCAGTTCCTGGGCCCAGTACAGGCCCAGGTAGAAGTGGCTGCCGCGGTTGTCGATCGTGCCGAGCGCGCGGCCGGGCGAGCGGTCCTCTTCGAGGAAGGTGCCGGTGGCGGCGTCGAGCGTCTCGGCGAGCACACGGGCCTTCTCGTTGCCCGTGCGGTCGGCGAAGTGCTCCAGGGAGGCCGCCAGCGCGAAGAACTCGCCCAGCGAGTCCCAGCGCAGGTAGTTCTCCTCGACGAGCTGCTGCACGTGCTTCGGCGCGGATCCGCCCGCACCGGTCTCGAACAGTCCGCCGCCGGCGAGCAGCGGCACGATCGAGAGCATCTTCGCCGACGTGCCGACCTCGAGGATCGGGAACAGGTCGGTGAGGTAGTCGCGCAGCACGTTGCCGGTGACCGAGATGGTGTCGAGCCCGTGGCGCATGCGTGCGAGCGTGTAGCGGGTGGCCTCCTCGGGGGCGAGGATCGTGATCGTCAGGCCCTTGGTGTCGAGGGTCGCGAGACCCTGGTGCACCTTGGCGATGATCTGCGCATCGTGCGAGCGGTTGGCGTCGAGCCAGAACACGGCAGGCACGCCGGTCGCGCGGGCACGCGTGACCGCGAGCTTGACCCAGTCCATGACCGGGACGTGCTTGGTCTGCGTCGCACGCCAGATGTCGCCGGCGCCGACCTCGTGCTCGATGAGCACGGTGCCCTCGCTGTCGAGCACCTGCACGATGCCGTCGGCCGCGATCTCGAAGGTCTTGTCGTGGCTGCCGTATTCCTCGGCCTTCTGCGCCATCAGGCCCACGTTCGGCACGGTGCCGATGGTGGCGGGGTCGAGCGGGCCGTTGGCGATCACGTCGTCGATCACGGCCTGGTAGACGCCGGCGTAGGAGGAGTCGGGGATGACGGCGAGCGTGTCGGCTTCCTCGCCCTGCTTGCCCCACAGCTTGCCGCCGTTGCGGACGAGTGCGGGCATCGAGGCGTCGACGATCACGTCGCTGGGCACGTGCAGGTTCGTGATCCCCTTGTCGGAGTTCACGTACGACAGGCGCGGGCCCTCGGCGATGGCGCGGTCGAACGCGGCGGCGATCTCGTCGCCGCCCGCCACGCCGCCGAGGCCGGCGAGGATCGAGCCGAGGCCGTCGTTGGCGCTGAGGCCGGCGGCGGCGAGCTGCTCGCCGTACTGGGCGAAGACGTCGGCGAAGAAGGCGCGCACCACGTGGCCGAAGATGATCGGGTCGCTGACCTTCATCATCGTCGCCTTGAGGTGCACGGAGTACAGCACGTCTTCGGCCTTGGCCGTCGCCAGCGTCTCCGCGAGGAACGCGTCGAGCGCCTTCGCAGAGAGGAACGTCGCGTCGATGATCTCGCGGGGCAGGACCTTCAGCCCCTCCTTGAGCACGGTGACGGTGCCGTCGGCCGCCGTGTGACGGAAGCTCAGCACGTCGTCGTGGGCCGCGACCCAGGAGCGCTCGTTGTTCTTGAAGTCGTCGTGACCGAGCGTGGCCACACGCGTCTTCGACCCCTCAGCGAACGGCTTGTTGCGGTGCGGGTGCTTCTTGGCGTAGTTCTTCACGGCCAGAGGCGCACGGCGGTCGCTGTTGCCCTCGCGCAGCACCGGGTTCACCGCGGAGCCCTTGATGCGGTCGTAGCGGGCGCGGACGTCCTTCTCCTCCAGCGAGGTCGGGTCGTCGGGGAAGTCGGGGATGTCGTATCCCTGCGCCTGCAGCTCGGCGATCGCGCCCTTCAGCTGCGGGATGGATGCCGAGATGTTCGGCAGCTTGATGATGTTGGCCTCGGGCAGCGTGGCGAGCCCGCCGAGCTCGGCGAGGGCGTCGCCCACCTGCTGCTCGGGCGTGAGCTTCTGCGGGAAGGCCGCGAGGATGCGGCCGGCGAGCGAGATGTCGCGGGTCTCGACCTCGATGCCGGCCTGGCCGGTGTAGGCCTGCACGATCGGGAGGAAGGATGCGGTCGCGAGAGCCGGGGCCTCGTCGGTGTAGGTGTAGATGATGGCGTCGTCGGTCACCGGGAGGTTCTCCGTTCACGGGGCGATTTGTCTCGATACCAAGATACCTGAGCGGGTCTGACACTGTCCTCCGCGGACTCCGGATCGACGGCATCCCACGGAATGTGCCCGCCTTTTCGTGTGCTGCCCCTCCGGAGGGGTTAGCCTGGGATCATGTCCGAACTGCGCATGGTCGAACTCTCCGCTGCGACGATCGTCGCCGTGAACAACCTGTCGCTCAAGCCCGGGCAGGAGCAGTTCCTCGCTCCGGTGTCCTACGGCATCGCAGCGACCGTCATCAACCCGCAGACGTCGTGGCAGCGGGTGATCCTCGACCGCAACGAGGTCGTCGGGTTCGTCAGCGCGAACTTCGACCCCGAGGCGCCGGAGGAGCACTTCCGCTCGGTGCTGTGGCGCATCAACGTCGACGCCGACGATCAGGGACGCGGAGTCGGCCGCTTCGCCGTCGAGGCCCTCGTCGAGGAGGCTCGCGCCCGAGGCGTCGACCACGTGAACGTCATCTACGAGGCCGGCGACGGAGGACCTGAGACCTTCTTCCACCGCGTCGGGTTCACCCCGGTCGGCGAGACCGCGTACGGCGAGATCATCGCCCAGATCCGGGTCGCCTCCTAAAGCCGGCGGCGGGGTCTCGAATCCCCTCCCCCATCGAGACCTCGTCGCCCTCCTCTCGCCGTCGACCCAGCCCCGTGACGGGATCAGCGGTCGTCGCGCGGGATCAGCGGTCGTCGCGCGGGCGTTTCCGGGCCGACCACACGGCGAAGGCGGAGGCCACGGCGCCCGCGGCCTGGTCGATCGCGTCGGCCGAGCGGGCGAATGCGTCCTGCGCCGCCTCCTGCCAGGCCGTCGACGGCGCCTCCCCTGCGAGCACCCTGGCGCGGTGCTCTGCGGCCTCCAACGCTCCGTCGAGCTCCGACACGGCGTCGCGGTACGCCGAGTACCCCGCCGGAGTCGACTCGAGCTCGACGGTACGGCGCATCTCGTTCGCATGCCCGGCGGCGCGCAGGTAGGCGGCCGTCGCCGGCTGTCGCACGTCGGTCATCGCCGGGTACGAGATCTGCAGAGCCGGGTCGGTCTCGTACCGCATCCAGCGCGCGGTGATCGCCTCGTGCTCGGCGCGCAGGCTCTCCAGCGGACGAGGGGCGGATGCCGCTGGCACGCTGGCCCGCGCGGCGCTCAGCCGCACCTGGCGTGCGCGCACGTCGGCGTGCGCGGCCTTCACGTCGCGCTCCCGCTCACGCAGCATCCGTCTCGCACCGGCGACGCGGTCCGCGCCGACCCTGCCCGCGCCGCGTTCCGCCGCGATGCGTGCGTAGTCGGCCCTGGCGACCTTCGCGGCCAGCCGGCGGGCGACGACGGTCTGCTGCGCGGCCCGCAGATCGTGACGCGCGGCGTCGACGGCGAGGCGGCGACCGGAGCGACGAGCACGGCGTCGCAGTCCGAACGCGCCGGCCGTGCCCGCGGCGACGGCTGTCGGCGCGACCCACCACCACTCGGCGACGATCAGCAGCGGGTCCATGCCTCGATGCTACCGAGCCCCTCGTCGACCCACCTCCGCCTTCCGACGGATACCTGCAGCCCCGGCTGCCTACCCTGCTCTCCTGCTCTCACGAAAATCGGACGGATGCTGCTTTCTCGGACGATCCGGTCGGAACCATCCGAGAAAGCTGCATCCGTCCGAAAATCGGATGCCGAACCGATCGGGTCAGACGAGCGTCTCCTGCCATGCCGCGTGCAACTGCGCGAACTTGCCGGTGCCACCGATGAGGGCGGCGGGGGTGTCGTCCTCGATGATCTTCCCGTGCTCCATCACCAGCACGCGGTCGGCGATCGCGACCGTCGACAGGCGGTGGGCGATGATGATCGCCGTGCGGTCCTTAAGCAGCGTCTGCAGCGCATCCTGGATCAGGCGCTCCG
The DNA here is from genome assembly GCA_017744855.1 of Microbacterium sp. GTDB lineage: Bacteria > Actinomycetota > Actinomycetes > Actinomycetales > Microbacteriaceae > Microbacterium. The sequence continues at coordinate 14,263 of JAGIAK010000095.1, forward strand.
ACGGGATGTCCAGCGAAGCCGTCGCCTCGTCGAGGATGAGCACCGCCGGATCGGCGAGGAACGCGCGGGCGAACGAGATCAGCTGACGCTGCCCCGCCGACACCCGGCCGCCGCGCTTGTTCACATCGGTGCCGTAGCCATCAGGGAGCGACTCGATGAACGCGTCGGCGCCCACCGCCCTCGCCGCCGCGCGGATCTCGTCGAGCGTCGCGTCCGGCTTGCCCAGTGCGATGTTGTCTGCGACCGTCCCGCTGAACAGGTACGCCTCCTGCGTGACCATGACGATCGCGCGGCGCAGGTCCTTCGGGTGCAGCTGACGAAGGTCGACGCCGTCGAGCGTCACGCGGCCCTTCGACGGGTCGTAGAACCGCGAGATCAGCTTCGCGAGCGTCGACTTGCCCGCACCGGTCGTGCCTACCAGGGCGATCGTCTGCCCAGCGGGGATGTCCAGCGAGAAGTTCGGGAGGATCGTCTTCTCGCCGTTGTACCCGAAGGTCACCTCGTCGAACTCGACGTGACCGCGCGACTCCCACAGGTCGACCGGCTTCTCGGGGTCGGGAACGGTCGGCACCTCCTCGAGCACTCCCGACACCTTCTCCAGCGCCGCCGTGGCGGACTGGTAGGAGTTCAGGAACATCGCGATCTCCTGCATCGGCGCGAAGAAGTTGCGCACGTAGAGCACGGCGGACAGCAGCACGCCGACGCTCAGCACGCCGGTCGAGACGCGGATGCCGCCCCACAGCACGACGAAGCCGAGCGTGAGCGCGGCGACCCCCATGAGCCCGGGCTCGAAGGTGCCGAACAGCAGCATCGAGCGGCGGTTCACGTCGCGATACTCGCCGGCCACCTGTTGGAAGGTGACGTCGTTGCGCGGCTCCTTGCGGAACGCCTTGACCGCACGGATGCCGGTCATCGTCTCGACGAACTGCACGATCACCTTCGCGCTGACCACGCGCGACTCGCGGTACACGAGCTGCGAGCGGGTGTAGAACCAGCGCATCAGGAAGAACAGCGGCACGCCGGCGAGAGCGAGGATCACACCGGACTGCCAGTCCCAGACGCACAGCGCGATGAACGTGAACACGCCGAAGAGCACGCCGGAGACGAGCTCGTTGAGCCCGCCGTCGAGCAGCTCCCTGATGGAGTCGAGGTCGCTCGTCTGGCGCGAGATGATGCGACCGGACGTGTACGACTCGTGGAACTCCAGGCTGAGGCGCTGGGTGTGCAGGAAGATCCGCTTGCGCAGATCGAGCAGCACGGCCTGCGTGATGCGCGCGGCGATCATCACGTACCAGGCGATGAGCGCAGCGGCCGCTGCTCCCGCGAACAGGTAGACGAAGCCGATCACGAACGTCGGCATCCAGTTCGCGTTCTTGAGCACCTCGGGCAGCGCCCTGTCGAGACCGATGCTGATGAGGATCGGGCCGGCGACCTGCAGCGCCGTCGAGACGACGAGCACGAGCGCCGCGAGCACGATCTGCGGGCGCAGCGGCACGATGAGCGAGCCGAGCAGCCGCAGCGAACGCTGACGGATGGCGCGGCTCTCCTCCCTGGTGTACCGGGAGCGGTCCTCGTCCTGGGTTCCGGTGATGGCGGAGCTCATGCCTCCACCTCCTTCTCGGTGATCAGATCTTCGTCGCGTTTCGTCTCGCTCCGCTCGCTCAACGACCGGGCGTCTTCGTCGCGTTTCGTCTCGCTCCGCTCGCTCGACGACCGGGCGTCTTCGTCGCGTGTCGTCTCGCTCCGCTCGCTCAACGACCGGGCGTCTTCGTCCTCGTCTAGCCGGATGACGGGGATGGCGCCGGTGCGCGCCGCCTCCTCGGCCTCCAGGCTGGAGATGACATGCCGGTAGTGCCTGCTCGTCTTGAGCAGCTCGGCATGCGCGCCGACCGCGGTGATGCGGCCTGCTTCGAGCAGAGCGACCCGGTCGGCGAGCGCGACCGTCGACGGACGATGCGCCACGATCATCGCGGTGGTGTCGGCGAGCACGTGCCGCAGAGCCTCCTCGACGAGCGCCTCGGTGTCGACGTCGAGCGCCGACAGGGGGTCGTCGAGCACGAGCACCTTCGGCTTGGCGGCGACGGCGCGGGCCAGTGCCAGGCGCTGACGCTGGCCGCCGGAGAGGCTGAGCCCCTCTTCGCCGATGACCGTCTCCGTGCCCTCTGGCAACTGGTCGACGAACGAGGCCTGCGCCACGTCGAGTGCCTCGCGCAGCACGCGCTCCGCCTCCTCGCTGTGCACGTCGAGGTCTGCGCGCCCGAGCAGCACGTTCTCGCGCACGGTGGCCGAGAACAGTGTCGCGTCCTCGAACGCCATCGCGATGTGGGTGCGCAGCTCGGACAGGCTGAGGTCGCGCACGTCCACGCCGTCGAGCGTCACG
>JAGIAK010000096.1:0-5762 GCA_017744855.1 Microbacterium sp.
AGATCTACAACCAGCGCGAGGGGCGATTCGAGTTCCGCCCCGGGCCGATCTTCGCCAACGTCGTGCTCGTCGACGAGGTCAACCGCGCCTCGCCGAAGACCCAGTCGGCCCTGCTCGAGGTGATGGAGGAGTCGCGGGTCACCGTCGACGGCGTCACCCACGAGACGGGGCGCCCGTTCCTCGTCATCGCGACGCAGAACCCGATCGAGCAGGCGGGCACGTACAAGCTGCCGGAGGCGCAGCTCGACCGCTTCCTCATCAAGACCTCGATCGGCTACCCCGACCTCGCGGTCACCGAGAGCATCCTCGCCGGCGCCGCCGACCGCAACCCGTCTGCGGGGCTTCCCGCGATCATCACCACCAGCGCCGTGGCCGACATGGCCGACCTCGGTGCCTCCGTGCACGTCGAGCCTGCCGTGCTCCGGTACGTCGCCGAGCTCGCCGAGGCCACCCGCACCGACCAGGCGATCCGCCTGGGCGTCTCGGTGCGAGGCGCCATCGCGATGATCCGCATCGCCAAGGTGTGGGCGGCGGCGCACGGACGCCACTTCGTGCTCCCCGACGACATCAAGACGCTCGCGCGCCCGGTGTGGCAGCACCGTCTGCTGCTCGACGCCGAGGCCGAGTTCGCCGGCACCACGAGCGATGTCGTCATCGCGCGCGTGCTCGACGGCGTCGCGGCTCCCCAGGCCCGGTCGGCGGCCTGATGACCACGGAGGCACTGACACCCACGGGGCAGACCGAGCGGGCCGCCGGATGGCGTGACATCGCCGCGGTCCTCGGCGCCCGCGCGCTGTCGCGCCTCCGTGTCGTCACCTCGGCCGTCCGCCCGCTGGCCTGGGTGCTCATCGCGCTCGCGATCGGCTTCTGGATTCTCGGCCAGGTCGCGGGGTGGGCGGAGTTCACCGTCGCCGCCGTGGTGATCGCCATCACCGTCGCCGTCTGCGCGCTGTTCCTGATCGGGCGCACCGCCTACGACGTGTCGCTCGACCTGGCCCGCACCCGCGTCGTGGTGGGCGAGCGCGCGGTCGGCGGGCTGCGGCTCGCCAACCGCGGCGCTCGGGCGATCCTGCCGTCGCGCGTGGTGCTGCCGGTCGGCGCGGGACGAGGCGAGTTCGGCATCCAGCGGCTCGCCCCGGGGGAGGAGGCGGAGGAGCTCTTCGCGATCCCCACCCAGAAGCGGGGTGTCGTGAAGGTCGGCCCGGTGAGCGTCGTCCGCGGCGATCCGCTGGGGCTCTTCGAGCGCGCGCACCGCCGCGACGATCCCGTCGATCTGTTCGTGCACCCGAAGACGGTGCTGTTCGACGGGCAGTCGCTGGGATATCTGCGCGACCTGGAGGGGCTCCCCGCCGCCGACCTGTCGCGTGACGACGTGTCCTTCCACGCCCTGCTCGAGTACCAGCCCGGTGACGACCTCCGTCACGTGCACTGGCGCTCCACGGCGCGCACCGGCACGATGATGATGCGTCAGTACGAGGAGACGCGACGCTCGCACTTCGTCATCGGGCTCTCGCGGTCCTCGGGCGACTATGTCACCGACGACGACTTCGAGCTGGCGATCTCCGCCGCCGGGTCCATCGGCCTGCGCGCGATCCGCGACTCGCAGCGAGTCGACGTGCGCGTGCAGGGCCGCGACCTCGCGGCCGGCACGGGCAAGCAGCTGCTCGATTCGCTCTCCGGGGTCGAGCAGTCCCGGCCGCGCGACGGCGGCATCGCCGACCTCGCAGGCATCGTCGCCAGGACCATGCCGCTCGCCAGCGTCGTGGTGCTCGTCTGCGGCGCGAAGGTCGCCGCCGACGACCTCCGTCTCGCCTGCTCCCGTCTTCCGTTCGGCGCCCGTGTGATCGCGGTCGTCGCCGACCGCTCCGTCTCGTCTCCCGCCCTGCAGCGCATCGGCGACGCGGACGTGGTCACGATCGGCGCGCTGGACCAGATCCCCCTCGCACTGCAGAAGGTGCTCGCATGACCGTGACCGCTCCCGTGCGCACCTCGCTGCCGCTGCGCCGCTGGCTCCTCGACCTGGGCGTCTCCGCGCTGCTCGTCGGCATCGGCGTCGCCGGATTCTGGCCGACCTTCGCCGGACCGTCGTACCTCATCGCCGCGATCGGCGGTCTCGTGCTCGGCCTCGCCATCGCGGCCGTCGCCGCGTGGCGCGGCTGGGGCATCCTCGTCATCGCAGCGATGACCGTCGGCGCCTACTTCGTGTTCGGCGGCGCTCTCGCCCTGCCGCACACGACGATCGCCGGAGTCATCCCCACCCTCGACACCCTGCAGCGTCTCGCCATCGGCACGGTGACGGCGTGGAAGCAGATGCTCACCACCGTGGCGCCGGTCTCCGCTGCAGACGGCCACCTCCTCGTGCCGTTCCTGCTCGCCCTGGTCACCGCGGTCGTCACGGCATCCCTCGCCCTGCGGCTCACCCAGGTCGCCTGGGCGCTGATCCCCGCCGGCGTCATGCTGATCCTCGCGATCGCGCTCGGCACCCCTGAGCCGGCGTTCCCGATCGCGCAGGGACTCGCGTTCGCGGTGCTCAGCATCGCCTGGCTCGCGCTCCGGCAGCTCTGGGCCCCGCACAACGCCGCGGTGTCCGTCGGCGAGATCGATCCAGCGCGAGCCGCGCACATGCGCATGCGGCGGGTGCTCGCCGGTGTCGCCGTGCTCGCCCTCGCCGGCGGCGCCGGCGTCGCGACCAGCGCCGTCGCCGCCCCCGCGCAGCCGAGGCACGTGTTCCGCGACGTGATCATCCCGCCGTTCAACATCCGCGACTACCCGAGCCCGCTGCAGTCGTTCCGCAAGAACGTGCGCGACGAGGTCGACGAGACCCTCTTCACGGTGCGCGGTCTGCCGAAGGACGGCCGCATCCGGATCGCCGTCATGGACCAGTACGACGGCATGGTCTACAACGTCACCGACGGCGGGCCCGACTCCTCGAGCGCGTTCACGCCGTTGCGATCGAACATGGCGCCGGACGCCAAGGGCGTCCCTGTCACGCTCAAGGTCGCGATCGACAAGTACCGTGGCGTCTGGGTGCCGGATGCCGGAGCCGTCTCGGACATCGACTTCACCGGCGGCCGCGCCGACGAGCTCCGCAGGTCGGCGTTCTACAACCCCGCGACCGGGACCGCCGTCGTGACCACCCCTCTGAAGAAGGGCGACTCGTACACCGTCGACACGGTGATGCCGACGAAGGTCGACGACAACCAGATCGCCGACGTGCCGTTCGGAAAGGTGTCGCTCCCCAAGCAGAGCAACGTCCCCGAGGAGCTCACCTCCCTCGCCGCAGAGACCGTCGCCGGCGCCGAGTCGCCGATCGAGCAGGTCAGGGCGCTGGAGACCTTCCTCTCCGAAGGCGGCTTCTTCAGCCACGGCCTCGAGGGCGAAGTGCTCTCGCGCGCCGGTCACACGGCCGAGCGCATCTCGACGCTGCTCGGCGGTGACCAGATGATCGGCGACGACGAGCAGTACGCCGTGGCGATGGCCCTGCTGGCCCGCGAGGTCGGGATCCCGGCCCGCGTCGTCATGGGGTACTACCCCGACGAGGAGAGCGCGGGCGGCGCCGAGTTCGCCGCCACCGGCGACGACGTGCACGCCTGGGTCGAGGTGAACTTCGAGGGCCTCGGCTGGCTCACCTTCAACCCGACCCCGCCGGAGGACAAGGTCCCGAACGACCAGAACACCAAGCCGAAGGTCGACCCGAAGCCGCAGGTGCTGCAGCCTCCGCCCCCGCCGCAGGAGCCGGTCGACCTGCCGCCGACGCTCCCGGACGATCGCAAGGGCGACGACGAGTCGCTGAACATCCTGGGGCTCATCGGGACGATCCTGGCGATCGGCGGTGTGTCGCTCGCGATCATCGCCGTGCTCGCCTCGCCGTTCATCGTGATCGGCGCGTGGAAGGCGGCCAAGCGCCGCACCCGCCGCACGGCGGCCCGTTCGGCCGACCGCATCAGCGGCGGATGGGACGAGCTCACCGACCGCGCGATCGACTACGGGGCGCGCCTCGCCCCTGGCGGCACCAGGGCGGAGGAGGCCGTGACGGTCGCCGACGCGCTCACCCTGCCGCAGGTCACCGCGCTCGCTGACAGGGCGGATGCCGAGGTGTTCGGTCCCACCGAACCGTCGCCCGAACAGGTCGAGGCGTTCTGGGCCGAGGTCGACGGGATCGTCGGCGGTCTCGGCAAGGACGCGGGTTTCTGGAAGCGCACGAAGGCCCGTCTGAGCCTCCGCTCGCTGATGGGCGGCACGGCGATCGCCGGTGGCCTGCAGGGACTCAGAGACGCTGCGGCCGCGCGCGTGCGCCGCGAACCTGGCACGATCAAGAGCACGGAATCCTCACCCGAGAGCGAGACACCATGACGAACGCGGCGACAGACAGCATCGCGCCGATCTCCCGGCGAGCCGTCTCCTACCTGATCGATGCGCTCATCGCCGGCGGCATCGCGATCGTCGGCGTGGTCGTGCTCTCGCTGATCTCGATGACCATGAAGACGCTCGAGAGCCTCCTGTCGTTCGCGATCATCGGCTACGGCCTGCTCACGCTGGTGCTGCTCGCGTGGTGGTTCGTCTACACCTGGATGCAGACGGGCGCGGGGTCCATCGGCATGCGGGCGCAGGGGCTGCGGCTCGCCTCCGAGGACGGTGCACCGCTGAGCTTCGGCCGTGCGCTGCTGCGGAATCTCGTCTTCGGACTCGCGGCGAGTGTGGTCGTCGGCTACTTCACTCCGCTGTTCGACGGTTCTGGACGCTTCCAGGGGTGGCACGACAAGGTCGCCAGGTCGCTCATGCTCGATGCCAGGGGCGCGGCTCCCGCATCCGGCGGCTTCGCCTCGGCGGCCGTCCCCGCGGCGCCCGCTCCGGGAGTCCCGGTTCCGCAGGTCCCCGCGATCCCCGGCATCCCCGCACCTGCACAGGGCGCGCCGTTCGCCGCTCCGTCGGCGCCCGCGGCCTATCCCGGGGCCGCGCCGCTGGGCGGGTACTCCGCTCCGTCGGCGCCCGCAGCCCCGGGCGGATGGCCGTCTCCCGCCGTCGCTGCGCAGACCGCGACCGGCGGGCAGGATCCGTACGCCGCCCCGGCTGCAGCCCCTTCCCCTGCTCCGGCCTCGCCCGCTCCGCTGCCGCAGGCCGAGGCGGCTCCCGTCGCCGATGCGGGGCCCGTCATCGCTTACGTGCCAGGCGTCAGCCGGCCCGCTCCGCAGACTCCGTCCGTTGCCGCGGCGCCGGCACCGACCGACCTGTCGCTCGATGAGACGGTGGTCCAGCGCCCGCAGGCCCCGGTGCCCGCGGCCGAGCCTGTCGCCTCGACTCCGGTGACGGAGATCCCGGTGGCGCCCGCGGTCGTCGACCAGCAGCCGCCGGCGTTCGTCCCTCCGGCTCACGTCGCCTCCGAGCCGTCCGACGCGGATGACGTCGAGGACACCAGGATCAGCATCCCCGGTCACCGCCTGATCTTCACGTGGGACGACGGCACGCGGGTGCCGGTGTCGCGCCGCACCGTCTTCGGCCGCAATCCCGCTCCCGAAGACGGCGTCGTCGTGGTGCCGGTTCGCGACGAGACGCTGTCGCTGTCGAAGACGCACTTCGAGGCCGCCTCCGAGAGCTCGGGGGGATGGGTCCTCGACCGCCACTCCACGAACGGCATGACCATCGTGCGCAACGGTCAGCGCATCGCCTGCCCGGCCGGTCAGCGCGTGCCCGTGCGGCTCGGCGACGCCATCGAGATCGGCGATCGCATCGTCACGATCGGCGGCTACGCGTGAGAGCGGGAC
>JAGIAK010000096.1:5772-11397 GCA_017744855.1 Microbacterium sp.
GAGCGGGACTCATCGTCAGCACGGGGTCGGCCACGCACCCCGGGCTCCGGCGCGCCCTGAACGAGGACTCCTACCTCGCCAGCGCCCCGGTGTTCGTGGTGGCCGACGGCATGGGCGGCCATGAGGCGGGCGAGCGCGCGAGCGCGACCGTGATCGAGGAGTTCGCGTTCTACATCGGACGCACGTCGCTCGAGCTCGACGACGTGCGCTTCGCGCTGGAGCGTGCTCGCGAAGGCGTCGAGCACCTGTCGACCTCGGGCAACGGCCGGGCGGGCACGACCCTCAGCGGCGTGGTGATCGCCTCGGTCGACGGCATGGGGTACTGGCTCGCCCTGAACATCGGCGACTCCCGCACCTACCGCCTCGCCGGCGGCGAGCTCGAGCAGATCACCGTCGACCACTCGGTCGTGCAGGAACTCATCGAGTCGGGTGAGCTCACCCCCGAGGAGGCCTCGAGCGATCGCCGCCGCAACATCATCACCAGGGCGATCGGCGCGAGCAGCACGGGGGATGCCGACTACTGGCTGTTCCCCGCCGAGCTGGGCGACCGCATCCTGGTGTGCTCCGACGGTCTCACCTCGGAGCTGCCTGACGGGCGCATCCGCGAGATCCTCGCCTCGGTGCCCGACCCGCAGAAGGCCGCGGACGCGCTCGTCGCCGACGCCCTCGAGGCCGGCGGGCGAGACAACATCACCGTCGTGATCGCTGATGCGGTGTCCGTGGCCTCGCGCCCCGGCACGCTCTTCGAGACCGACACCGCAGACATCGACCAGAACACGCGTCCGCGCGAGGCAGCAGGAGGGGTTCGCTGATGCAGACGATCTACCGACCGGGGCAGTGGCATCTCCTCGTGATTCCAGGCGCCCTCGTGGTGCTGCCCGCCGACGTGCCAGGCGACGTCGTCGCCCGGCTGTGGGAGCGCCTGCCCGGCGAGAAGTCGCTCGCCACGGTCATCGACGTGCTGACGTCGCGGTTCGGCGGGTCGTTCTCCGCCCTGCCGCCGTTCGCCGCGGCCGTCGCCGAGGGCGACGACGTGCGCATCGCGCTCCGCGGTGGCGTTGCCGCCCGGGTGAGCAGCAGCGACGCCGATGCCATCGAGCTGTCCGGCGCCGAGGTGACCACGTGGAGCGAGCGCTTCATCGGCCGTGCGACGCGCGTGGAGATCACCGTGGAGCCCGCGGAGGGTGTGGCCGAGCTGCCTGTGCAGGCTGGTGTCGTCCTCGTGTCGGCCGTGAGCGCCGAGCTCGAGCCCGGTGACGCGGAGCCGCTCGTCGCGCTCGGCCCGATCCCCGTGATCGAGGCCTCGCCGAACACGGCCGCACCGGCCGCGGCCGGACAGGCCATCCCGGCGCTCGCGCTCTTCGGCGCCGCGCTCCCGCCCGCATCCCTCCCCGGGCCGTCCGTCGCGTCCGAGCCTTCCGCGGCGCCCGGTGCCCCGGCGGTGGATGATCTCATCTCGGCGGTCCCGTCCGCAGAGTCCGACGTCGAGGCGGTCTCCGACGAGGAGCCGGCGGCCGAGGCCGCGATCGACGTCCCCGACGAGTCGGCTCCGGCGGAGGCGGACGGGGCGGAGGCGACTGAGGCGGACACCGACGGCACGGATGCTGCCGTGGCGGAGACGGACGCGGACGCCGTCGACGCGGGTGCCGACGCACCGGGCGAGGCCGGTCCGGAGTCCGGTGCGACGGACTCGGATGTGCCGGAATCCGATGTGCCGGCATTCGAGGAGACTGTCTCCGATGAGGCCGGCGCTGAGGGCCCGGCGGTGGATCCGCTCGACCTTCCCGACGAGGGCATCACGCTGGTGCCCACGGAGATGACCCTGGGATCTCTCTCCGACACCGACGAGTTCGACCAGCTGTTCGGCGCCACCGTGCACAGCCCGTCGGCGTTCGACGCGCCGCCCGCCGTGGGCGTCGGCGAGGGCGACCACGACGGAGCGACGATCTCCGCGGCCGAGCTGCGGTCGCTGCGCCAGTCGCCGCCGGTCGAGTCCGAAGCCCCCACGCAGGTGATCCCGGTCGCCGCGGCGGGCGCGGGGCGCATCCGCCTGTCCACCGGGCAGGTGGTGACGCTGGACCGCACGGTCATCATCGGACGCCGTCCGCGCTCGACCCGAGCCAGCGGTGAGAACCTCCCGCACCTCGTGGCCGTCGAGAGCCCTCAGCAGGACATCTCGCGTAGCCACCTCGAGGTGCGGCCCGAGGGGGACACCGTCGTCGTGATCGACCTGCACACCACTAACGGATCGACTCTGCTGCGCCCCGGCGCCGACCCCGTGCGCCTGCACCCAGGGGAGCAGACGCTGGTCCTGTCCGGTGACGTGGTCGATCTCGGAGACGGAGTGACCCTCGCCTTCGAGGATCTGCCGTGAGCCGCCGTCCGTCCCCGCCGCCGCAGCTGCCCGGCTTCACCTACGTCGAGCCGCTCGGCACGGGCGGTTTCGCCGACGTCTTCCTCTACGAGCAACAGATGCCGCGACGTCGCGTCGCCGTCAAGGTGCTGCTCGCCGATCGGATCTCCAGCGGTGCGGCCAAGGAGTTCGCCGACGAGGCCAACGTCATGGCGATGCTGTCGACGCACCCCGCGATCGTCACGATCTACCAGGCGGGGGTGGCCGGAGACGGTCGCCCGTATCTGGTGATGGAGTACTGCCCGCGTCCGAACCTGCAGCTGCGCGCGCGCAAGGAGCCGTTCTCGGTCGCCGAGGCGCTGCGCGTCGGCGTGCAGGTGGCCGGTGCGGTCGAGACCGCGCACCGGGCCGGCGTGCTGCACCGCGACATCAAGCCGGCGAACATCCTCGTCACCGAGTACAACCGTCCTGCGCTCACCGACTTCGGCATCGCCTCGACGACCGGCGCCACCGGTGAGGCGTCGGGCATGTCCATCCCGTGGTCGCCGCCCGAGTCGTTCGCCGAGCCGCCGCAGAGCGGTCCCCGCACCGACGTATGGGCTCTCGGCGCGACGCTGTACACGCTGCTCGCCGGCCGTTCGCCGTTCGAGCGGCCGGGGGAGCGCAACTCCAGCGCCGACCTCATCGAGCGCATCGAGCGTGCGGCGCTGCCGCCGCTGGGCCGACCCGACTCGCCGGAGAGCCTTCAGCGGCTGCTCGAGCGCGCGATGGCGAAGAACCCGGACGACCGGTTCCCCAGCGCCGTGGCCTTCGCGCGTGCGCTGCAGAAGGTGCAGATCGAGCTGTCGCACTCGGTGACCCCGATCGACATCGTCGACGACCACCCGCCGGCCGAGGACCGTGACGACGACGGCGATGGACTGACCAGGGTCCGCGAGATCGTCAGCATCGATCCCGACGTCGCGGCGTCGCTCACGCGCCCGTCGGCGACGACGCAGCGCAAGGGCCCGTCGATCCTCTCGCCGGAGGTGCCGAGGTTCGATTCTCCTGTGCCCGCCGCTACGCCGGTGGAAGAGACCCAGATCAGGGTGCCCGCCGCGCCTGCGACGCCGGTGTCCGCTTCCGACGCCGACGAGCGCACCATCCTGCGCGCACCCGTCGTGCTCACGCCGGAGGGAACGGCATCCGTTCCGCCGGTGCCCCCGACGGCGCCGCCGTCCGCACACGCGGTGCCCGCCTCGAAGCCGCAGGGACGACGAGGCCTCTGGATCACGCTGTCCGCCGTGGCGGCGGTCGTGGTGGTCGGTGCGGTGGTCGGTCTCAACTCCCTGGCCGCGGGTATCGGACCTGCACCGGAAACGACGGAGGCCGGTACCGCCGAGCCCCAGGACGTGGTGCCGGACGTCGTGCCCAAGGTCGGCGACCTGACGGGCACGCGCGCGGGCGGCGACGTCACGTTCACCTGGGTCAACAAGGGGCCCAAGGAGGGCGACTCGTTCATCTGGACGCAGGTCAAGGTGTCCGGCGACGTCGATCCGCAGCACACGAGCGACACCACCGTCACGTTCCCCGCCGATCCCGGTACCGTGTGCATCGAGGTGATGCTCCGTCGCAGCGATGGTCGTGCGTCGGAACCGGTACGGGGGTGTGTGGAATGAGCGACGCGAAAGGCGTCACCGTCGAGTTCGCGGGGGAGTACTTCCCGATCGCGCGTGGCGGCCGGTTCGTCGTGGGGCGCGAGGGCGATCTGGAGCTCGACGACAACCTGTTCCTGCACCGGCATTTCCTGGAGATCACGGATGCCGACGGCCTCTGGTGGCTGTCGAACGTGGGCACCAGACTCACCGCCACCGTCACCGACTCCGCGGGCGGCGTGCAGGCATGGCTCGCACCGGGCGCGCGCCTGCCGCTGGTGTTCGAGACGACGACCGTGGTGTTCAGCGCCGGCCCGACGACGTACGAGCTGACGCTGCACGCGGCGGAGCCCACGTTCAGGGCGACCCGCCGAGAGCACGACGACGGCGGCGCATCGACCATCGGCGACGTGCCCCTGACGCTGAGCCAGAAGCTGCTCATCCTCGCTCTCGCCGAGCCGCAGCTGCGTCGCGACGGCACGGGCATGAGCGAGATCCCGACTTCTGCGAAAGCGGCGGAGCGTCTCGGGTGGACGGTCACACGCTTCAACCGCAAGCTCGACAACGTGTGCGACAAGTTCGACCGCATCGGCGTGCCAGGCATGCGCGGAGGACAGCGCAGCTTCGCGACGAACCGTCGTGCCCGTCTCGTCGAGCACGTGATCGCGTCGCGCCTCGTCAGCAAAGACGACCTCCCGCTGCTCGACGTCGAGCACGCCGACGAAGGCGAAGGAGAGCAGGAGTGATCTGGGAGATCGACGATCACGCTCCCGTGATCGAAGGCCTCGACGCGCACGGCCGCGCCGATCCCGCGTACGCCGCCTCGCTCGGGCTGCTCCCCGCGCGAGCAGGCGCTCGCGTGCTCGCGACCCTCCTGGAGGCGGTCGTCGCCGTGCTGATCGCGCTGCCGGCGATCCTCGCGTTCACCCCGGTGGTCGGCGGCATGCTCTCCGACGGCTTCGACCCCGCAGCCCTCGCCGCGCGCGGCGACCTGTTCTGGCTCATCGTCGCCGGCGCGGTCTCGCAGGGGCTGATGACCGCGTACCTCATCGTGCAGCTCGTGCTGCACGGTCGCAAGGGCGTCACTCTCGGCAAGGCCGTGTTCGGCATCCGCTCGGTCAACGTGCGCACGCTCGAGCGCCCTGGCTTCTGGCGCGGCGCCGTCGTGCGGTACCTCCTGGCCTACGCCTCGCTCCTCGTGCCGGTGATCGGCCCGGTGCTCGTCATCGCGCTGTCGCCCCTGTTCGACGCCGAGCGCCGCGGACGCGGCTGGCTCGATCTCGCCGCCGCGACGTGGTTCGTGGACGTGCGCCGAGGACTCAACCCCTACGACCAGAAGCGGATGCGCATCGCGCGCAAGACCGTCAAGACACCGGAGATCGGCGACCTCGCGCCGCTGCCGTCGCTGGCGACCCCGGTCGACCGTGACGCCCCTGCGGCGTACGTTCCCAGCGCCCGACTGTCCGGCGGCGTCATCGGCGCCCACCGCACGGGCTCCGCCGCACCGGTCGCGGCGGCGGATGCCGCGGGCGACGCGATGGTGTCTGCCGTGCCTCCGTCGCTCGCGACCGGCGCCGCGATGCCTGCGGCGGGCCCGTACGCGCCGCCCGCCGTGACCCCGGCGGCGCAGGCTCCGGC
>JAGIAK010000097.1 GCA_017744855.1 Microbacterium sp.
GTCCGCGGCGACGTCCACCGCTGCGATCGGGAAGGGAATCCCCAGCACGTCCTGGCTGACCCCGGGGATCGGCGTGATCTCCCGCCCCACGAGCGAGCCGAAGGCGCCGTCCTTGAGGATGATCGTCCCGGTGTCGGCAAGCGGATCGACGAGCTTCACCACGCCTGCGTCGAGGGGACGCCCGTCGATGGTGAACCGGACCTGGCTGACGTGCACGCCGGAAGCCTCCAGCGTCGCCTGGAGCTGCGTGCGCATCCTCGACAGCGTGCGCGGATCGAGGGACTGCGCGGCCCTGCTCAGGGCGACGTCCGCGACCTGATCGGCGTCGATGGGCACGGCGTCGCGGGCGAGACGGACGTCGGCCGGGAAGGCGCTCTGCACGGCCGACTCGAGCCACGGGCTCGGCCCGGTGCCGATCAGGGCCTGCGTGATCGTGGTGGCGATGGCCGTCGGCCGGCGCGGGAACCAGCGCACGTCGGGGACGAGCCGCTCCCACGTCTGATCGAAGTACTGCAGCGGATAGTCGTCGTACACGCGGGAGAATCTCGACATGTCGATGACGACGCCGTCCGGCGCCTCCGAGATGCGCCACTGCCCGTCGACCTTCACGACGACGAACGGGAGCGTCGAGGTGCCGCGCACCTCGGAGTAGGACCCGGTCTCGTCGACGCTCGCGAGCTGATCGACCTTCACCGTCACCTCGGACTCGTCGCCGTCCGGGAGCTTCGCCCCGTCTCCCTCGACCGCCGAGGTCACCGAGCGCGTGGTCGCGCTCGCGTCGACGATCACTCCGGCGGACGGCCGCCAGGCGTCGGCGAACGTCGGCGTGAGGAACTTCTTCGCGGTGGCCCAGTTGTCGGCCGGGGTGATCGCCGCCTCGATGAATCCCTCGACGATCGCGGCGGGACCGGCGTCCTTCGATGGACCTGGCGCGAGCGGAAGGAAGTCGGGGTCGTCGGGCGCCGCCCCCAGCGGGAGTCCTGGTTGGGCATCGCCGCTGGTGGGCAGACCGGTGCACGCGGCGAGCGCGAGCACGGCGACGCCGATGGCCAGGGCGCGCAGAGTCCGCGCAAAGGGACGGTTCATGACAGGCTCCCCTCGTCGAACAGTTCCGGAGGGAGCTGGGCGAGCTGGATCGGCTGCGTGGCGTCGCCGATCTCCGCCAGCGGCTCCGCTGGCTCCAGCGGCACCGGCGACTCGCCGGTGAGGGTGCCGCCGCGACGAGGAAGGGTCAGCACGAAGTTCGATCCCACCCCGAGTTCCGACCAGACGGCGAGCGTGCCGCCATGCAGCGTCGCGTCGCCGAGCGCGATGGACAACCCCAGCCCGGTGCCGCCGATCGTGCGTTTGCGCGAGGGATCGGCGCGCCAGAACCGGTCGAACACCCGCTCCGCGTCCGCGGGATCCATCCCCAGACCAGAGTCTCTGACGCCGACCGCCACCGCGTGCTGGTTGCTGTCCACCGTGACGACGACGGGTCTGCCCTCCCCGTGCTCGATGGCGTTGCCGACGAGGTTGCGCAGCACACGACGCACGCGCCGCGGATCCATGTCGACCGGCGAGTAGCCCCCGGGGGCGACGAGACGCAGCTCGGTGCCGCGTCCCTCCGCCAACGGTCTCATCTGGTCGACGATGTCCTCGGCGAGATGCGCCAGGCTCGTCGCCTCGAGCTCCAGCTGCACCGAGCCCGCGTCGTAGCGGCTGATCTCCAGCAGATCGGACAGCAGCGTCTCGAAGCGCTGCACCTGGGTGTGCAGGAGCTCCGTCGTACGCGACGTGATCGGATCGAACGCCTCACGCTGATCGTTGAGCATGTCGGCCGCGAGCCTGATCGTGGTGAGCGGCGTCCTGAGCTCGTGCGACACGTCGGACACGAAGCGCTGCTGCACGAGGGAGAGCTCCCCGAGCTCCTTGATCTGCGCCTCGATGCTGTCCGCCATGGCGTTGAAGGAGCGTCCGAGCGTCGCGAGCTCGTCCTCGCCGTGCACCCTGATGCGCACGCCGAGGTCGCCGGATGCGAGCCGCGCACTGGTCTCGGCCGCCTCGACGATCGGCGTCGACACGGAACGCAGCACGATGTAAGAGATGCCGGCGATGAGCGCGACCAGGCCCAGCCCGGCGATCCACAGCGTGCGCTGCACGAACCCGAGGGTCTTGTCGGCGTCGTCGAAGTCGTACGCGAAGTACACCGCGAAGGGGCCGGCCTCCGGCACGACCAGCTGTTGCCCGACGATGATCCCTGGGACCTCGCGTCCACCCACATCGAGGGCGACCGACTGCCAGGACTGCCATCCCTCAGACTGCACGACCCTGTTGCTCAGGGCCGAGGAGACGAGGTTCGCGCTGAGACCGGCGGTGAAGCCGCTCAACGACGTGCGCGTGGACGAGTCGATGCGGATGCCGGTGAGCCCCTCCGACGTGGAGTTGCGTCCGAGGTCGACCTGCACGCTGTTCCAGAGGTCGGACAGCGCGGCGGGATCGTCGCTCACGAAGGCGGAGTCGAGCGTGCCCTGCGCCTGGTCCACCGCGCGCCGTGCGTCTTCGAGCACCGCGTTCTTGCGGGATTCGAAGAGATCGTTCTGGATCACGAGCGCCATCGTCACACAGGTCACGAAGATCGCGAGCGACGTCAGCAGCATCGTCACGGTGACCGTGCGGAACCGCAGTGATCGGCGCCAGAGCGTGCCGAGGTACGCGGGCCAGCGTCGCCAGTCGCGGAGGACGGCGACCGCCGTGCTGGTCGCCCCCTGTGCGTCCACGCGCGCCTAGCCGACGCTCCCGGCGCGGTAGCCGACGCCACGCACCGTCATCACGATCTTGGGATTGTCGGGGTCGAGCTCGACCTTCGCACGCAGGCGCTGCACGTGCACGTTCACGAGTCGGGTGTCCGCCTTGTAGTGGTATCCCCAGACCTGTTCGAGGAGCATCTCCCGCGAGAACACCTGCTGAGGCTTGGAGGCGAGTGCGACCAGAAGCTGGAACTCCAAGGGAGTCAGCGCGATGGGGGTGGTGCCCCGGCGCACCTCATGCGCGTCGACGTCGACGGTGAGGTCTCCGACGCGCAGCTGCTCGCTCGTCGCCTGCGGCGTCGGCCGGAGCCTGGTACGGATGCGGGCGACGAGCTCCTTGGGGTTGAAGGGCTTGACGATGTAGTCGTCGGCGCCGACCTCCAGACCTCGCACCACGTCTGCGGTGTCGCTGCGGGCGGTGAGCATGATCACCGGCACGCCGGATTCCGCACGGATGCGGGTGCAGATCTCGATGCCGTCCATGCCAGGCAGCATGAGATCGAGCAGCACGAGGTCGGGGCGCTGTGCGCGCCATTCGTCGACCGCGCGCGCGCCATCGGCGCAGAACACCGGCTCGAAGCCCTCCGTGCGCAGCACGATGCCGATCATCTCGGCGAGCGCAGTGTCGTCGTCGACCACGAGAATGCGTGAGGTCATAACTGTTACCTTATGGCACCCGGTCCCACCGGCCCCATGTCTGCGCTCCGGTCGGGTCTTGTGACACGATGGGAGCGCACGAGGGAGGGAGTGCCTGTGAGTGGCCAGTCGTGGACACCTGCGCCGAAGAAGGGGATCATCCCCCTGCATCCGATGACCTTCGGGATGCTCCTGGGCAAGTCGTTCGCGGCGCTCAGGCACAACCCGAAGGTGCTGTTCGGCTTCGGCGTCGTCATCCAGCTCATCGTGGTGATCCTCACGTCGGCCGTGATGGTCTTCGTGTTCACCACCACCTTCGCGCGACTCGCGACGGTCTCCCCGTCGAACCCCGACTTCGAGGCCGTGTTCGCCGGCACCATCGGCATGAACATCGTGGCCGGCATGGTCGTCGGGCTCGCATCGGTCGCGTTCACGGCCATGATGCAGGGCGTCGTCGCCGCCGAGGTCGGATATGCCACGGTGCGTGTGAAGGCGACGTTGGGCGTGCTCTGGCGCCGCATGATCCCCGCGTTCTGGCGCCTCGTCGCGTTCTCCGGCCTCTTCGTGCTCTTCATCTTCGGCATGATCCTCATCGCGTTCGCGATCATCGCCGGCTCGGTCGCGGCGAACGGCGGAGGCTCCGACTTCGTGGGCATCGCCGTGCTCTTCGTGGTGCTCCTGGTGCTCGCCAGCATCCCGCTCACCGTGTGGCTCTCCACCAAGCTCCTGCTGGTCCCCTCGATCCTCGTGCTCGAGCGTGCCACGCTCCGCACGGCGTTCGTGCGCTCCTGGCGGCTCACCCGAGGACGCTTCTGGGTGGCGTTCGGCATCACCGCCCTCATCGGCCTGATCATGGGCACCGCCATGCAGGTGGTCGGCATACCCGTCTCGCTCATCAGCACGATGGTCGGCTCGATCGTCGCACCGACCGGCAGTTCCGATCCCAGCGCCATCATGGGCTTCGTCTTCGCGGTCATGGCTCCGCAGCTGCTGCTGCTCGTGCTGCAGGCGATCTCCGTCGTGGTGCAGAGCACCGGCGGTGTGCTCGTCTACGTCGACAGCAGGATGCGGTACGAGGGCCTCGACCAGACGCTCCTCTCCCATGTCGAGCGCCGCGACCTCGGCTGGACCGACGAACAGCTCGGCGACCCGTTCGCGGTCGACCCCGAGCGCGCCGTCACCTCCGCGCCGCCGCGCCCGGCCGCTCCCGTCTACGCCCCGTACCCTGCGCAGGGCGGCTACCCTGCACAGCCGTACCCTGCACAGCCGTACCCTGCACAGCCGTACCCTGCACAGTCCGGGTACCCGGGGCAGGCCTATCCGGCGCAGCCCTACGCGGCGCAGCCGTACCCCGCACAGCCGGGGTACACCGCGCAGCCGGGTTACACCGCGCCCCAGCCCCCGTCCGCTCCCGGATACGCCCCGCAGACCGGTCAGCCCGCGGACCCCGTGCAGTCCGGCGCCGTCGCACCGCCTCCGTACGTGGCGCCTGCCGCCGCTCCGACGCCGCCGCAGTCCCCCGCTCCCGCTGCTCCCCCGGCCGCGGCGGATGACACCACCGCCACGTGGGCGGCGCCTGGCTCGACGTCCGACGGGTCGGCATGATCCGACCGTTCGACGACGTGTTCGTGCCAGACGGGGACGAGGCACGGCGCTGGGCCGAGCAGGAGCTGTCCGACCCGCGGTACGCAGACGCCAAGCCGACGTGGTTCGACACGTTCTCCCGCGACGTCGGCCGGTTCATCGCGAGCCTCTTCGACGGCGACAACGTCTCCG
The DNA here is from genome assembly GCA_017744855.1 of Microbacterium sp. Taxonomy (GTDB): domain Bacteria; phylum Actinomycetota; class Actinomycetes; order Actinomycetales; family Microbacteriaceae; genus Microbacterium. The sequence continues at coordinate 5,202 of JAGIAK010000097.1, forward strand.
GCGCCGGTCCGAGCGCCCTCATCATCGTCATCGTCGTCATCGTCGCGGCCCTGGTCGCCGCGCTGATCATCTGGGGACGCCCGCGCGCCAGCCGCGCGCTCCGCCGTCCGCGGATCGACCTCCTCGGTGCTGACGACGATCGCACGGCCGCGCAGTTGCGGGCGGACGCCGAGCGCAGCGCTCGGGCCGCCGATTGGGATGCCGCGACCATCCTCCGGTTCCGTGCGCTGGCGAGAGGCCTCCTCGAACGCGACCTCATCGATCCGGCCCCCGGGGCCACCGCGCAAGCCATCGCCCGTGAGGTGGGCACCCTCTTCGCCGACGAGGCCGCGGCCGTGCGCTCGGCCGCCGTCGCGTTCGACGACGTGCGCTACCTCCGTCATCCGTCCACAGCCGAACGGTACGCGGAGCTCGCGGCCACCGACGACAGGCTCGTCGCCCGTCGCCCCGTGGCGGTGAGCGCATGACCGACACCGACACCGAACTCGAGCTCGTCGCCGGGTCGACTGCCGAACGCGTCCCCCGGCGCCGACGCCTGCGCAACATCGGCGGCTGGGCGATCGTCGTCGCCATCCTCCTGGTCGGCGTGTTCATCACCACCCAGGTCGGCGCGAAGATGCCGGCGGGCACCGGATCGCTCGACCCCGAAGGCGTCGGGGACACCGGCTCGATGGCCCTCGCCAACATCCTGCGCGATCAGGGCGTCGAGGTCTCGGTGTACCGGTCCCGCTCCGAGGCCAGGGATGCGCTGCGAGAAGGCACCACCCTGGTGATGTCGAACCCCTACACGCTGACCGACGACGCGTTCGAGGCGCTGACCGCTCCCGCCGACCGCGTCGTCTTCCTCTCGTCGGGAACCCACCTGCTGAATCTCCTGCACCTCGGCTCGTCCGGCGCCGGTACCACCGCCCCCGTGTCCGCCGACTGCGACGTCCCCGAGTTCGCCGAGGTCGGCACCATCCGCCCCGACCGCATGTTCGTGCCGGCCGACGGCGTCGACGGCTGCTTCCGCTCCGGCGACTCGGCCGCCGTGCTCGTGGCGGACCGCGACGGCGTCCGCTACTCGCTCGTCGAAGGCTCACGGCTGTTCAGCAACGCGTACTTGGCCGACGACGGCAACGCCGCACTCGCGCTCGCCCTCCTCGGCCAGACCGACCGCGTCGTCTGGTACGTGCCCTCCTACGCGGACTCCGACATCGAGGGCACCACCCCCGACACGCTGGGATCGCTCACCCCGGGATGGGTCACCCCGGCGATCCTGCTGCTGATCCTCGCCGGCATCGCGGCCGGCCTGTGGCGCGGCCGCCGGTTCGGCCCGCTGGTCGCGGAGACGCTCCCCGTCACGGTGCGCGCCTCGGAGACCATGCAGGGCAGAGCGCGACTCACGGCGAAGGCGGCGGACGCCGAGCACGCGGCCGCGGCCCTGCGCGACGGCAGCGGACGACGTCTGGCGCGGCGCCTCGGCCTGGCCGTGCACGCGACAACCGACGAGATCGCGGACGCGGCCTCCGACCGCCTTCGCGTCCCGCGTGGCACGCTGCAGGCGCTGCTCGGCGGCCCGCTCCCCACCGACGACCCCGGACTCGTCGAGCTCGCACGACGGCTCGACGAGCTCGAGACCGCCGTCGAGCGGTCGACGCAGACCCAGAGGAGATCAGAGTGAACAGCCCATCTACACGGAAGCCGAGGACGACTCGTGACCGCTGAGAACTACGACGACGCCGCGCTGCGGCAGGCCATGCTGCGGGTGCGCACCGAGGTCGACAAGGCCGTGGTCGGCCAGGCCGGCACGGTGACGGGCCTGCTCGTCTCGCTCCTCGCCCGCGGCCATGTGCTGCTGGAGGGCGTGCCAGGCGTGGCCAAGACCCTCGTGGTGCGCTCGTTCGCCCGTGCGCTCGGCCTGGACACCAAACGCGTGCAGTTCACGCCCGACCTGATGCCGGGCGACGTCACCGGCTCGCTCGTGTACGACGCACGGACCGGCGAGTTCGACTTCCGCGCAGGGCCGGTGTTCACGAACATCCTCCTCGCCGACGAGATCAACCGCACGCCCCCGAAGACCCAGGCGGCGCTGCTGGAGGCCATGGAGGAGCGCCAGGTGTCGGCAGACGGCGTCAGCCGTCCGCTGCCCGACCCGTTCCTCGTCGCCGCGACGCAGAACCCCATCGAGCACGAGGGCACGTACTCGCTGCCCGAAGCCCAGCTCGACCGCTTCCTCATGAAGCTCGTCGTCGGGATGCCAGAGCGCGACGCCGAGGTCTCGGTGCTGCGCCGGCACGCGTCCGGCTTCTCCCCGCGGGAGCTGACGGGAGTGGAGGCCGCGGTGAGCGCCGACGAGATCCGCGCCGCGCAGGCCGCAGCCGGCCGCGTGGAGGTGACCGACGACGTGCTCGGCTACGTGGTCGACCTCGCGAGGGCCACCCGGCAGTCGCCGTCGGTCGAGCTCGGCGCCAGCCCGCGTGCCTCAACCGGCCTGCTGGCCGCGGCGAAAGCCTGGGCGTGGTTGAACGCCTCCTCGGCCGTCACCCCCGACCACGTGCAGACGATGCTCGTGCCCGTCTGGCGCCACCGTCTCCAGCTGCGCCCCGACGCCCAGATGGAGGGTGTGTCGGCGGATGCCGTGCTGACTTCCGTCGTGCAGCAGACCAGGGTGCCGATCTAGGTGTTCGTCACCGGCCGCCTCCCCATCGCCGTCGCCGTCGGCGTCGTCCCGCTCGTCCTCGCCGGTCTCGCGGGCTTCCCCCCGTATGCCGCTCTGGGCATGTGGGTCGCGCTGTGCGTGCTGCTCGTCGTGCTCGACGTGCTGCTCGCCGCGAGCCCGCACCGGGTGATGGTGGCGCGCCGTGTGCCGACGCGCACGCGGATCGGCGAGCCGGTGCCGGTGAGCGTGTCTCTGCACAACCTCGGATCCCGCACGCTGCACGCCGTGATCCGCGACGCCTGGCAGCCGACTGCCGGCGCTGGACCGGAGCGTCAGCGTGTGGTCGTGCCGGCCGGGGAGCGCCGACGCGTGGCCGTTCCGTTGCTCCCCCGCCGACGCGGGGAGCTGGTGAGCGAGTTCGTGATGATCCGCTCGACGGGTCCGCTGGGACTCGCCGGACGACAGGCACGACACCGGGTGCGCGGTGCGATCCGCGTGCTTCCGGCGTTCTCCTCGCGCAAGCACCTCCCCTCGCGACTCGCCAGACTCCGCGAGCTCGACGGCAACACCAGCATCCAGGTGCGCGGGCAGGGCACCGAATTCGACTCCCTGCGCGAGTACGTGCGAGGCGACGATGTGCGCTCCATCGACTGGCGGGCGACCGCCCGGGCCGGAACCACCATGCTGCGTACGTGGCGGCCTGAGCGCGATCGCCACGTCGTCATCATCATCGACACCGGGCGCACGGCGGCGGCGCGCGTGGGCGACGGCACGAGGGTCGATGCGGCGCTCGAAGCCTCGCTGCTGCTCGCTGCACTCGCGTCGCGCGCCGGCGATCACGTGCACCTGCTCATGTACGACCGCGTGGTGCGTGCCAGGGTCACCGGCGTCGAGGGCTCCGCTCTCCTGCCCGCGCTCACCGACGCGATGGCGCCTGTGCACGCCCGCCTGGTCGACACCGACTGGCACGGCGCCTTCGCCGCGGTGCGCTCGCTGACGACGCGGCCGTCACTGATCGTCGTGCTCACGGCTCAGGATGCCGCGGAGTCCGCGCGCGGCTTCCTCGGCGCCTTCCCCGACGCCTCTCGGGCGACATCGATCCTCGTCGGATCGGTGACGGACGACGGCATCGCCCAGCTCGCGCGTCAGCGCGGGTCCCGCGAGGAGATCTACCTCGCGGCGGCGGCCGAGCGCACGATGCGCGACGCGGAGAACGTCGCCGACGCCATCCGCCGCGCGGGTGGTGAGGCCATCGCCGCCGATCCAGAGGCGCTGCCCCCGCGTATCGCCGACAGGTACCTCGAGCTCAAGGCCGCCGGTCGCCTCTGACCCGGCTCAGCCGGCGACGAGGCGCGGGGTGCCGGCCTCGTACTCGACGAGGTCGCCGGTCTCGCCCCTGCGGTACGCACGCCCGCCGATGATGAGCATGTAGACGAGGAACGCGGCGAGCGCCGCGGCCCCGATGCCGATCTTGATCGGCCATGGCAGCGCCCACCCGGTGACGAAGCCCTCGATCAGGCCGGCCACGAACAGCGAAAGAATGAGCCCGATCGCGACGGTCGCGAGCGAACGTCCCTCTGCGGCGAGGGACTCCCCCCTGGTCCGCGTGCCAGGAGCCACCCACGACCAGAACAGGCGCAGTCCGCCGGCGCCGGCGACGAAGAGGCTCGTCATCTCAAGCATGCCGTGCGGGAGGATGTAGAGGATCATGATGTCGACGTGACCGTGCGCGGCCATGACCGCGCCAGAGACGCCGAGGCCCATCGCGTTCTGCACCATGATGTACACCGGCCACAGTCCGGTGATGCCGAACAGCACGCACTGGATGGCGATCCAGAAGTTGTTCCACCAGACCATGCCCATGAACACCGCGGCGGGGTTTTCCGTGTAGTAATTGGTGAAGCTCTCGTCGGCGTACTGCTGCAGCAGGTCAGGTGGACCGAGCGTGGCGAGGAGGGCGGGATCGCTGGAGATCCACGCCGCGGTGCCGACGGAGATCGCGATGAACACCACCGCCACGACGAGGGTCGTCCACCGCAGCCGGTACAGCGCCGCCGGAAGCTGCTGCGAGAAGAACCGCGCCACGAGCGTGAGCACGTTGTCGGAGGCGCCCGTGAGCCGCAGCCTGGCGCGGACGAGGATCGTCGACAGGTAGGCGCTCTGCGGCGAATCCCCCACCGAGGTCTTCAGCTCCGCGAGATCAGCCGACGCGGCGCGGTAGCGCACGATGAGCTCGTCGACCCCTGCCCCGTCGAGAGACGAACGGCTGAGGGCGTCGAGCCGCTCCCACTCGGGGCGGCGTGCATCGGTCAACGCATCGGCATCCACCTGATTTACTGTACTCATGTCCACGCCGATCGATACGTCAGACGAGGTCCTCTCCGGCGAAGCCGTGGCCATCGACGTGCAGCCGATCGGCTTCCTGCTGCGCGCGGCTGGCGCCGCCATCGACATGGTGATCGGCATCGTCGTGTTCGTGGCGTGGATCTTCCTGCGGCTGTGGCTGCTGGACATCGGCATCCTCACCCCCGCCACCGACGCGATCGCATCGGTCGTCGCCCTCGTGGTGAGCTTCGTCATACTCCCGATGACCGTGGACGTCGCGACCAAGGGACGCAGCGTCGGCAAGTTCGCGGTCGGTGGGCGCATCGTGCGCGTCGACGGCGGTGCGGCCGGATTCCGGCACGCGTTCATCCGTGCGCTCCTCGGCGTGCTGGAGATCTACATGACGCTCGGCGGCATCGCCGTGCTCGCGGGCGCCCTGAGCTCCCGGTCGCAGCGTCTCGGCGACATGGTCGCCGGAACCTACAGCCAGCGGGTCCGCACGCCGAAGCTGCTCTCCGCGCCGCCCGTGATGCCGCCTGGACTTCTCGGCTGGGCGCAGATCGCCGACGTCGCGCGGATGCCGGACCGTCTCGCCCGCCGCATCACGCAGTTCCTGCAGAGCGCGCCGAACATGGTGCCTGCCGCTAGGGCGCGCGTCGCACAGCAGCTGCTCTCCGATGCCGCTCCGTTCGTCTCTCCGATGCCTGCGGCGCCGCCGGAGCAGGTGCTGCTGGGCATCACCGCGCTGCGCAGGGAGCGGGAGCGCCGTGCGCTCGAGAACGCGGATCGACGCGCCGAGCGGCTCACCGGACGCCGCGTCGGCGTCTGAGACCCGCCCGGCCCGTCCGCCTCAGTAGCGGTAGTGGTCGAGCTTGTACGGCCCGTCGACGGGCACGCCGATGTACGAGGCCTGGTCGTCGGTCAGCGTCGTGAGCTGCACGCCCAGCGCGTCGAGGTGCAGGCGCGCGACCTTCTCGTCGAGCGCCTTGGGCAGCGTGTAGACGCCCGTCGGGTATGCCTCGATGTTCGTGAACAGCTCGAGCTGCGCGAGCACCTGGTTCGTGAACGAGGCGCTCATCACGAACGAGGGATGCCCGGTGGCGTTGCCCAGGTTCATCAGGCGCCCCTCGCTCAGCAC
>JAGIAK010000098.1 GCA_017744855.1 Microbacterium sp.
GGGGCGGGAGCGGGCGCCGTGACGCCGGATGCGGATGCGGATGCGGATGCGGATGCGGATGCGCGGTCGCGCACCCCGTCGCGGCGGCCGAGGGTGGACGCACGGTCGAGCCACGACGCGATGCGTGCGGGCGAGGCGTCCTTGACCCCGAGCATCCTCTGCGTGCGCACGGATCGGATGCCGCAGAACTTCATGGTGCCGCGCACCACGTGGGTCTGCGCGGGGAGCCCGGTGAGCGGCGTGAAGTACCACGGGGTGTCGGCGAGGAGGAAGAGGCGTCCGTGGTCGGCGTTCAGCAGTCCCTCCGGGAGCCCCAGGCGGGAGTAGCGGTACTCCTGCTGCGGCAGCAGCGCGCGGTCGAAGAAGCCCTTGAGCAGCGCGGGGACCGACCCCCGCCACAGCGGGGTGGCGATCACGACGGTGGCGGCCTCCTGCAGGGCCGCCTTCGCGTCGACGAGGTCGGGCTCGAGCGGCATCCGCTCGCGGTAGCCGAACCGCAGCGACGGGTCGAAGTCGAGGTCGCGGAGGGCGATGACCCGTGCGTCGCCGTGGGCTTCCGCATAGCGGCGGGCGAGTTCGGCGGTGAGCGATCGGGGGTCGGGGTGGCCGTCGATGACGAGTGCGGAGGGCATCCTGGGTTCCTATCTTGACAGTGTCAATCTTGCTGGACACTGTCAAGATAGGGAATCATGTTGCTCGTGTCAAGTTCTCGCTCCGCGTACCATCACGGCGACCTCGCCCACGCGCTCGAGGCCGCGGCCATGCAGCTGCTCGCAGGCAAGCCCGCGCAGGAGATCAGCCTGCGTGAGGTGGCCAGGGCCGCCGATGTCAGCCACAACGCGCCGTACCATCACTTCGCCGACCGCCGCGGGCTGCTCAAGGTGCTCGCCGAGCGCAGCATGGCCGACCTCGTCTCCGCGGTCAGGGATGCGCTCGCCGCATCCCTCGACCCGCGCGACGCGCTGATCGCCGGGGGCTCGGCCTACCTCCGCTTCGCCGTCGAGCACCCGCACGGCTTCGACGTCGTCTACGACCCCGCGGTGTGCGTGCCAGGCGAGCCGACCGACACGATGGCCCCGCTCATCGCGGAGCTGGAGGGGCTGCTGGGCGAGGCGGCCGTGGCGGCCGGACTGGACGACCCCGCCGATGCCCTCGGCGTGTGGGGACTCGTGCACGGACTGGGCACGCTGTGCGCTGCCGGACACATGCCGCTGGACACCGCCATGGCCGTCGCCGCCTCGACGCTGGGGCGGATGCTGCCGGCCTGAGGCGTCGCGCTGGCGCACGTCGGCACCCCCTCCTGTCTACGACACCCCCTCTGATACGCGTGTTTCAGGAGGGGTGTCGTCGCGGGGCGGGGGTATCGACGCTCAGCGTTCGCCGAGCAGCCGCCTGCGCACGGCGTCGAGTCGCTCCTGCAGGGCCTCGAGGAAGGCGGCGACCGCCGGTTGGCCCAGGGCGTCGGGACGTGCGACCAGCCAGTACGGCAGCCGCTGCTCGACCTCGTCCGGCAGCACCCGCACGAGATCGTCGTGCTGGTCGGCGAGGAACGCGGGGAGGAGGCCGAACCCGGCTCCGCCCCTCGTCGCGTCGACGTGCACGTAGACGTTGGTGCTGGCGACGGCATCCGTCATCCCCGGCACGACCCGGCGCGCCTCGTCGAGCGAGTCGACGTGCAGCATCGACTCGATGAAGTACACGAGCGGCTGACCTGCGAGGTCGGCGGGGGAGGAGGGGACGGGATGCCGTCGCAGGAAGTCGCGACTGGCATACAGTCCGAGCGCGTAGTCCGCGAGGTGGATCGCCCGTGCCCTGCGCACCTGCGGGCGGCCCACCACCACCTCCAGGTCGGCGCCGGCGCGCTGCTGCGAGGCCTGGCGGGTGGCGGTCACGATCTCCAGCGACACGTCGGGATGGCGTCGTTGCAGCGCCGCCATCGCGGGGGCGGCGACGAACCCGCTGAAGCCGTCGGTGGCCGACAGCCGGATGAGTCCCTCGATCCTGGCGCCGCTCGACGCGTTCAGCCCGCCGACCGCCCGCTCGACCTCCTCGGCGGCCGCGAGGGCGCGCGAACCGAGGGGCGTCAGCTCCCAGACGCCGTCGGCGCGGGAGAGCACGCGGCCGGCGAGCTGCGTCTCCAACGCCGAGATGCGGCGGGCGACGGTCGTGTGATTGAGGCCGAGCTGCTGTCCGGCCGTCGTGAAACGCCCGTTCCTGGCGACGGCGAGCAGCACGAGCAGATCGTCTGCGCTGAGTGGTGGTGTCGGGAAACGCGCGTCCATGTGTGCAGTTTTGCATATCGGGTGGCCTCGTGCGATGAACTACTCTGCACAGATGGGAAACACGCTGGGGACCGCGTACGGCACCGATCTGAGCGGGAGGACCGCGCTCGTCACTGGGGCGGCGAGCGGGATCGGTGCCGCGTGCGCGGTCGCGCTGGCGGATGCCGGAGCCCACGTGATCGTCGCCGACCTCGACGCCTCCGGGGCGGAGCGCGTCGCCGCCGAGATCGGCGGCGAGCCGCTGGCGATCGACCTGGCCGAGCTCGATGCCCTGGCCGCTCTCACCGTCGATGTCGACGTCCTCGTCAACAACGCCGGCATCCAGACGGTCTCGCCGATCATCGACTTCGATCCGGCCACGTTCCGCCGCATGATCGACATCATGGTCACGGCGCCGTTCCTGCTCATCCGCGCTGCACTGCCCGCCATGTACGAGCGGGGCTGGGGGCGCATCGTGAACATCAGCTCGGTGCACGGCATCCGCGCGTCGGCCTACAAGTCCGCCTACGTCACCGCCAAGCACGCGCTGGAGGGGCTGTCCAAGGTCACTGCGCTCGAGGGTGCGCCGCACGGTGTCACGAGCAACTGCGTCAACCCCGGGTACGTGCGCACGCCGCTGGTGGAGAAGCAGATCGCCGACCAGGCGCTGGCTCACGGCATCCCGGAGTCCGAGGTGATCGAGAAGGTCATGCTGTCTGAGGCCGCGATCAAGCGGCTGCTCGAGCCGGCCGAGGTCGCCGACCTCGCGCTGTGGCTGTGCGGCGCGTCGTCGACGTCGGTCACCGGCTCGTCGTACGTCATGGACGGCGGATGGAGCGCACGATGAGCGGTCTGGCGACGACGGTGTACGGCACGGATTCCGGTCCGTCGATGCTCGCCGTGCACGGCATCACGGCGAATGGACGATCGTGGGGAGCAGTGGCCGCTCGGCTGCAGGATCGGCGCCTCATCGCTCCCGATCTGCGCGGACGCGGCCGCAGCAACCGGATGCCGGCTCCCTACGGACTGCGCACGCACGCCGCCGATCTCGCGGCGCTGCTCGACGCCGACGGCGGTGGCGCGCGCACGGTGCTCGGGCACTCGATGGGCGCCTTCGTCGTCGTGATGCTCGCCGCCCTCCGGCCTGACCTCGTCGCGCGGCTCGTGCTCGTCGACGGTGGGTTCCCGCTCGATCTCCCTCCCGGAGCCGCGAGCATCGAGGACGTCGACATCGCGGCGCTTCTCGGTCCCGCCGCCGCGCGGTTGGAGCGGGAGTTCGCGGATGCCGACGACTATCTCGACTTCTGGCGGCAGCATCCGGCCTTCGCCCGCGACTGGTCTCCGGCGGTCGAAGGGTATGCGCGCTACGACTTCGACGGCACGCGCCCGTCGGCGGTCGCCGCCGCGATGCTCGAAGACGGGGCGGAGCTCTACGGCCCCGAGTGGTACCTCGACGCGCTGCGCTCGCTGCGGATGCCGGTGGCGGTGCTCAGGGCGCCGCGCGGGCTCACCGACGCCGAACCGCTGTACGCGCCCGGTGCCCTGGAGGACTTTCGCTCCCTCGTGCCGCATCTCGACGTCGTCGAAGTCGACGACGTCAATCACTACACGATCCTGTTCGCCGACCGCGGGGCCGCCCGCATCGCGGCCTTGGCCCTCGAGCCGCTCTGACCGCGCGCCTGCGCTCCCACCGCCCGCTTCCGCGCATACTGCTCCGCATTCCCAGACCGATCCGAAGACCACCTGCCTCCGAACACCACCCGATCCGACAAAGGAGTCGCCATGTCCACCGCCCTCTTCGACGGCATCACCGCCCGCCGGGTCGATACCCCGCGCTACGTCGCCAATGTGCTCGAGCGCGCGGGGTCCGCCGACGGCCCCGTCGTCGTCTTCGTGCACGGCAACGTCTCCTCGGCCGCGTTCTACCAGCCGACGATGCTCGCACTGCCCGATGGCGTGCGGGCGCTGGCGATCGACCTGCGCGGCTTCGGCGACAGCGAGGCCGCGCCGGTCGACGCCACCCGCGGCCTGCGCGACTTCGCCGACGACGTGCGCGCCGTGCTCGACGCGCTCTCCCTCGACGCCGTGCACCTCGTGGGCTGGAGCATGGGTGGCGGCGTCGTGATGCAGATCGCCCTCGACGCACCTGAACGCGTGCTGTCGCTCACGCTCGAAGCCCCGGTGTCCCCCTACGGGTTCGGCGGCACGCACGGCGCCGACGGCATCCGCAACGACGCCGACGGCGCTGGCACAGGCGGCGGCGGAGCGAACCCCGACTTCGTCGCGCGGCTCGATGCCGGCGACACGAGCGGAGACGAGCAGACCTCGCCACGCACCGTCTACCGCACCGCCTACGTCGCCAAGCCCGAGCTCAACGAAGGGAATGAAGACGCCTGGGTCGCCTCGATGCTCACCACGAAGACCGGCATCGACAACTACCCGGGCGATGCCGTCGCATCCGAGAACTGGCCCGGCTTCGCCGCGGGCACTCGCGGTGTGCTGAACACGATGGCGCCTCAGCATCTCGACCTCTCCGGCATCGTCGATCTCGCCGTCAAGCCCCCGGTGCTGTGGATCCACGGCGATAAGGACGCGATCGTCTCCGACGCCTCGTTCTTCGACCTCAATCAGCTGGGCCTGTTGGGCGTGATCCCCGGATGGCCGGGTGCCGACGTCGCGCCACCGCAGCCGATGGTCACTCAAACACGCGCGGTGCTCGACCGGTATGCCGCGAACGGCGGGTCCTACCGGGAGGTAGCGCTGCCGGACGCCGGCCACGCGCCCCATCTCGACGAGGCGGCGACCTTCGACGCGGAACTGGCCCGCCACATCGGGGCCTGACCCGTCCGCGTCGTTCCCCCGCCGACGCCCCACCTGCCCGCCGAGGCCCCACCTGGGAGACGTCGCCGAGGTGGGGCGTCGTCGCTGGGGTGGGGCGTCGGGAGCATTCCGCACTCGTCGGCGCCCGACGGCGTGCCCTCGGGATACTCCCGCCGCGACCCCCCGCCGCGGCCCTCGCCGCGGCCCTCGCCGCGGCCCTCGCCACGGCCCTCGCCGCGGGCTGCTCCTGCCGCGGGCTTCTCCTCGCCCCGCACTACTCCCCGTCGCGGGGCGTGCGCAGCCGCAGCAGGCGTCCCGACCCCTCGATGAGCTCGGCCCACGAGCCGACGTCGACCGCGCACTCCGCGACAGCGCACGTCGGCATCTCCACGAACGCGCCGGTCAGCTCGGAGACCGCGTCGCTCATGCCGGGATTGTGCCCGACGAGCATCGCGACCTCGCTGTCGTCGGGCAGCGCCGCCGCCATCGCGAGGATCGAACGGGCCGATGCCGCATACAGCAGCGGTTCCTCGATCACCGCGAGACGGAAGGCCGCCGCGTACTCCGCTGCCGTGCTGCGCGCGCGGACGGCGGTGCTCGACACCAGGTGATCGAGCGCGATCTCGTCGACGAGGCGTCTGGCCATGGCCGGTGCATCCCGTCGCCCCCGCGCATTCAGCGGACGGTCGTGATCCGACAGCCCCGGCAGTCCCCAGTCGGACTTCGCGTGACGTGCGAGCAGCAGGGTCTTCATGGGGCAAGCCTGACACCGTCGGCGCCCGTCCGCACCCCGAACCTGTGAACGTCTCGCAGGGATCATCCGGGCTATGCACAGGCGGGGTTTCCTACCCTCGAAGGATGGCCTATTCCGCGCATCGCCCCGGCCGGATGGACTCCCAGGGGCGGATCTCGTTCGAGACCGACGCCCCAGAGGGTACGGTGACCGACGACGACCTCGAGTTCCTGCGGGCCTTCGAGCCCACCGGCGCCGGCTCGGCGACCGCGGAGAACGCCGTCGACCAGGCGACGCAACCGACCGCCGTCATCGATCCGATCGAGGCCGCACCGGCATCCGCTCCGCGCGCGAAGACCCCGAAGACTCCGCGTCCGAAGCGCGAGAAGAAGCCGCGCGTGCCAGGCTCTCGGCTGCGGACCCTCGCGATCCTCGGCGGCGCGGAGGGCGAGATCCTCGACCGCGTCCCCGGCGAGACCCCGCGATTCGTGCAGATGTTCTTCGTGCTCGCCGGCACCGCCCTGGTGTCCGCGATCTCCATGCTGTTCGCGCTGACGACCGGTGTGCAGGCGGCGATCTGGCTGGCGGTGCCGCTGGCGATCGTGTGGGCGCTCATCATCTTCAACCTCGACCGCTTCCTCACCTCGACCATGTCGTCGACGAAGAACGTGTGGCGGCTCATCGGGCTCGCGATCCCCCGCGTCATCATGGCGGCGATCATCGGCTTCGTCGTCGCCGAGCCGCTCGTGCTGCAGATCTTCCACAACGACATCGCCCGCGAGGTGGCGTCGACCAACATCACGCAGGCCCAGTCCGATCAGGACGCGCTGGAGAACGGTCCGGAGAAGAAGGCGCTCGACGCGGCATCCGATCGCGTCGCGCAGCTGGAGAACCAGGCGGCGACGGGCATCGTCGCCGGCACCGACTCCTCGTCGGCCAGCGAGTCGGCCGCCCAGTCCACGGTCGACGACCTCACCGCCAAGATGACCGCACAGCAGGCCGTCATCGATCAGGCCCGCACCCTCTACCAGTGCGAGCTGACGGGCGAAGGCGCAGGAACCGTCCCCGGCTGCACCGGAGTGAACGGCCAGGGTGCCAGCTCCGACGCTGCGAAGGCCCAGCTCGCCGAGGCGCAGCAGACCTATGACGCACTCGCCGCGCAGCTGCGCACCGCCAACGACGAGCTGGCGGCGGCCGGCACCTCGGCCAAGCAGAACACCGCGTCGTCGGAGAAGAAGAACCGCGAGGAGGCGCAGTCCCAGCTGCCCGCCGCGCAGAAGACCTACGAGTCGGCGCTCGCCGCGTACAACGCCAGGGCGGATGCCGTGGCTCAGGGCAATGCGGGCGCCATCGGCCTGCTCAGCCAGATCAGCGGGCTGAACCGGCTGAGCGAGAAGGAGCCGACGATCCTGTGGGCGCACTGGCTCATCGCCGCGCTGTTCTTCATGATCGAGCTGCTGCCCGTGCTCGTGAAGGTGCTCACCTCCTACGGCGAGCCCACGCTGTACGAGAAGGCCGCCGCCATCCGCAAGCAGGTCGCGCTCGACAAGGTCACCGCCGAGGGATTCCGAGACCGTGCCGACATCGTCTCGACGTCCTCGACGGCGGTCGACGACGCGGTGGCTCCGCAGACCCGCGCGGACCGTCGCATGCGTGCGGAGGCGCGCGCGGAAGACGACACCCGCACGGAGGCGAGCGCCGAGGGCGATCCTCGCACCGATGAGCCTCGCATGGAGGCGCCACGCACAGAGGAAGTCCAGCCGGCGCCCCTAGCGTGAGCGCATGACCTCACGGCGCCCCGCGATCCTCGTCTCCGTGGTCGGCGTCGTCGCCGTCGCGCTCTACGCCGCGATGGCGGCGGTGCAGATCCTCGTGCTCAACCCGCTGGCCGCGGTGCCAGGGCGCACGCTCCTCGAGATCCGCGCCGGGATGAGCGACGCGGGGGAGAGGATCGACGTCGGCATGGTGCTCGGCATCCTCGCCGTCGGCGTCGTCATCGCGCTGGTCGTCGCCGGCCTGATGATCGCCGCGCGAACGCCTGCCGTCGCCACGGCGATGCCGTTCCTCGTGGTGCTGGTGCTGGGTGCTCCGGCGTACTTCTTCGCCTCGTTCGGGCCGGGCATGGGCCTCGCCGATGCGTACGGCATCAGCGGCGCCGACTACTCCCCGTGGGCGTGGCCGCTGTACGGAGTGAGCGTCGCGGCGTTCGTCACGTTCGTCGTGCTCGCGGTGATGTCGGCGCGCACGGCCCCTCGCACCGGCGTCGCACTCCTGCCGGCGCAGGGCTGACACGGTCTGGCGACCACGCGGACCGCGCGCGTGGCGAAGGTGTGCACCTACGCTGTTCTCGCGCCGCCACGGTGTTTCACGCAACGGCGTGGGGCAACGTCACGACCGGAGGGGCGCGTCGACCGCATGCTGGCCGACGAGATGCCCGAGGCGGCTGCTGCGCAGTCCGGGCGCGCGGCCCACGGACTCTGCGATCGAGCGGATCAGCGCCACCGTCGACGGCGTTCTCGTCCAGTTCGCTCCCGTGAGCGCCTGCTCCAGGCGAGACAGCGGATGCCGCAGTGCAGGGTCGTGTGTGACCGCGTCGTCTGACAGAAAGGCGAGGAGGTCGTCGACCGTCCACTCGGGATCGAGAGGCACGAGGTCTGCGGGGAGCGCGGCAGGACGGTGCGAGGGGGCATCGACGATCGATGCGCACGACGCGACTCGCGAGCCGGACGGCGCGGTCTGAGCGGTCGACGTGCGAGCGCCGCGGGAGGAGGTGGGGGACGGGGTCCAATCGGACGGGATTGGACCACGATCTTCGGCGAGGGTGGTGTGTAACTGGTCCATTGGTCCAGAATCGGGCTCTATGAGCGTCTCGGACAGGGCCAATGGGCTGCCAGTGGACCAGAATACGGCCGTTTCCGGAGGTGCGGCCCGCAGCGACGCCGCGCCGCTCGTGCACGCGGGTGATGTCTCGTCCGAGCGCCTCGCTGCCCGCCTCGGACGCTGGACGCACGGCGACGGCACCCTCGCCGCGAACCTCGCACGCGGGGTCGCGGTGCTGATCGCGGGCGGCGAGCTGCGTCCAGGCGACCGGCTGCCCGCGGAACGCGCACTCGCCGCCGCGGCATCCGTCTCGCGGGGGACGGTCGTCTCCGCCTACGCCGATCTCGCCGAGCGCGGTCTGGTCGAGCGTCGGCAGGGCAGCGGCACCCGTGTGGCCGGGGTGCCGGCATCCGCCGTGCCGTTCACGAGGCCGTCGCGCGGAGAGGCGCTCTTCTCGGCCCTGCCCAACGCGATCGATCTGCTGCGCACCGTGCCGCAGATCCCCGAGCTGGCGGTGCGTCTCATCACCGACCACCAGCCGCGGCTCGATCTCGCCCTGCTGCCGGAGACCGACCCCGCAGGCCTCGCCATCCTGCGCGAGCAGATCGCCGGACTGTTCCGCGCCGAGGGCACGCCGACCACGCCCGAGCAGATCCTCGTGACGCACGGCGCGCAGCAGGCGATCAGCCTCGTGGTGAACGCCCTCGTCGGCCCTGGCGACGTCGTGCTCGCCGAGGAGGTCACGTGGCCGGGTGTCACCGACTCCGTCGGTCTGCGCGGGGGTACCGTGCACGGCATCCCGATGACCGCCGACGGGCTCGACGTCGACGCCCTGGAGCTCGCCCTCGCGCGGCTGCGCCCCGCGCTCGTCGCCGTCAATCCGCACCACCAGAATCCGACGGGAACGCGGATGCCGCCCGCGACCAGGCACCGTCTCGCCGAGCTCGCCGCGCAATACGGGGTGCCGGTGATCGAGGACAGGGTGGTCGCCGGCATCTCCTTCGACGGCGTCGTGCCCCCGTCGCTCGCGGCCGAGCGGCCGGACGCCCCGGTGATCGTGGTGGAATCGGTGTCGAAGTGGGCGTGGGCGGGGCTGCGCATCGGCTGGCTGCGCGCCGACCCCGTGCTCGTGCGACGGCTGCGCGGCGCCAGGCAGCTCGCCGACCAGTCCACGAGCGTGCCGGCGCAGCTGCTCGCCCTCGACCTGCTCGCCCACGCCGACGAGCTGCGCAGGGCGAACAGCCGCGTGCACGGGGAACGGCTGCGGCTGCTCCTGGACCTCATGGCGGAGCACCTGCCCGACTGGACGGCCGTGCCGCCCCGCGGGGGTCTGTCCCTGTGGGCGCAGCTGCCAACGGGGTCCGCCGACGCGCTCACCAGGGTGGCCGCGACGCATGGCGTCTCGATCGCCGGCAGCGCCGCGTTCGCCGCATCCGTCTCGCCCGACGACCACATCCGCATCCCGTTCACCGCGCCGGACGATGTGCTCGCTGAGGCGGTGCGCCGGCTCGGCGACGCGTGGCGGGAGTACCGCGCGACCCTGTGAGGTGACCCGACGCCGTTTCGAGTCGCGTGAATGGCTCCGAGTCAGGCCGAGACAGAGCCATTCACGCTATTCGAATCCGGTGTCGGCGCCGACGGGTAGCGTGGACGCATGGTCAACTATCGCTATCTCGGCAACAGCGGTCTCAAGGTCTCGGAGATCACCTACGGCAACTGGGTCACCCACGCCTCCCAGGTCGGCGACGACGCCGCCGTCAAGACCGTGCACGCCGCCCTCGACGCGGGCATCACGACGTTCGACACCGCAGACACCTACGCCAACACCGCAGCGGAGGTCGTGCTCGGCAAGGCGCTGGCGGGTCAGCGCCGCGAGGGCCTCGAGATCTTCACGAAGGTCTACTTCCCGACCGGGCCGAAGGGCGCCAACGACACCGGCCTCAGCCGCAAGCACATCATGGAGTCGATCAACGGCTCGCTGACGCGCCTCGGCACCGACT
Source organism: Microbacterium sp. (assembly GCA_017744855.1). Lineage (GTDB taxonomy): Bacteria > Actinomycetota > Actinomycetes > Actinomycetales > Microbacteriaceae > Microbacterium. The sequence continues at coordinate 10,635 of JAGIAK010000098.1, forward strand.
ACGTCGACCTCTACCAGGCGCACCGCTTCGACTACGAGACTCCGCTGGAGGAGACCTTCCAGGCCTTCGCCGACATCGTCCGTCAGGGCAAGGCGCTCTACATCGGCGTCTCGGAGTGGACGGCAGAGCAACTCCGCGCCGGCCATGCGCTGGCCAAGGAGCTCGGCGTGCAGCTCATCTCGAACCAGCCGCAGTACTCGATGCTGTGGCGCGTGATCGAGGGCAAGGTCGTGCCGGCATCCGAGGAGCTGGGCATCTCGCAGATCGTCTGGTCGCCGATGGCTCAGGGCGTGCTCAGCGGCAAGTACCTGCCAGGCCAGCCGGTTCCCGAGGGGTCCCGCGCGACCGACCCGCACTCGGGCTCGCACTTCATCAAGGACTTCTTGCGCGACGACCTCCTCGAGGCCGTGCAGCGTCTCAAGCCCATCGCGGCGGATGCCGGACTCACGATGCCGCAGCTCGCGATCGCGTGGGTGCTGCAGAACCCGAACATCGCCGCGGCGCTCGTCGGCGCCTCGCGTCCGGAGCAGCTGGCCGACACGGTCAAGGCCTCCGGCGTGAAGCTCGATGCCGACACCATGGCCGCGATCGACACCGCCCTCGGCGACGTCGTGAACCGCGACACCGAGGACACGTACCCGCTGTCGC
>JAGIAK010000099.1 GCA_017744855.1 Microbacterium sp.
CTTGATGACGTCGGGCCCGGTGACGAACATCTGGCTGGTCTTGTCGACCATGATCACGAAGTCGGTCAGCGCGGGACCGTACACGGCACCGCCGGCCGCGGGGCCCATGATGATCGAGATCTGCGGGATGACGCCGGAGGAACGGGTGTTCAGGCGGAAGATCTCGCCGTACTTGCTCAGCGCGAGCACGCCCTCCTGGATGCGCGCGCCGCCCGAGTCGAGGATGCCGATGATGGGCATGCCGCCGGCGAGGGCGAACTCCATGATCTTGATGATCTTGTCGCCGGACACCTCGCCGAGCGAGCCTCCGAAGGTCGTGAAGTCCTGCGAGTACACGGCCACGGTGCGGCCGTGGATGGTGCCGACGCCCGTGACGACGGAGTCGCCGTACGGGCGGTTGCGGTCCATGCCGAAAGCCGTGGTGCGGTGACGCACGTACTCGTCGAACTCCACGAAGCTGCCCGGGTCGACGAGCAGCTCGATGCGCTCGCGGGCGGTCATCTTGCCCTTGGCGTGCTGCTTCTCCTTGGCGATCTTCTCCGCGTCGACGACGGCTTCGTTGTAGCGAGCGCGGAGGTCTGCGATGCGGCCGGCGGTGGTCAAGAGTTCGGGCTTTTCCGTCACGGATTCCACCCTAGCGCCGGGGCGACCGGGACCGTTGGATGCTCGCCACAACGGGGCGAGCGATCCTTTGGCGTGTGCTCACTGCCGCCGTCACTTCTTCGGCGTCCACGATCCGCCGTTCTGCCAGAACTGACCGATGTCCTCGAGCGGACGCCCCTTGGTCTCGGGCGCCATCCAGAGCACGAAGCCGAACGCGAGGACGGCGATGACCCCGAAGATGCCGAAGGTGCCGGCGCCTCCCGCGGACTCGAGCAGAGAGGGGAAGAGCAGGCCGACGATGACGTTCGCCACAAGGTCGGCGGTGAGCATGACCGTCGCCCCGAGGGCCCGGAGGTGCGCAGGCATGGCCTCGCCGGCGTACACCCAGACGAGGGAGCCGAATCCGAAGGTGAATCCCGCAGTGAAGAGGATCAGGCCGATGAAGCCGAGCACCGTGAGCGGGCCGTCGAAGGCGCCACCGCCGGCGATGAACACGCCGACGAGAAGCGCGTTGGCGGCGATCATCGTGCCGATGCCGATGAGGAGCACGGGCCGGCGGCCCATCCGGTCGATCACGAGCAGGGCGATGAACACCGCGACGAGACCGGCGACCTGCACGAGCGCGCTGAGCCCGAGCTGGGTGACGTGGTCGGTGTACCCCATCGACTTGAAGATGCTCGGGCTGTAGTAGACGATCGCGTTGATGCCGGTCGCCTGCACGAAGAACCCGAGGCCGATGACGAAGAGCGTCGCCCTGAGGAACGGGGGGCGCAACAGGTCGAGCCAGCTCGACGTATGTGCGGTGGCGAAGCCGGCGGTGATCGTCTCGATCTCGCTGTCGATGTCGACCGCATCGCCCTCGATCTGCTGCAGGGCCGTGCGGGCCTCGGCGGTGCGGCCCTTCATGATGTACCAGCGCGCCGTGTCTGGCAGGCGCAGGAGCAGCAGCGTGATGATGATCCCGGGGACGGCGGCGAGTCCCAGCATCCACCGCCAGCTGCCGCTGGGGGCGAGCGCCATCGCGATGAGGTAGCCCAGCACGATGCCGCTCACCGTCGCCACCTGATACAGCACGAGGAAGGCGCCGCGCGACCGGGTGGGCGCGGACTCGGCGACGAAGACAGGGACCACGACAACGGAGACGCCGATGGTCAGTCCGAGGAGGAACCGTGCCGCGATGAGGAACTCGAGGTTGGGCGCGATGCCGCTCAGGAGCGAGAAGGCGGTGAAGGTCGCGGCGACCAGCACCATGGTGGGCTTTCGGCCGATGCGGTTGGCCAGCGCGCCGCCGAAGAGCGCTCCGGCGATCTCTCCGACGACGACCGTCGTCGCGAGCAGTCCCTGACCGGCCGCATCGAGTTTGAACTCCTCGGTGAGGTAGATCAGCGCGCCGCCGATGTTCGACGAATCGTAGCCGTAGATGATCCCGACGGTGGCTGCGGCGATGCCGACGAGGATCGCGAGCCTCGTCAATCTCGGAGTTTCGGTCAATGCATGCATCGTCTGCGCCTTCCTGTGACCGGAGTGTCTGATGTGACCCGTGTGGTGAGAATGGCCCTCCGGCCGGAGTGTGTCAACTGGGAAGGGTACTGACATATCCCCGGCGGCGTGAAACCCGCGTCGTCGATGTCCGGGCGCGTCGTCATACGACGAACCTCCAGATGTACTCGAGTCCGTCGAGCTGCCGGAACCAGGCCACGGTCACCACGATCTCGTCGAGGCCCGCAGTGCACAGGCAGAGCTCGACGCTCTCGGCCGGCAGTACGCGTCCCCAGAGCTGGGTGCGCTCGGGCCCGACGTCGTCGCGGAACACGCGCACGAAATCCGCGGCCTCGAAGCCGTGGTTCACGACGACGGGATGGGCGGGATCGTCGACCGAGACGTGCCAGGGGATCCGGTAGGCGAGCGGAGCCTCGGGGGCGAAGGGCTGAAGCATGGCGGCCACGCTAGGCGCGGCATCCGACGTTCCGCCGTGATTCGTGGGGGGAGGAGGGAGGCTGTGGACGGTTGCTCAGGTGAGGGGAGTTGTGGAGGAGGCGTCGCCGATCGCGGTCGGCAGGGAGTGCCCGCCTGGAGCGTCCTGGCCGGGGGCCTCGACCGCGCCGCGGGGGCGGCGGCGTGCGGCCGCGGCGACTCTGCGACCGGCCCAGCCGGCGCCGCGCGCGACCGTCCCGGCCGCGCCGGCGACCGCTCCGCCGACGAACTGCGCCCCGTGCAGCATCCGCAGTTCGATCTTCTCCGCACCCTCGATGGGCTCGAGCTCTCGGGGGAGGAGCACCGGTGCGGCGCCGAACGCCTGATGGGAGGTGGTGAGGACGCGCCGCCCGAGGATGTTGTTGCCGGCGCCGCCGATCGCCGCCCCGACGCCGAACGGCAGAGCCTTCCCGAGGAACGACGCCCCGCCCTTGGCGGCGAACTGCTTCATGAACATGCTCTTGAGCTGGTCGACCATCGGGCCGACCGCGGCGCGGGGGAGCGACTTCGTCACGAGTTCGCCCCAGTAGGACGATCGCGTTCCCGACCTGCCGGCCGCCTGGCCCGCGAGCTGCGAGACGAGGGCCACACCCTCCTTTCCGAGCATGAGGGTCATCACCAGCGCTCGCGCCCTGTCGGGGTTCGACACGGCGATGCCGTGCACCTCGGCCACCGACTGCGCGAACAGCGCAGTCGACTCGACGAAGCCGACGGTCTCGACGCCGGACAGGGCGAGGGTCACGCCCGTGCCGATGCCGGGCACGACGGCCGTCGCGCCCACGGCGGCGCCGCCTGCGGTGACCGCTGCGAGGTAGCGGCGCTCGAGGATGCGGATGATCTCGGCCGGCGTGGCGCGGGGATTGCGGAGCCGGATGCTGCGGATGTGCGCGAGCACGAGAGGTCGTTGGATCGCCAGCACCCGGTCGAGCCCGCGCACGGCGACGGGGTGCTCCCTCGACCCCGCCGGCGGCAGGCCACCGTCCCACGGGGCGTCGTCGGGCAGGGAATGGATCTTGTGCACCTTCTGGCCCATGCCTCAGATCCTAGGAACGTCAGCCGCGAAAACGCCGAAAGCCCGGACCGCAATGGTCCGGGCTTTCGTGACGACGATCAGACGAAGAGGTTCGCCCGCTCGAGATCCTCGGCGAAGTCGACCTCGACCGCGTACAGGTCAGAGACGTCCATCGGCTCGAGCAGCAGTCCGTCTTCGGCGATCGCGAGCTCGAGACCACGCTCGAAGTAGTCCTGGTCCTCGACACGCTGCAGCTGGCGCATGAACGCCTTCTTGTTCGAGGACGAGATGTAGTTGATGCCGACGGCCTCTCCGAGCCCGCCCTTGACGGTCTTGGACAGCTCCTTGATGAAGCCCTCGGCGGTGACCGTGTACTTCACCTCTTCGTCGCTGACCTTGGAGGTGTTCACGGTGACGAACGACTGGTCGCGCTCGATGTACGCGGCCGCGCGGCCGAGGATCATCGGGTCGAAGACGACATCGCCGTTCATCCACAGCACGCCGGACTTGCCCGTCGCGCCCAGGGCGCGCAGCAGGCTCTTCGAGGTGTTGGTCTCGTCGTAGCGCTCGTTGTGCACGTAGTTGACGGAGGGGAAAGCCTCGATGATCGTCTCGGCGCGGTAGCCGACCACGGTGGTGATGCGCGCATCGGAGCCGAAGGCGGCGCGGATGTTGTCGTGCTGCTGACGCATGATCGTGCGGCCGTCGCTCAGTTCGGTGAGCGGCTTCGGCAGCGCACGGCCGAGGCGCGAACCCATGCCTGCGGCGAGGATGACGGTCTGAAGAGTCACGAGAGCTCCTAGGGGAAGTTGTGTTCACGGTCGGTTCACCGACCAGACACTTCGTCGTGCCGATCTCATGGTAGCGATTCGGCCTGGGAAGCCCCGGGGCAGAAGGGCCCCGTTGCCATTTCGTGATCGAGTACACACCCAACACTCAGATTCGACGGATGTGCTCTCGCGTCCAGCCTACCTCGGGTGCTGTCCGGGTGAAATGTTGCGGTTCACCGAAGAATCCCGGCCCCCGTTGATACCGTAGGACGGTGACTGCTTCCCCCGACGACCGCACCGAAGAGGTGGCCGACGCCGCGAACACGCCCGCGAAGAAGACGCCGGCGAGGAAGAGTCCTGCCAGTAGGACGCCGGCCAAGAAGCCGCCTGTCGCGCGCACGGCGGCGAAGTCCGCGGCGGAGAAGGCCGCGGCGACCGCCGAGGTCGTCTCAGAGCCAGTGAAGGATGCCGCGCCGAGGAAGACGTCTGCGTCGGCAGCCCGCACTGCGGCGGCGAAGAACACCGCCGCCAGGACGACCGCGCGACCCGCCGCCGCACGCACCACGGCGTCGAAGACGACGGCATCGAAGACCACGGCAGCGAAGACGACGGCCGCCAAGACGACGGCCGCCAAGACCACGGCCGCCAAGCCTGCGGCGGCGAAAGCGGCAGCCTCGAAGACCGTCGCGGCGAAGACCGCGGCGCAGAAGGCGGCCGCGACCAAGACCACGGCGAAGGCGTCCGCATCGAAGGCCAGCTCCGCCAAGGCCGCTGCGGCCAAGACGGCCGCCGCGCGCACCGCCGCGGCAAAGGCTGCGGCGAAGGCCGCCGAAGAGGTCACCGCAGACGCGCCCGTCAAGGAGGCCCCCATCGCGGAGGCCCCCATCGCGGAGGCCCCCATCGCGGAGGCTCCTGTGGTGGAGGCTTCTGTGGCGGAGGCCGTTGTCGAGGAGACCCCCGCCGCGGAGGCTCCCGTCGCGGAGATCCACCTCGAGGAGACTCCTGTGGAGGAAGCGCCCGTCGAAGCGCCCGCGGAGGACGTGCAGCAGTCCGCCGAGACCGGCGCCACGGACGCGGAGGCCTCGGACGTCGCTGAATCGGCGGATGCCGGAGCGGACGAGGTCGATGTCGACTCCGCCACAGGTGCGGGCGGAGTGCCGTCGGCGGACGACGGGGATTCCGCCGCATCCGCCGTCGAGGCCATCCGCATCCGCGGTCTGGTGAAGTCCTTCGGCGACCACACCGCCGTCGGCGGCATCGACCTCACGGTTCCGGCCGGATCCTTTTACGGGATCGTCGGGCCGAACGGGGCGGGCAAGACGACCACGCTCTCGATCGTCGCCGGACTGCTGCGCGCAGACGCCGGCAGCGTCGTGATCTGCGGCATCGACCAGGCGGCCAAGCCGCTCGCGGCGAAGCGCGTGATGGGTGTCCTGCCCGACCGCCTGCGCACCTTCGACCGGCTGACCGGCCGCCAGCTGCTCTACTACTACGGTCTGCTCCGCGGCCTGGCCTCCGACGTGATCGAGAAGCGGGTCGGCGACCTCGCCAGGGCCTTCGACCTCGGCGACGCGCTCAGCCGCGTCGTCTCCGACTACTCGGCCGGCATGACAAAAAAGATCATGCTCGCCGGGGCGATGATCCATTCCCCGCGGGTGCTCGTGCTCGACGAGCCGTTCGAGGCTGTCGACCCGGTGTCGTCCGCCGTCATCCTCGACATCCTTCGCGCCTACGTGGCGCACGGGGGAACGGTGATCCTCTCCAGCCACGGCATGGACCTCGTCGAGCGCGTCTGCTCCCGCGTGGCCATCATCGTGGCCGGCGACGTGCTCGCCGAGGGGACGATCGACGAGGTGCGCGCAGGCCAGACCCTGGAGGCGCGTTTCGTCGAGCTGTCCGGCGGCACCGGCGAGGTGGAGGGGCTCGAGTGGCTGCACACGTTCTCCGACTGAGGGCCGCGCTCCTGGTCGGTGCGCTGCGTGGTGCCCATCGCGGACGCACCATCGGCCTGCTCGCGATCGTCGTCGTGCTCACGTCCGTCGTGTGCGCCGCCGTGCTGAGCCTCGACGACGCTCCCGTCGCCGTCGCCCGCACGGTGATCGTGCTCGGCAGCGCCGCCATCCTGCTCGGCTTCCTGGTCGGGCCGATGCTCGTCGGCTCGACCGACCAGCTCGATCCGCGACGCTTCGCCGTATTCGGGGTCGACGAGCGCCACATGCCCTGGATCCTCGCGCTCGCCGCGTTCGTCAGCGTGCCCAGCTTCGCCCTCGTCGCGGTCAACGTCTGCGTCTCCATCGTCGCCGTTCAACTGGGCACGCCCTGGCCGGTCGCGGTGCTCGTCGGCATCGTCGGGGTCGTCTCCACCGTGCTCGCCGCGCGCATCGGGATGGCGGTCAGCTCCCTCGTGCTCCCCGAACGCCGCTCGCGGGAGCTCACCGCGCTGTTCGCGCTGGCGATCATCGTCATCGCGTTCCCCGTCGCCGTGTTCCTCGCGTCACTGAAGTGGGACGGTCGCGTGCCGGAGGCAGTGGCGTCGATCACCTCCACCGTCGCGCTGACTCCGCTTGCGGCGCCGTCCGGCTTCCTGTTCGCGCTCGCGGCCGGCGACGGGGCGGGGGCGTGGGTCGCCCTCGTCATCGCCGTGCTCACCGCAGCCGCACTGTGGTTGCTGTGGAGCTGGCTGGTCCGGCGCCTGCTCACCACGACCGAGCGGCCGGTGTCCTCGCGCGAGCGGACGGGACTCGGCTGGTTCGGCCTCCTCCCGTCCACTCCGTTCGGGGCCATCGCTGCGCGGAGTCTCGTGTACTGGCTGCGCGACCGCCGCTACATCATGAACCTCATCGTCGTGCCCGTCGCCGGCGTCCTCACCGTGCTGCCCCTGCTCGTCGCGGGGGTCCCGCTGGAGGTCGCCGCCCTGGTGCCCGTTCCCGTGATGGCGTTGTTCTTCGGCTGGCTGCCGCACAACGACGTCGCCTACGACTCCACCGCCCTGTGGACGCACGTCGCCAGCGGCGTGCGCGGCATCCCCGACCGCCTCGGCCGGCTGGTGCCCGTCATCCTCGTCGCTGTTCCCGTGCTCGCCGTGTCTGTGCCGCTCACCCTGCTGTGGATCTCCGACTGGCGCCTCCTCCTGCCTCTCACCGGGCTCGCCGCGAGCCTGCTCCTCTCGGCGCTCGGCGCTTCGAGCGTCGTGTCCGTCGTCGCCCCCTACGCGGTGTCGCGTCCGGGAGACAGCCCGTTCCAGCAGCCGCAGCGACCGACGTCGCGCGGTGCGTACGGTCCCGCTGCCGCTTTCCTCGGCGCCATCGTCGTGAGCATCCCCACGCTGTGGCTGTTCGTGTTGACGGCGGCAGAGGGGGCGCAGTACGCGCCCGCGACGCTCTGGGCCGGGATCGCCACCGGCGTCGGAGCGCTCATCATCGGCGTCGCGGTCGGCGGCCGCATCTTCGAACGCGGCGGCGAGCGGCTGATGGAGTTCGTCGAGACCGCGTGACCCGACCCACCGTGGGCACGGACGCGGCTAGAATCGCGGAATGAGTACTCCGCTGGACAGCCCCGATCAGGGCGGCGTGGCAACGCTTGATCGCGAACTGGAAGAGCTCCTCCGGGAGGAGAACCTCGAACCGGGCGACCACGAGCGATTCTCGCACTACGTGAAGAAGGACAAGATCCTCGAGTCGGCGATCACCGGCAAGCCGGTTCGCGCGCTGTGCGGCAAGAAGTGGACCCCGGGTCGCGACCCGGAGAAGTTCCCGATCTGCCCCACGTGCAAGGAGATCTACGAGTCGATGGTCGGCTGACCGGCCTCACACCGCGTCGACGAACTCCGTCGGGATCGCGGGGTCGGACTTGCTGAGGGCGAGAGCCCGCACCGGCAGCTCTTCGCGCACGCGCAGGTGGTGCGCCCTCGCGGATGCCGTCCCGGCGACGCCTTCTGCAGACGTGTCGATCTCCCCGGCCTCGACGAAGGTCACCTGGAGTGCGCGTCCGTCCGGGTGCTCCGCCGGCGTTCCGAGCTTCTCGAAGCCGTCTGACACGACGACGGTCTCCGCGGTGGCGACACCGTCGACCAGCGTCCGGAAGGCCGCCTTGCGTCCGCCGTGCGAGGCCTTGTCGGCCGAGGCCTTGGCGACGGCGATCCATGCGCCGTCCGCATCCTGTCTGGCCACGAGCTTGTAGACCATGCTCGCCGTCGGATATCCCGAGCCGGTGACCACCGAGGTGCCGACGCCGTACGCGTCGACGGGTGAGGCGGCCAGGGCGGCGATCGCGTATTCGTCGAGGTCGCTGGTGACCGTGATCCGTGTCGAGGTGGCGCCGAGCCCGTCCAGCTGGGCGCGCACCTCGGCTGCCACGATCGGCAGGTCGCCCGAGTCGATGCGCACGCCGCCGAGCCCGGTGCCGGCGACGCGGATCGCCGTCTCGACGCCGGTGCGGATGTCGTAGGTGTCCACGAGCAGCGTCGTTCCGGCGCCGAGGCTGTCGATCTGCGCGCGGAACGCCTGCTCCTCGGTGTCGTGCAGCAGTGTCCAGGAGTGGGCGGCCGTTCCCATGGTCGGGATGCCCCAGCGGCGGCCGGCCTCCAGGTTGCTGGTGGCGCCGAAGCCGGCGATGTACGCCGCGCGGGCGGCGGCGACGGCCGAGTGCTCGGCCGCACGCCGTGAGCCCATCTCTGCGAGCGGACGCTCCCCGGCGGCGATGCTCATGCGCGATGCCGCGGTGGCGACGGCCGAGTCGTGGTTGAGCACGCTGAGGGCCAGGGTCTCCAGCACCACTGCGTCGGCGAAGGTGCCCTCGACGGTGAGGATCGGGGAGCCGGGGAAGTACAGCTCGCCCTCGCGGTAGCCGCGGATGGAGCCTGTGAACCGGTACTTCTCCAGGTAGGCGATCGAGTCGGCGTCGACGACGCGGTTGTCGCGCAGGAAGCGCAGCTCGTCGTCGCCGAACCGGAACTCCCTCAGCAGCGACAGGAGGCGCCCGGTGCCGGCCACCACACCGAACCGGCGGCCGCCGGAGAGGCGCCGGGAGAAGAGCTCGAACACGCTCGGACGGGACGCGGTGCCGTCGCGGAGCGCGGCGGCGAGCATCGTCAGTTCGTAGCGGTCGGTGAGAAGCGCCGTCGACGTCGTCATGCGCTCAGCTTAGTGAGCGCGGCGGCGCGCGCCCTGTGCGGACACCCGTGCGCGGCGACCCGTGCGCCGCCTCCTCCGGACTAGGCTGGGGAGTCATGAACGACGCCCCGATCGGAATCTTCGACTCCGGTGTCGGCGGGCTGACGGTGGCCAGGGCCATCCGCGCCCAGCTGCCCCGCGAATCGTTCGTGTACATCGGCGACACCGCGCACTCGCCGTACGGGCCGAAGCCGATCGCCGATGTGCGCCGGTACTCGCTCGAAGTGCTCGACACCCTCGTCGAACAGGGCGTCAAGATGCTGGTGATCGCCTGCAACACGGCATCCTCGGCAATGCTCCGCGACGCTCGCGAACGCTACGACGTGCCGGTCATCGAGGTCATCGGCCCCGCGGTGCGTCGCGCCGTCTCCACTACGCGCAACGGCCGTGTCGGAGTGATCGGGACCGTCGGCACGATCGGCTCCCGCGCCTACCAGGACATGCTCGAGGTGAACGAGCGGCTCCAGGTGTTCACGGCCGCGTGCCCCCGCTTCGTCGAGTTCGTCGAAGCGGGCGTGACCGGCACGCCGGAGGTGCTCGCCGTGGCCGAGGACTACCTCGCGCCCCTGCGCGACGCCGGCGTGGACACGCTCGTGCTGGGCTGCACGCACTACCCGTTCCTGCGCGGCGCGATCAGCTACGTCATGGGTGAGGGCGTCACACTCGTCTCGAGCGACGACGAGACCGCAGGCGACGTCTACCGGCGTCTCGTGCACGACGATCTGCTCGCCTCGCCCGACGCGGTCGCGACCTACGTCTATGAGGCCACAGGCGACTCCGCCACCGAGTTCACCGCGCTCGCGAACCGCCTGATGGGCCACGAGGTGCGTGACGTGCAGCTCGTGCAGACCGGCGTGATCGACCTGCCGGCATCCGTCATCGAATCGCTCTGACACTCTCGACCCCCGACAGAAGGAAGTCCATGTCATCCATCGTCCGTGCCGACGGCCGCTCCACGAACCAGCTCCGCGAGATCACGATCGAGCGCGGGTGGAGCGCGCAGGCCGAGGGCTCAGCGCTGATCAGCTTCGGCGGCACCAAGGTGCTGTGCACCGCGTCGTTCACCAACGGGGTGCCGCGTTGGCTCACCGGCAAGGGCAAGGGCTGGGTCACCGCCGAGTACGCCATGCTGCCGCGGGCGACGAACAGCCGCAACGACCGGGAGAGCGTCAAGGGGCGCATCGGCGGACGCACGCACGAGATCTCGCGGCTCATCGGCCGCGCACTGCGGGCCGTCGTCGACACCAAGGCGCTGGGCGAGAACACGATCGTCATCGACTGCGACG
>JAGIAK010000009.1 GCA_017744855.1 Microbacterium sp.
GAACCTCGCCCGCAAGGAGCTCGCCTGGCTGCGACGCGGCGCTCCCGCCCGCACCAGCAAGCCCAAGTTCCGCATCGACGCCGCCAACGAGCTGATCGCCGATGTCCCCGAGATCCGCGACAAGATCTCGCTGCAGTCGCTCGCGGTGTCCCGCCTCGGCAAGGATGTCGTCGATCTGCTCGACGCCGGCGTCTCCTACGGCGACAAGGTCGTGCTCAGCGACATCGAGTGGCGTATCGCCCCGGGGGAGCGCACCGGCATCCTCGGCGTCAACGGCGCGGGCAAGTCCACGCTGCTCGGACTGATCTCCGGCACGGTCGAGCCGACCAGCGGTCGCGTCAAACGGGGCACGACCGTCAAGGTGCAGACGCTCACGCAGCGCCTCGACGAGCTCGAGCAGCACTGGAACGACCCCGTGCGCGTCGTCGTGTCCGGCCTGCGCACCTCGTACACGCTCGGCACCGGCTCGAAGGAGCAGGACCTCACGCCCGGTCAGCTCCTGGAGCGCCTCGGCTTCTCGTCGGCGCAGCTCTCCACTCCGGTGAAAGATCTGTCCGGCGGGCAGCAGCGTCGCCTGCAGCTCCTGCTCGTGCTGCTCGATCAGCCGAACGTGCTCATCCTCGACGAGCCGACCAACGACCTCGACACCGACATGCTCGCCGCGATCGAGGACCTGCTCGACTCCTGGTCTGGCACGCTGCTCGTCGTCAGCCACGACCGTTACTTCCTCGAGCGCGTCACCGACCAGCAGTACGCGATCCTGGGTGGGCACCTGCGCCACCTCCCCGGCGGTGTGGACGAGTACCTGCGTCTGCGCCAGCGGCAGGATGCGGCGGCGTCGACGCCCGCCTCCGTGCAGGCCGCGGCGCCGAAGGGACTCGACGGGGCGGCGCTGCGCACGGCGCAGAAGGAGATCGCCGCGCTCGAACGGCGCATCCAGAAGCTCACGGAGCAGGTGGATGCCGCCAAGCACGCCCTCGCCGATCACGACCAGTCCGACTACGAGGGACTGGGCGCGAAGATGAAGGAGATCGGCGAGAGGGAGGACGAGATCGAGGAGCTGGAACTGCGCTGGTTCGAGCTCACAGAGCAGATCGGCTGACCACGCGATCCCGCGGAGGAATATCCTTCAGTCAGCGCTGTTGAGAGGTTGACATGGAAGGTCTCGAAGTCACCGTCCTCCTAGGACTGACGATTCTCGCCGGCGCGCTGCTCGCGCCGCGCATCCGCGTCGCGCTGCCGCTCGTCCTGGTCGTGTTCGGACTGGTGCTCGGGTTCGTCCCGGCCCTGCGCGAGGTGCAGCTGCCGCCCGAGACCGTGCTGCTGCTGTTCCTCCCCGTGATGCTGTTCTGGGAGAGCCTGACGACGTCTTTGCGGTCGATCCGCCGAGACTTCCGCTACATCCTGCCGATGAGCACGCTGCTGGTCGTGGCATCCGCGTTCGCCGTCGCCGGCGTCGGCGTGCTGTTCGGGATGCCGTGGGAGATCGCCCTGATCCTCGGCGCCGCTGTCGCCCCTCCCGACGCCACCGCCGTCGCCGCCCTCGGACGCCTGCTCCCGCGGCGGATGTTCATGAAGCTGAAGGCCGAGAGCCTCACCAACGACGGCACCGCCCTGGTGCTGTACGCGATCGCCGTGTCGCTCGCCGTGGGCGGCCAGGTCACGCCGCTGAGCATCACCTGGAGCGTCCTCGTGTCGTACCTCGGCGGCATCCTCGCCGGCGCGGTGATCGCCGCGCTCGCATACCTGCTGCTGCGGCGGTCGACGAACACCGCCGTCATCAACGTGACCCTGCTGCTCGTGCCGTTCACGGCGTTCCTGCTCGCGGAGATCGTGCACGCGTCCGGCGTGCTCGCGGTCGTCGTCGCCGGGCTCGCCATCGCCTTCGTGTCGCCGCGGATCACCACCGCATCGTCGCGCCGCCAGGCGGAGGCGGCCTTCCCGTTCGGCGTCTACCTGCTCAACGGTGCGCTCTTCGTGCTCATCGGGCTCGAGGTGCAGTACGTCGTGCACCAGATCTCGGGTGCGGCGATCGGGAGGCTGGTGCTCATCACCGTGGCGGTGTGGGCGGCGCTCGTCGTCGTGCGCTATCTCTTCCAGTTGCTGAGCGTGCCGTTCCAGAGGATCACGGGGTCCGTGATCGCCCGCGCACATCGGCCGCGCGCCCGCGTGGTGTCGACCGTGGCGGGTATGCGCGGAGCGGTGTCGCTGGCGATCGCCCTGTCGGTGCCGACGGAGGTCGGGGGAGCGGGGCGCGACGAGATCGTGTTCGTGACGGCCGGCGTCATCCTGTTGAGCCTGCTCGCCCAGGGGCCGCTGCTGCCCGCCATCGTGCGATGGGCGCATCTGCCGGCAGATACGGCGGAGATCGAAGAGTACGAGCTCGCCGAGCGCACGATCTCGGGAGCCGCGCTGGCGGCGCTCGACGATCTCGCCGTCGAGCACGGGATCGGCCAGGAGGTTCTGGACCGCGTGCGTAGCGAGGGCTATCAGATGCTCGAGTTCGCCAACGCGAAGGCGCTCGCCAGGGAGCAGGCGCTGGTCGACGCGGAGGCCGACGCCCTCGATGCGCTGCTCGACGAGCCGGACCCCTACGAGGGCGCGGGACTCGACGGCGCGGGGCTCGACGCGATCGATACGGATGCCGGCACATCGGGATCCCTGCGGATCATCGCCACGTCGACCGCGGTCGACATCGCGCAGAGGTCCCCGCTGATCCGTCATGAGGAGCACACCAGGCTCAAGCTCGCGCTGTTGGATCGCAAACGCGAGGTGCTCTTCGGCCTGCGTCGCTCCGGCGCGGTCGACGATCTCGTCGTGCGGCGCATCGTCGCCCGCCTCGACCTGGAGCAGGTGCGCCTGCAGGGCATCGAGGAGTTCGACTGACGGTGACGGTGTGTCTGCGCGTCACCGCCCGGCGGACCCGGCTCCCGGGGGTGTCAACGCTCCGCTAGAACGCCGAACGACCAGACTCGGACGGAACAGATGGTCGACGGGCGGGGTCTCGTACCCGCTCACCTGTTCGACGAGGGCGGATGCGGCGGCGGCGGCCATCTCGTCGATGGGCTGTCGCAGGGTCGTGAGTCCGGGGCTGCTGTGGGCGGCGAGGAACGAGTCGTCGTAACCGATGATCGAGACGTCCTCGGGCACGCGGAGGCCCCGTTCCTGCGCGGCCATCACGGCGCCCAGAGCCATCAGATCGTTGCCGGCCACGATCGCCGTGGCACCGGAGTCGAGGAGCCGCCGCGCGCCGGACGCCCCGCCGGACATCGTGAAGTCGGTCTCTGCGTACAGACGTTCGTCGACGCCCCCGGTGAACTTGCGCATCGCCGCGAGATAACCGCGAAGCCTGTTCTGCGACGGCAGCAGGTATCGCTGGCCGCCGGCGAGACCGATCCGCGTGTGACCGAGATCGTGCAGGTGGGCGACGGCCATCGCCGTGCCTGTCGCTTCGTCGCAGGCGACGGTCGGCACAGGCAGGTCCGCAACGCGCCCCCCGACCAGGACCATCGGGATCCGTTCGCGATGGAGCTCGTGGTAGAAGCCGTGATCCGCTGAGGGATTGGCGTGGCGCCCGGAGATGAGCACGAGTCCGCGCACGCCCTGCTCGAGGAGCACGCTCAGGTAGTCGAGTTCGGTGGGGCCGTGCTTGGTGGAGCTCCCGATCAAGGCCACGATGCCGTGCGAAGCGAGCTTGGATTCGACGGCGCCGGCCAGGAGCGCGAACGCGGGATTGTCGAGTTCGGGGACGATGATGCCGACCAGCGCGCTTCCGGAGTGCGCACGGGTGAGCATGCCCAGTTCGCGAGCGTCACGTAGCACTCTGTCCCTGGTGTCGGGGGCGACCCCTGGCTTGCCGCTGAGCACGCGACTGACGGTGGCGGGGCTGACGCCGACGCGACGAGCGATCTCCCTGACCGAGGGACGGGTCATCGTGCCTCCTTGAAACAAGTTGCAAAACGTTGCATGCCGTTGGAACCCGATCTTAGACTCGGCGGCGGACGCTCCGCCACCCGAGCACTGCATGAAGGATCTTCGCGATGAAACACGACGAAACGCTGCGTTTCGCACCCGCCCACCACGATGGCTCGCCCCTGTACGTCAGCTCCCCGCACCCGTCCATCGGCGACACGGTCGAGCTCAGGGTGCGTGTGGCGGGATCCATGCACGTCACCGCTGTGCACGTGCGCTCGACGCCCGACGGCGAGCCGCGGTTCGATGCGGCGGAGCGCACGGAGACGGCCGCCGACGGGGAGCAGTGGTGGACGGCATCCGTCCCGTTGATCAACGTCGAGCTCGGTTATCGATTCCTCCTGCGCACACCGACCGGCCTGCTCTGGCTCACGGCCGCCGGACTCTCGCGCACCGACGTCACCGATGACACGGACTTCGTCATCACCGCGTATGCTCCTGCGCCGGCGTGGTCGGACGACGCCATCGTCTACGAGGTCTTCATCGATCGATTCGCCCGCTCCGCGGACTGGGAGCGCCCTGCCCCGCCCGACTGGGCGCATGCCGCGGGGTGGGAGGAACCGGTGCTCTGGGGTCGCGAGGGCGCCCTGCAGCAGATGTACGGAGGAGACCTCTACGGCGTCGCCGAGAAGCTCGACCACCTCGTCGAGCTCGGGGTGAACACCCTCTACCTCACGCCGTTCTTCCCGAGCGGGTCGAACCACCGCTACGACTCGACGACCTTCGAGGAGGTCGATCCCCAGCTCGGCGGTGACGCCGCGCTCATCGCGCTCACCGAGGCCGCCCGCGCCCGCGGCATCCGCGTGCTGGGGGACATCACGCTGAACCACTCCGGCGACGGCCACGAGTGGTTCCGTAGGGCGCTCGCCGACCCGAACTCCGTCGAGCGGGGGTTTTACTTCATCGAGGAGGACGGTGGATACGCGTCGTTCTGCGGCGTGCCGACGCTGCCCACGTTCGACCACCGCTCCGCCGAACTCCGTCGTCGTCTCTATGACGGTTCCGACTCCGTGATCGCCCGGGGCGTGACCGAGTGGGGGCTCGACGGGTGGCGCGTCGACGTGGCGCAATCGGCCGGTCGGCACGGCGCTGTCGAGCTCAACGATCTCGTCGCACAGCGCACGAGGTCGACGCTCGGGGACCACCTCCTGCTGGCGGAGAACCAGTTCGACGCCTCGCGCGCACTACGTGGTGACGGCTGGCACGGGACGATGTCGTACGCCGGCTTCGCCCGTCCGGTCTGGGCATGGTTGGCGTCGGTGCGTTCCGACGAGTTCTGGGGTACCCCTGGGGCCATTCCGCCGTACACGGCCGCCGATGTCGTCGACGTCATGACGCGGTACTCGTCGCGCATCCCGTGGCAGTCGTACACCCACAACCTGACGCTCCTCGATTCCCACGACACCGCCCGCTTCCGCAGCATCGCCGGCGCCGACCGCCAACTGCTGGCGGCCGCGCTTCTGTTCACGCTCCCCGGCATGCCGATGGTGTTCGCAGGCGACGAGGTCGGCGTCGAGGGCGTGCACCTGGAGGATGGACGGCGGCCCTTCCCCTGGGCGCGCGCCTCGTGGGACGAGCACACCTGGGACGCCTACCGGGAGCTGATCTCCCTGCGTACAACGCACCCGGCGCTCCGCGGCGGCGGATTGCGCTGGCTGCACGCGTCCGACGACGTGATGATCTTCGAACGCGCCACGGCGGACGAGACGATCCTGGTCGCGGTGAGCCGCGGGCCGCACGAGGCTCTGCTTTCCCCCGTGTCCGGCCGCAGCCTGCTCGGCGGGGGAGACCTCGTCACGGGCACCCCGCTGCCCCTGGACGGGTCCGGCTACGGCATCTGGGAGGTCGCGCGATGAGCGTCGAGATCATCTCCGGGTTCGCCTCGGCGGCGCTGGGCAATGAACGCGACGTCTTCGTGTATCTCCCGCCCGGGTACTCGCCCGAGGACGGCCCCTATCCCGTGGTCATCGCCCACGACGGACAGCATCTGTTCTCCGAGCGCGGCCTGCAGCCCAGCTGGGACCTCGACCGGACACTCGACCGCCTCATCGGCGACGGACGTGTGCCGCCTCTCGTCGTGGCGGGGGTCTCGAACGCCGGAGCGGACCGCGGCGCCGAGTACTCGCACGTGCGTCCCTACCCCCGCGACCCGAACACCCGTCCGCGCGGGGAGCAGTACGAGAGCCTGCTCGTCGACGAGCTCCTGCCCCTGCTCCGCCGGCGCTACGCCATCTCGGACAAGGCGGAGCACACCGCGGTGATGGGATCGTCGATGGGCGGTCTCGTCAGTTACCACCTCTCGTTCCGTCGCCCCGACGTGTTCGGCCTCGCGGCCGTGCTGTCTCCGTTCCTCGTCGCCGTCGATCCCGACACCCTCGAGGAGACGTGCGTGCACGCCCGCTTCACGGAGAAGGGGCCGTCGCGCCTCTGGATCGACATCGGCGGCATGGAGGGGCTGATCATGGTCCGCCCCGTGCGGGACTTGGTCGACTCGCTGATCGACGACCTCGGCTACGAACCAGACCGTGAGCTGCGCTACCGGCACGACCCCGACGCCATCCACCACGAGCACGCCTGGGCGGAACGGGTCGAGAGCGCTCTGCTGCACCTGTTCGGCGCGGACGGCCCTCCCACGCTGGTCAGCGCCGTCGAGGGTGGCTTCGCCGTCGGAGAGCTCCTAGATCCGGCGCCGACCGGGCGACGTGCCGACGGCTGCGTCTACAGCGTCCTCACCTCGCAGACGACCTGGTCCCCGGCGCCGGCTCTGGAGCGCACGTCGTCCCGCCTGCTGCGCGCGGCGGAGATCGGCGTCGTCGACGTCGTCAGCATCGCCGGGGCGAGCGAGGTGACCGGTTCCGTCGAGGTGCTCGCCGGAGACGACGTCGCCCTGGTCGAGGTCGTCATCGTCGCCCCCGATCCCGCCGACGACCCGGCCGAGCTCGTGTACTTCTCCGGCCTGCTCGCACGACGCGAAGCTCCGGGGCGCTACCGCGGTTCGTGGCGGCTCCCGCGCGGTGTCGGCCTCAACGGCACGGTGAGCCGCGGCTGGCGCATCGACGGACTCGATGAAGCCGGCGACCTCGTGCGCCGCCCCGTGCGCGCGGACCGAGACCGGACGATGGACATCCGGATCTCCGGGTGGACCGTTCCCGACGACGTCGACCCCCACCACTCCTGACCCGAACCCGACCCGAAGGACCTGCAACGATGCACACCCACGTCCGGCGCGCTGGCGCCCTCCTCAGCGGCGCCGCCGCGATCCTGCTCCTCGCCTCGTGCGCCGGTGCCCCCGACCCCGCCCCCGTGACGGGAGCGCCCGGCGGCGGCGACCGCGCCGACCTCGTCATCTGGACGAACAATGCCGTCGCCCCCGTGCTCGACGAGGTGGCGCAGGAATTCGCCGAGGACAACGGCATCACCGTGTCGGTGCAGGGGGTCAGCAATCTGCCCGGCGACTTCATCACGGCGGACGACACCGGGTTCGGGCCCGACGTCGTGGTCGGCCCGAACGACTGGGTGGGCAACCTCGTGCAGAACGGTTCCATCGAGCCCGTCGTGCTGAGCGCGGAGGCCAAGGACTCCTTCGTCCCCGTCGCCCTCGACGCGGTCACCCTCGGTTCGCAGGTCTACGGTGTCCCGTACGCGTTCGAGTCGATCGTGCTCTACCGCAACACCGATCTGGCCCCGTCCGTGCCGGCCACGTTCGAGGATCTGGTCTCGACGGGGGAGGCCGTGGTCGCCGCGGGAGCCGCAGAACGCGTGCTCAGTCTCCAGGTCGGCCAGCAGGGAGACGCCTACTCGATGCAGCCGTTCTACTCGTCCGCCGGAGGCTACCTCTTCGGCGCCGACGGAAAGGGCGGATGGAACCCCGACGACCTGGGTGTCGGCGCCGAGGGCTCCCTCGCGTTCGCGCAGAGGCTCGCCGAGTACGGCGAGCAGGGTCGAGGCGTGTTCACACGTTCGATCACGGTGGACAACGCAATCGCCCTGTTCGCAGAGGGGAAGAGCCCGTACCTCGTGTCGGGGCCCTGGGCGCTCTCCACGATCCGCACCGCAGGGATCCCCTATGCGATCGATGCGATCCCGGGGTTCGCCGACGGGGGACCGGCGCAGCCTTTCGTGGGCGTGCAGGCGTTCTACGTCGCCGCGCACGGCGCCAACAGTGCCTTCGCCCAGGAGTTCGTCTCCGGGTTCGCGACGACGGATGCCGTGCAGCGGGTGCTCTACGACAACGACCCGCGTCCGCCCGCATCCCGCGGGGTCCTCGCCGCCGTCTCGGCGGCCGACGCGGACACGGCGGCGATCGCGGCGGTCGCGGCCGACGGAACCCCGATGCCGAGCGTGCCGCAGATGGCCAGCGTCTGGGAGCCGCTCGGACGCGCCCAGGCGGCCATCATCTCCGGTGCCGATCCGATCACGACCATGCAGAAGGCGGGCGAGGCGATTGCGGCCAAGGGAGAGTGATCGAGGAGAGGGGATCGGCCCGCGGCTGACGCTCGGGTCGACCACCTCGGTCCCCGCGCTCCTGCTCAAGATCGTCGTGCTCGGCGGTGTCGCGGGAACCCTGGTCGGCGTCACCCCGGTGCTGATCGCAGCGGGCGACTGGATGATGCTGTGCGGCGCGTGGATCATCGCCGCCCTGTTCTTCGCGGTGTACGCGGGGCGGCGCCGTGTGCCGGCCAAGTACCTCCTGCCCGGGGCGGTCTTCCTCGCGGTGTTCGTGGTCGTGCCGATCGCGTTCAACGTGCAGATCTCGACGACCAACTTCGGCGACGGTGCGCGCGGCACCAAGGAGCAGGCTATCGCCTCGATCGTCGCCGGATCCTTCGCGCAGCCCGACGACGCGGTCGCCTACACGATGGCCGTGGCGCGACCGGACGCGGATGCCGACGGGGAGCTCGTGCTGCTGCTCGTCGATCCGCGATCGGGGGAGGCACTGCGCGGGACCGGCGACGGGCTCACCGTGCTCTCCCCGTCCGACGCGACCGTGCGGGACGGCAGGGTGACCGCGGCCTCCGGACTGCGCATCCTCTCGCCGAAGGAGGTGAACGAGATCGGAGACCGGCTCCGCGAACTCGTGGTGCCCGTGCCCGGCGGCGGGATCCGTGCGCAGGGGATCAGCAACGCCGTGGAGGGCACCCCCACCCTGACGTATTCGGCCGAGGACGATGTGCTCCGCGATCGGGTGTCGGGGGACGTGTTCCACGTCGAGCAGATCGGCGACCGGTCGTACTTCGTCCGCGCCGACGGCACCAGGGCGTTCGACCAGAGCTGGCAGGAATCGGTCGGAGCCTCGAACTACCTCCGTCTGCTGACCGATCCGGTCCTGCGCGACTCCTTCGGCTCGGCCTTCCTGTGGTCGCTCGTGTTCTCGGTCGGGTCGGTGGCGATCTCTTTCGGGATCGGCCTGTTCCTCGCCTCGACGCTCGACGATCCGTTCGTGCGCGGGCGGCGTCTCTACCGAGCGGCGCTCATCATCCCCTACGCCATCCCGACGTTCATCAGCTTCCTGGTGTGGTCGACGTTCTACAACCAGGACTTCGGACTCATCAACGCGATGCTCGGCGGCGCCCGCATCGACTGGCTCGGCGACCCTGTGCTCGCCAAGGGGGCGGTGATGCTCGCCAACGTGTGGTCGAGCTTCCCGTATATGTTCCTGATCTGCACGGGCGCGCTGCAGTCGTTGCCCAAGGAGCTGGACGAGGCTGCCGCCCTTGATGGAGCGGGTCCGGTGCGGACCTTCTTCGGCGTGCGATTCCCCCTCCTGCTGATCGCCGTCGCTCCGCTGCTGGTGGCCGCGTTCGCGTTCAACTTCAACAACTTCAACGCCATCCAGTTGATCACCGGGGGAGGGCCGTTCGATCCGGGAAGCCAGATCGGGCACACCGATATCCTGATCAGCGCCGTGTACCGGCTCGCGTTCGGGGACTCCGGCGCACGATTCGGGCTCGCCGCGGCCGGATCGACCGTGCTCTTCGTGATCACCGCGGCCCTCGCCGCCGTGCAGTTCCGCGCGACCAGACACTGGGAGGATCTCCGATGACGCTCCGCAGCGATGAACGCCCTACCGGACTGCGCTGGTGGCGCCGGGTCGGATGGCGGCACGTGGTCGGCCTCCTCGCGGCGGCCTTCGCGCTGTTCCCCGTGCTGTACATCGTGTCGGCCTCGTTCAACCCGCTCGGCACGGTGGCCGCGTCAGGGCTGATCCCCGAGCGGCTGAGCCTGGAGAACTTCTCCCGGCTGCTCGGCGGCGAGAAGGGGCCGTTCGTGGTCTGGCTGATGAACTCGCTGCTGGTCGCCTCGCTCGTCGCCTGCGGCCAGGTGCTGTGCAGCGCGCTGGCCGCGTACGCCTTCTCCCGGTTCCGGTTCCGCGGGCGGCGCGGCGGGCTTCTCGCGCTGCTGTTCGCCCAGATGTTCCCGCAGTTCCTCGCCGCCGTCGCGCTGTTCATGATGGTGGCGAGGTTCGGGGAGGTGTTCCCGGCGATCGGGCTCAACACCCTGCTCGGATACGGGCTGGTGTTGATGGGAGGGGCGCTCGGGCAGGTGTGGGTCCTCAAAGGGTTCTTCGACTCGATCCCTCGCGAGCTCGACGAGGCGGCGACCCTCGACGGAGCGAGTCACTGGCAGACGTTCATCGGGATCATCCTTCCGCTGGTGAGCCCGGCGCTCGCCGTCGCGGCGCTGCTCAGCTTCATCGGCGTGATCGGCGACTTCCTGCTCGCGAGCATCTTCCTGACGGACGACTCGGTGAAGACGGTGGCCGTGGGGCTGTACGGCATCATCCTGGGAGACAAGTCCACCAACCTCGGGGTGTTCTCAGCCGGGTGTGTGCTGCTGACCGTGCCGATCGTCATCCTCTTCCTCTGGCTCCAGCGCTTCATCGTCGGCGGGCTCACGGCGGGGACGGGCAAGTAGCGGCAGCGCCGCGGCGCGTGCCGGCATCCGCTGTGACGCTCTGTGACACTCGATTCCGCCCCCGTGCGGACGGCTGCCTACCGTGGAGAGTCCCCCAAGAGAGGAACCCTCCCATGACTCGACGCACAGCACGCCGTCGCACCACCTCCCTCATCGCCGCGCTCGCCGCGGTGCCGCTCTTCCTCGCCCTCGCAGGCTGCGCCACGGCCTCGACCGGCGCCGGCTCGGACGGCGGCGACGCGAAGACGGACGAGACCGTCAAGATCGGCGTCGTCGGCAAGGGCGACGCGCAGTGGGCGCCGTTCGTCAAGGCCGCGGCAGCCGAGGGCATCACCGTCGAGCTCGTCGACTTCGGCTCGTACGAGCAGCCGAACCCGGCGCTCGCCGAGGGCGAGATCGACCTCAACCAGTTCCAGCACATCGTGTACCTGGCCGACTACAACGTGAACTCCGGCAAGGACCTCGTGCCGATCGGCTCCACCGCGATCTACCCGCTCGGGCTGTACTCGAAGAAGTACGACGACGTGAAGAGCATCCCCAAGGACGAGACCGTCGCCGTGCCGGATGACGCGTCCAATCAGGCGCGCGCCCTGCTCGTGCTGCAGTCCGCAGGTCTCGTGGAGCTCAAGAGCGGCGGCACGATCTTCTCCGACCTCGCCGACATCGACACCGAGAAGTCCAAGGTGAAGGTGACGGCCCTCGAAGGCGCGCTGATCCCGACCTCGCTGCCCGACGTGGCCGCCGCGGTCATCAACAACGACTTCGTCGCGGACGCCGGCCTGAAGTTCTCCGACGCGATCGCCCAGGACGACCCGACCGACCCGAACGCGCTGCCGTACGTGAACATCTTCGCGTCCCGCGCCGAGGACGCCGACAACCCCACCTATCAGAAGCTCGTCGAGATCTTCCAGACCGACAAGGACGTGCAGGCGGGCCTGCAGAAGTCCTCCGGCAACACCGCCGTCGCGCTGCAGACGCCGGTGAAGGACCTCGTCGCCTCGCTGAAGAAGGTCGAAGAGGACACCAAGGCCCACAAGGGCTGAGTCTTCGCGGCATCCGCCGTTTGAGGGAGAATCGGGTGGCGCCCTGTGCGCCGCCCGATTCTCCGTCTCCCACCGCACCACCGGAGCACTGCATGTCGATCGTGAACCTGACGAACGTCTCGAAGGCGTACCCGTCGCCGACCCCGGGCGGTGCCCCCGTGACCGCCGTCGACGATGTGACCCTCTCGATCGAGAAGGGCGACGTCTTCGGCATCATCGGATACTCGGGGGCTGGCAAGTCCACGTTGGTCCGGCTGATCAACGCTCTCGAGCCGGCCACCGGCGGCACGATCACGGTCGACGGCGTCGACATCACCGCCCTCCCCGAGCGCGAGCTGCGAAAGGTGCGCGGCGGCATCGGCATGATCTTCCAGCAGTTCAACCTCTTCGCGTCGAAGAGCGTGAAGGCCAACATCGCCTATCCGCTGACTCTGGCGGGGTGGTCGAAGGCCGACATCGAGGCGCGGGTCGCCGAGCTGCTCAGCTTCGTCGGGCTCGCCGACAAGGCGAAGGCGTACCCCGATCAGCTCTCCGGCGGTCAGAAGCAGCGCGTCGGCATCGCCCGCGCTCTCGCGACGGGACCGGCGATCCTCCTGGCGGACGAGGCGACCAGCGCGCTCGACCCGCAGACCACGCACGAGGTGCTCGAGCTGCTCGGCAGGGTCAACCGCGAGCAGGGGGTCACGATCGTCGTGATCACGCACGAGATGGACGTGATCCAGACCATCGCCACGAAGGTCGCGGTGATGGAGAACGGCCGTGTCATCGAGCAGGGCGACGTGTTCGACGTGTTCTCCGCCCCGCAGAACCCCGCGTCGCAGCGCTTCGTCGGCACCGTGATCAAGGGCGTCCCCTCGCCCGCGGAGGCCGCCGCCCTGCGCGAGCGGCACCGGGGACGTCTCGTGACGTTCTCGTTCCGCGACGGCGACTCGTCGCAGGCGCAGGTGTTCCTCGACCTCGCCTCCGCCGGACTCGACTTCGAACTCGTCTACGGCGGCATCAACGACATCCGAGGGCGCGCCTTCGGACACCTCACCCTCGCCATCCGCGGAGAGGATGCCGCGATCGACTCGGCGTTGGCGGCGATCGCCTCGCGGGTCGAGGTCACCGAGCTCGCCGGAGAGGACGCCCGCTGATGGACCGCCTGAACGAACTGTGGCCCGAGCTGTGGAAGTCGGCGCTCGAGACCCTGTACATGACCTCGTTCGCCCTCGTGCTCGGCGGGGTGCTCGGGCTCGCGATCGGCGTCATCCTCTACGTCACGCGACCGGGCGGACTCGCGCCGAACCGGGTGGTCTACCTCCTCGCGAACCTCTTCGTGAACTTCTTCCGCCCGATCCCGTTCGTGCTCTTCGTCGCGGTCGCCCAGCCCCTCGCACGGGTCGTCGTCGGCGTCGGCATCGGCACCACGGCCGGCGCGTTCATGATCGGACTCGCCGCCGCCTTCGCGATCGGCCGCATCGTCGAGCAGCACCTCGTCTCGGTGTCGCCCGGCGTCATCGAGGCCGCGCGCTCGATGGGAGCGGGCCCTGTGCGCATCCTGTTCACGGTCGCGATCCCCGAATCTCTCGGGCCGCTGATCCTCGGCTACACCTTCATCGTGGTCGCGCTCATCGACATGACGGCGATGGCCGGGCTCATCGGCGGCGGCGGACTCGGCGCCTTCGCGCAGGTCTACGGCTTCCGGCAGTTCGAGCCCGTCGTGATGTGGGCGGCCATCGTGCTCATTGTCGTCTTCGTGCACCTCGTGCAGATGCTGGGCACCCGCCTGGCGCGCAAGGTCATGCGTCGCTGACGACGAGGATCATGCGCCCTCAGGCGCCTCCTGCAGCGTGCGCCTCGTCGTGAAGGTGCGCGGCTGCCCGCTCAGCGGATCGATGAAGTAGAGCTCGCGTGCGAGCAGCTGCAGGGGCGCGTCGAAGTCGTCCGGCGCCTCGGGCAGCAGGGTCGGGTAGAACCCGTCGTTCAGGATGCCGAGCTCGAGGGCCGCGAGATGAACCCGCAGCTGGTGCATCTTGCCGCTGTGCGGACGCAGCAGCGTGTGCACGACCCGCTCGTCGGCCGAGAGCACCTCGATCAGGGTCTCGGAGTTCGGCGCACGCTCGTCGTCGACGCGCACGCACACCTCGCCGCGATTCTTCACGATGTGGTTGCGGTAGACGAGCGGGAAGGCGGACCCGTCCCACGAGGCCGGCCGGGCGGACACGGCCTCGTAGACCTTCTGCACCGCGCGGTTCTCGAACAGCAGCTGGTACGCGCCGCGCGTCTCCGGACGTGCCGAGAACATCAGCAGTCCGGCCGTTGCACGGTCGAGCCGGTGGATCGGGGTGAGCTCGGGGATGTCGAGGAGGTTGCGCAGACGCACGAGCGCCGAGTTCTGCAGGTACTTGCCCCCTGGCGTCGTCGGCAGGAAGTGCGGCTTGTCCACCACCACCAGGTCGCGATCCGCGTGCAGCACCTCGATCTCGAACGGGATCTGCTTCTCGACCGGGGGTTCGCGGTAGTACCAGACGAACTCCTCCGCCCCGAGCGGGGTGTCGCGGCTCAGCGCCCGCCCGTCGCGCGCGACGATCTCGCCGCGGTCGAACCGCACCAGCAGACGCTCTGGGTCGAGATGGAAGAAGCGCTCCACCATGTACGCCGCGACCGTCGGCCAGGAGCCGGTCATCGGCACGTGCAGACGCGTCGCACCGACGCCGTCGCGCACGGGGAGAGGGGAGGGCATGCCCATTCCGTCAAGCCTACGCGGCCCGAGAGAACCGGGAGCGGTACTGCTGGGGCGCGAGCCCGAGGCGGTCGCGGAAGTGCTTGCGCAGCGCGGCGGCGGTGGCGAACCCCGACCGGACGGCCACGTCGTCGACCAGGAGGTCTGTGGTCTCCAGCAGCTCCCGCGCCCTGTCGACGCGGGCGTCGGCGAACCAGTCGCCGAGAGTGCGGCCGGTCTCGGCGCGGAAGCGCCTGGTCAGCGTGCGCACGCTCACGCCGAAGTGCGCGGCGACCTCGGCGAGCGACAGCGGTTCGTCGACGCGGGAGAGCAGCCACGCCTGGATCTGACCGGCCGAGCCGCTCGGCGCCGGGGCGACGGTCGGACGCGCGATGAACTGACGCTGCCCTCCGTCGCGATGGGGAGCGGCGAGGGTGATGCGCGAGACCTCCGCGGCGACGGCCGCCCCGTGGTCGGTGGCGATGAGGTGCATGGTCGCGTCGACGGCGGCGGAGGCGCCGGCGGCAGTGAGCACGCGGCCGTTGTCGACGAAGAGCGCGTCGGGGCGCAGGCGCACCAGCGGGAACCGGCGCGAGAACGCCTCGGTGGCGCACCAGTGGGTCGTGGCCTCCTTCCCGTCGAGGATGCCGGATGCCGCGAGCGTGAACGCGCCGGTGCAGAAGCTCACGATGCGGCGGTCTGCGTACGCGGCGAGACCGATGGGGTCGTCGGCGGTCTCGGCATCCGCCCACGGCGGCACGATGATCGTGTCGGCGGTCTCGAGGGCGCGGCGATCGGCTGTCGGCGCGACGGAGAAGTCGGCGTTCGTGCCGACCGGACGCCCGTCGAGAGTGCAGGTCGTGACGTTGTACAGCGGCTCGCCGTGGCTCTGCGCCGCACGGAAGAAGCGGGCGGGCACGCCCAGCTCGTAGGGGAAGACGCCGGGCAGGGCGACGATCACCACGTTATGCATGGCTCTATCGTGACACATGTTGTCTTTCTGGACACTTCTTTCGACCCGCGACCTTGGGCAGGCTGAAGACACGCGGTCGGGACGGCCGCGTGCGAGAGAAAGGCGACACCCGTGCGAGCAGCGCAGTACACCGGCGGCGGACCCGCGTCCGACGTGATCACCGTGGTCGAGGTCCCGACGCCCGAGCCAGGAGCGGGAGAGGTGCTGGTGCGGGTCGGCGCGGTGGGGCTGAACCCCGTCGACGTCAAGATCCGCGCCGCGGCCAGGGACTTCGGCATCATCCGCTACTCCGATCGTCCGGGGTGGGACGTGGCAGGCACCGTCGCCGCCGTCGGGCCCGGCGTCGGGCGCTGGACGGTCGGCGATCGGGTCTTCGCCCTGGCGGCGTTCCCGGATGCCGCGCACACGCTCGCCGAGTACGCGGTGGTGGCGGATGCGGACCTCGCCGCCGTGCCATCGGCGTGGAGCACCGCAGAGGCGGGCGCGGCGCCGCTCGCTGTGCTCACCGCCTGGCAGGCCCTGGAGGCCGCTGGCGTGCGCGAGGGGCAGAGGGTCCTCGTGCTGGGCGGAGCCGGAGGCGTGGGGCACTTCGCTGTGCAGCTCGCCCACGCCCGAGGCGCCGAGGTCGTGGCCACGGCCAGCCCGGCCAAGCACGACCTCGTGCGCGGCTGGGGTGCGCGCGAGGTGATCGACTATCGCGACGATCAGGCGCTCGCCGCGGTGGAGCGGGTGGATGCCGTCATCGTCACGGTCGACGACACGCTGCCGCCGCGTCAGGCCGTGGCCGAGGGCACCGCCGTGATCACCATCACGGGGTTCACGGACGACGACGCGCGACTGCTCGGCGACTGGGGCGCGTCACCGGTGTCGCGGATCCTCGTGACGGCCGACGGCGCCCAGCTGGGGAGCGTGGGCGAGGTCGCCGACGCCGGGCGGCTCATCGTGCACGTGGACTCGAGCTACGGGCTCGACGAGCTCGTCGCCGCGCAGGAGCGCGTCGAGTCGGGACGTGCGACGGGCAAGGTGGTCGTGGTCGTCGACCCCGAGGTGTGAGGCGATGCGGGGCGGCTCACTGTGCCGCCCCGCACGGCCCGGCTCACTGTGCGCCGTCCGCGATCCACTCGTCGAACCGCGTGGGCGCGAGGCGCGCCTGGGCGGATGGCAGCAGCACCTCGCCGGCGAACTCCAGGCCGAGCGCCGCTTCACGCCAGGAGGCGCGCACCGGAAGGTCGTGGCCGCGGGCGGCGAAGGTGCGTCGCGCCATGTCGACGGCGTCCTCCGTGCGGGGTCCGGCGATCTCGACCGCGCCGTCGAGCGGCGCCGAGGTGGCGGCCGCGACGAGCTCGGCGGCCACGTCGGCCGGGGCGATGGGCTGCAACAGCAGGGGAGGCACGACGCCTTCGCCGTCGACGACAGACCACTCGGCGATCATGGCGGGGAAGTCGTGGAACTGTGTGGCGCGCACGATGGTGAAGGGGATCGGGCCTGTCGCGACGGCCCGCTCCTGGGCGCGCTTGCCGAAGTAGTGCGGGTTGCCGTCGACGGCGTCGAGCGCGGCGATGGACAGGGCGACGTGATGGGCGACCCCGGCGTCGCGCTCGGCCCGCAGAAGTGTGGCGGTGATCGCAGTGAACGCCTCCTCGGCCTCCTCGACGGTCGCCACCGGCGGGTTCGTGACGTCGATGACCGCATCCGCTCCCGCGAGGCGCGAGGCGAGGCCGTCTCCGCTGCGCAGATCGACGCCCTCGGAACGACTCAACGACACGGCCTCGTGTCCCGACCGCCTCAGCTCTTCGACGACGAGTCGTCCGATCCGTCCGGTTCCGCCTGCCACCGCGATGCGCATGTCCGCTCCTTAATCATGGATATTACATGTCCACAATATAGAGTTGTGGGTAGGATGGGCAAGTGAAACTTCCCGAGACGTCCGAGTGGGTGCTGCACGCCGCCGCGGTGATCGCGCAGCTGCCCTCGGGCGCCACGGTGTCGGCCGCTCAGCTCTCCGAGCACTTCGGAGTGCCGGGGCCGTACCTCTCCAAGCAGCTCGCGAAACTCGTGCGTTCCGGCATCCTCACCGGCAGCACCGGTCCGCGCGGCGGATTCCGCCTGGCGCGCATCCCTGAGCGCATCAGCATCCTCGACCTCGTCGCCGCTGTCGACGGTGCGGCCGACCCCTACGTCTGCCGGGAGCTGCGACAGCAGGGCAGGGGAGCCGCGCGCCCAGAGGACTGCACGCAGCCCTGCGCGCTCGCCGCGGTGATGCGCGACGCGCACGAGGCGTGGCGGGAGTCGCTCTCGGCCGTCTCGCTCGCCGACATCGTGGCGGGCCTCCCCGCCGGGGTCGTCGACAAGAATCGCAGACTGCTCGGCTGAGCGAGGACCCAGGCGTCAGGCGTCGAAGCTGAGGCTGAGTTTGCGCAGCAGCGCGGCGAGCCGTTCGCGGTCGCCGCGGGAGAGCCCCTGCAGCAGGTCGGCCTCGACGTCGACGAGGCGTGTGATCGCGGCGTCGACGCGGATCCGGCCGTCATCGGTGAGGGTGACCAGCACACTGCGTCCGTCGTCGGGGTCTGCCTCGCGCCGCACGAACCTGCGTCCGACCAGCCGATCGATCCGGTTGGTCATCGTGCCGCTGGAGACGAGCGTCTGCTGCAGCAGCTGCTTGGGGGAGAGCTGGAACGGGGCGCCCGCTCGGCGCAGGGCGGACAGCACGTCCCATTCCCACGGCTC
Organism: Microbacterium sp.; assembly: GCA_017744855.1. Taxonomy (GTDB): domain Bacteria; phylum Actinomycetota; class Actinomycetes; order Actinomycetales; family Microbacteriaceae; genus Microbacterium. The sequence goes on from JAGIAK010000009.1 coordinate 18,335, forward strand.
CAGGTCGCTGCGCCGGAACACGTCTCTGCGCGCGCGGTCGAGCAGTCGCGTGAGACGGTCCATCCGCGACAGCACCTCGAGCGGCGAGAAGTCGAGGTCGGGCCGCTGGGTGTTCCAGGCCCCGACGATCCGGTCGACCTCATCCGCCTCGTTCATCCGTCCATTATCGCCGTATGCACAGGGGCAGGCATGGCAGACTTGACGGGCGGCCCCACTCGGATGCCGCGGTCCGCCGTGGTGTAATGGCAGCACGACAGCCTTTGGAGCTGTGAGGTCTAGGTTCGAGTCCTGGCGGCGGAGCATGACCGGGAACGCACTCGCCATCATCATCCTCGCCGCAGGTCAGGGCACGCGCATGAAGTCGCGCCTTCCCAAGGTGCTGCATCCGATCGGCGGACGGCCGCTGGTGGGCCACGTGCTCACGACCGCCGGCCGTCTGCGCGCCGACCACATCGAGGTGGTCGTGCGTCACGAGCGGGACCAGGTCGTGGCGGCGCTGACCGCCGACTACCCCGATGCGGTCTTCATCGACCAGGACGAGGTGCCTGGCACCGGCCGCGCCGTGCAGGTGGCGATCGAGGCGCTCCCCGACGACTTCGACGGCGACGTCCTCGTGCTCTCCGGTGACTGCCCTCTGGCGGATGCCGACACGCTCGCCGCCTTCCTCGACGAGCACCGCACCGCCGGGGCTCCCGCGACGCTGATGACGGCTGTCGTCGACGATCCCACCGGGTACGGCCGGGTGATCCGCGACGCAGACGGCGGCGTCGATCGCATCGTCGAGCAGAAGGACGCGAGCGACGACGAGGCGGCGGTACGGGAGATCAACGCCGGCATGTACGTGTTCCGTGCGGCGACGCTGCGCCGCTACCTGCCTGAGGTCGGCGTCGACAACGCACAGGGCGAGATGTACCTCACCGACGTGCCCGGTCTGCTGCGACGCGACGGCGATCGGGTCGCTGCATCCGTCGTCTCCGACGTCACGGTCACCTACGGCGTCAACGACCGCGCGCAGCTCGCTCTCGTCGGACGCCTGCTCAACGCCCGGATCGTGCGCCGGTGGCAGCTCGAGGGCGTCACGGTGGTCGACCCCGAGACGACCTGGATCGACGACGACGCGACGCTCGCGCCCGACGTCACCCTGTTGCCGAACACCCAGATCCTGCGTGCGACGACGATCGCCGCCGGCGCGGTCGTCGGCCCAGACACGACCCTGGTGGACTGCGAGGTGGGGGAGGACGCCATCGTCCGCCGCACCGACGCCACCCTCGCGGTGATCGGCGCCGAGGCGACCGTCGGCCCGTTCTCGTTCCTCCGCCCTGGCACGGTCCTCGGCGCCAAGGGCAAGATCGGCGCGTACGTCGAGACGAAGAACGCCGAGATCGGCGAGGGCAGCAAGGTGCCTCACCTCTCCTACGTCGGCGACGCGACGATCGGCCGCGGCGTGAACCTCGGCGCGAGCACGATCACGGCGAACTACGACGACGTCAACAAGCACCGCACGATCGTCGAGGACGAGGTGCACACCGGATCGCACACGACCCTCGTCGCGCCCGTTAGGCTGGGTGCTGGCGCCAAGACGGGTGCCGGCGCCGTCGTCCGCAAGGACGTCCCTGCCGGCTCCCTCGCTATGAGCGTCGCGCCTCAGCGCAACATCGAGGGCTGGGTCGAGAAGAACAGGGCAGGCACGGATGCTGCGGACGCCGCAGCCCGGGCCCGAGTGGCGGAGTAGGCACCAATGGCGCGCAAGAAGAAGACGGTCGATCTGGATCGCGACAACGGGGTCGCCCCCGGGATCATCGCGAAGACCAAGAAGCGACTCGTCGTCGCCGGCGGGCGTTCGCACCCCGAGCTGACCGCGGCCGTCGCCGAGGCTCTGGGCACCGAGATCGCCCCGATCGAGCACCGCACCTTCGCCTCGGGCGAGATCTACGCCCGGTACGAGGTGTCGATCCGCGGAGTCGATCTCTTCCTCGTGCAGACGTTCGGCGAGCCGGTCAACGAGTGGCTCATGGAGACCCTCATCATGATCGACGCCGCCAAGCGCGCGTCGGCCAAGCGCATCACGGTCGTCGCTCCGTACTACCCGTACTCCCGTCAGGACAAGAAGGGCCGCGGCCGCGAGCCGATCAGTGCCCGCCTCGTCGCCGACCTGCTCAAGACGGCCGGCGCCGACCGCGTCATGAGCGTCGACCTGCACGCCGCGCAGATCCAGGGCTTCTTCGACGGCCCCGTCGACCACCTCTTCGCGAAGCCCGTGCTGCTCGACTACTTCGAGCGCACGCTGTCGAAGGAGGACCGCGACATCCTCACGGTCGTCTCTCCCGACATGGGCCGCGTCCGCGTCGCCGACACCTGGTCCGACAGCCTCGGCGCCCCGCTGGCGATCATCCACAAGCGCCGCGACCCCAAGGTGGCCAACCAGGTCTCCGTGCACGAGATCGTCGGTACTGTCGCCGGCCGCACCTGCCTGCTCGTCGACGACATGATCGACACGGGCGGCACGATCGTCAAGGCCGCGCAGGCGCTCAAGGCGAACGGCGCCCACCGCGTCATCGTCGCTGCGACCCACGCGATCTTCAGCGACCCGGCCTCCGAGCGCCTCCAGGACTCCTCGATCGACGAGGTCGTGATCACCGACACCATCCCGCTCACCGAGTCGCGTCGCTGGGACAAGCTCACGATCCTCCCGATCGCGCCGCTCCTCGCCCGTGCGATCCACGAGGTGTTCGAAGACGGCTCCGTCACCAGCATGTTCGGCGGCGACGCCTAGGAGCCTCGTGGGTGCGGCACAGCAACCGCATAGGACGGATGCATACGGTCGAATGCATCGACAGATCGTCGACCGCAACCAGCCGGGAGGACCATCATGATCCGCACCTCAGTTCCGACGTCGGTCCGCACGGGCGCCGCTCTCGCCGGCGTTGCCGGGATGATCGTCCTCGCCGGCTGCTCCGGCGCCGCCGACGCCCAGAGCCCTGCGTCCGACACGTCATCGAGCAGCTCCTCCTCGAGCAGCTCCTCGTCGAGCAGCTCGTCGTCCGGGTCGTACAAGGACGGCACCTACACCGCCGACGGCTCGTACCAGACCCCCGAGACCGTCGAGTCGATCTCCGTGACGCTCACCATCGCCGACGGGGTGGTGAAGGACGTCGAGGTCACCGGCGACCCGCAGGCGCGGGAGACCGAGGAATACCAGGCGAAGTTCATCGGCGGGATCTCCGACCAGGTGGTGGGCAAGAGCCTCGACGACCTGAACGTGAGCCGCGTCGCCGGCTCGTCGCTCACCAGCGGCGGCTTCAACGAGGCCGTGACGTCCATCAAGGAGCAGGCCGCCTCCTAGGCGCCTGACCGGTCATGGCGATCTGGCGCTTCGACGCGATCGGCACCCGGTGGGAGATCGAGGGCGACCTCGACGACGGGCACCGCGACCGCGTCGGATCGCTGATCGAGGGTTTCGACCGGGAATGGTCGAGGTTCCGCTCCGACTCCGGAGTCACCAGGCTCGGTGCGGAGGGCGGGATGCTCGACGCCGCCGACGCCGCGCCGATGCTCGACGCCTACCGTGCGCTCTCGACGGCCACGGACGGGGCGGTGAGCCCGCTCGTCGGCGACAGTCTCGTCGCGCTCGGGTACGACGCGTCGTACTCCCTCACGCCGGGAGAATCCGTGGCCGCGCCCCGTGCCTGGACGGACATCGTGTCGTGGACAGACGGGGCGGTGACGGCATCCGTGCCGTCCCTGCTCGACGTCGGCGCCCTCGGCAAGGGGCGGCTCGTCGACCTGGTGACCGCGGCGCTCCACGACGTCGGCGGCGACCTCGTGGTCGATGCGGGCGGCGACATCCGGGTGCGCGGCGGCGCGGTGCGCATCGGACTGGAGCATCCGTACGACGCGACCAAGGCCATCGGCGTGGTCGCGCTGCAGGATGCCGCGCTGTGCGCCTCGGCCGTGAACCGCCGCGCCTGGGGAGACGGGCTGCACCATGTGCTCGACGCCCGCACCGGAGTTCCGGTGCGCACCTGGGCCGCGACCTGGGCGATCGCGAAAGACGCGATGAGCGCGGATGCCGTGGCCACCGCACTCTTCTTCGACGGCGGTCCCGAGCTCGCCGCAGAGTGGGGTGTGGAGTGGGTGCGCATGTCGACCGACGGTCGGGCCGAGAGCTCACCGAGGTGTCCGGCCGAGTTGTTCCTCGCCCGCCCCTGACAGCCCGAACTACGGAAGAGTAGGAGCCGTGTCCACCACCTTCACCGCACTGCGCCAGCGAGGGCTGGCCCTGCTGGGCGCGCTGTCGATGTACCGCCTCGTGCTGTTCTCGCTGCTCGCGCTCGCGGTCATCGCCTTCGCCCTGTCTTTCGCCGGACTCGTCTCACCGTCGCCGCTGGCACTCCTCGCGTCGTTCGCGGTGCTCGCCGTCGTCATCTCCGCCGTCGACGCCGTCGCGCAGCGGGTGCTCCGGCTGCCGTGGCGTATCGAGTCGTCCCTCGTCACCGCGCTGATCCTGCTGTTCGTGCTGCAACCGGGCGTCGACGTCGCCGTGCTCGGCGGCCTGGCTGTCGCCGGAGCGCTCGCGAGCGTCTCGAAGTACGTCATCGCCTGGCGCGGGCGGCACATCCTCAACCCGGCGGCGTTCGGCGCCGCCGTGGTGACGATCGCGGGGCTCGGCACGTTCTCGGCCTGGTGGGTGGGCACCCCTGCCCTGTTCGTTCCGGTGCTGATCCTCGGGCTCGTCGTGCTGTGGCGCACCGAGAAGGTGCGGGTGGTGCTCGTCTTCCTTGTCGTCGCGATCGCCGTCGCGCTGCTCCGGCAGTTCGTGCAGACCACGCAGGGCGGCCTCTCCTTCGACATCGGTCAGGCGCTGAGCTTCGCCGTGCTGCAGTCGCCGTTCCTCTTCCTCGGTGCGTTCATGCTCTCCGAGCCGTTGACACTGCCGCCGCGTCGCTGGCAGCAGCTCACCGTCGCCGCCCTCGTCGGAGCTCTCGCCGGCTGGCCCCTCCTGGTGGGCGGCTTCACGCTCGGCCAGGAGCGGGCGCTCCTCATCGGCAACCTGCTCGCGTTCGCCTACGCGCTGCGCGGGTCGGTGCGGCTGACGCTCGTGAGCCGCCAGTTCGTCACCCCGACAGCGCAGGAGCTGACGTTCCGCACCAAGGGATCGCTGAAGTTCGTCCCCGGTCAGTACCTGGAGCTCGACGTGCCGCACCGTCGACCCGACGCGCGGGGCACGCGACGCGAGTTCAGCATCGTGTCGGCTCCCGGCGACCTGCCCACGCTGCGCATCGCCTACAAGGACGGCGACCAGAAGCACCCGTCCAGCTACAAGCGCGCCCTCGCCGCCGCCCAGCCCGGAGCGACGCTGGCCGTCACCGGCACGTGGGGCGACTTCGTGCTGCCGCGCGGCGATGCCCCGGTGCTGATGGTCGCCGCTGGCATCGGCGTCACCCCGTTCGTGTCGCAGTTGCGGCAGTTGCAGGTCACGGGGGAGAAGCGTGACGTGGTGCTCGTCTACGTCGCGTCGGAGGCCGCGGAACTCGCCTTCCGCGACGAGCTCGCCGCCACCGGGGCCAGGGTCGTCGTCTTCACCCGCGATGAGCCACAGGGCCTCCCCGCGCACTGGACGTGGGCCGGCGGCATCCGACTGGATGCTGCGGGCCTCGAGCGCGAGGTGCCAGACATCGCAGCCAGGCATGCATTCATCTCCGGGCCGCCGCGGTTGATCGCCGACCTCGCCCCCGCCCTGCAGAAGGCGCACAGCCTCACGACCGACGCCTTCGCCGGGTACTGACTCGCTGACTGTTTCTCGCACATGCTCGCATCCGTGCGACCTGTCGGGAGATTTCACGTCTGTCGGGAGAATTCGGGGAAACACGCCGACTCCGCACACCTCGCTCCCGACGAAATGAGCGGATGCCGCGCGAGTCCGATGCTCGTACCGTCAGAAGCGTTCGCGCAGACGGGCGAGGGCCGCGACGATGGCGGCCTCCACCGACGGCCAGTCGTGCACGATCTGCGCGTAGTCGAAGCGGAGGGTCTCGTAACCGAGGACGGATGCCGCGGCATCCCGCACGCGATCTCTGTGGCGGCTGTGGTTGCTCTCGTGGTTCTCCCTGCCGTCGGCCTCCAGGATGAGTCGACCCCCGATGACGAAGTCGACACGGCCGACCGTCGGAATCACGACCTGGCATTCGAGGTCGATCCCGATCAGATGCAGCCGCAGCCGGAGAAGCGACTCCAGGCCGCTGTCGGCGTCGGCACGGGCGAGGTCGACGAGCCACCGTCCGTGCGAGGGGATGCGGGCGCGAAGGCGAGCGCGTGCCTCCCGGGTGAGCGCTCGCTGCGCACAGGCGGACTCCAACGCCGCGAAGAAGACCTCGTTCGATGCGCAGTGTAGGTGTGCGCCAGCACCTCATCGACCGGCGCGAGTCCGAGCGGAGCGGAACCGGCGAAGTAGTGCCCGAGGCAGTCGCACCCCGGGTGCGGATGGACTCGTCCGCGCCCGCCGAGCCAGACGTGCACCTGAGGGTCGTCGTCCAGCACCCAGACGCCATGCATCCGCAGCGCCCGGCGGCACGTCAGCGCGCCACCGTGCTGTGCCGCCGTGACGATGTCCGGATGCAGGCTCGGGAGGGCGAAGACTCCCTGGCGCACGCGGACGACGCGGTTCGCCGCGACCTCCTCGCTCAGCGTTTGCCGGCTCAGCCCGTAGCGGGAGAGCAGCGTGCCACGGGCGATGCCCCCGTGATGGGCGAGGACGAACGCGGCCGACTGCATGCATCGATCGTGGCGTGCATCCGGCATCCGTGGCGCGCCTCCGACCCATCTGTGGAGAAGTCGCGACCGCACGGATCACTTTGTCGGGAGCTTCGCCGAGATACCCGGCGTGTCGAGGCGGATTCGCCCTGCGAATGCGAGATCTCCCGACAGAACGACGTCGCCGGGGCGAACTCCGACGGTCAGACCATCAGGGGCGGGGTGAGGGGGAGGCGCACCGCGAACGTGGTGCTGCCCGGCTCGCTGTCGACCGTGATGTAGCCGCCGTGGCCCTCGACGATGGCCTTGGCGATCGCGAGGCCGAGGCCGGTGCCACCGGTCTGCCGGGCCCGCGACGAGTCGCCGCGGGCGAATCGGGCGAACAGCTCGTCGCGTACGCCGGAGTCGATGCCGGGGCCGTCGTCGTGCACCCGCAGCACCGCCTCGTCGCCCTCCCTGCTCACGCGCAGGGTGATGGACGTACCAGCCGGGGTGTGGGTGCGCGCGTTGGCCAGGAGGTTCGTGACGACCTGATGAAGTCGCCCCGCATCGCCCATGATCACGACGGGCTCGTCCGGCACCTCGATGTTCCAATGGTGATCCGCGGCCGTGGGGCGCGCATCCGACAGCCCCTCCAGCGCGAGCTGGGCGAGGTCGACCGTCCCGTACACGAGCTCCTGTCCCTCGTCGAGGCGCGCGAGCAGCAGCAGGTCCTCGACGAGGCGGGTCATCCGCAGCGACTGGGCCTGGATGCGTTCGAGCGAGGTCGTCGTCCCGTCGAGGGCCGCGGCGCCGATGCCGTTCTCCGACGCGGCGGACTGGCCGAGCGCACGGAGCGACAGCTCCGAGTAGCCGCGGATCGAGGCGAGCGGGGTGCGCAGCTCATGGCTGGCATCGGCGACGAACCGCCGCATCCGCTCCTCGTTCTTCTGCCGGGCGGCGAGCGAGGTGTTGACGTGGTCGAGCAGCTTGTTCAGTGAGGCGCCCACGAGGCCGGTCTCGGTGCGAGGGTCGGACTCCGCGGCTGGTACCCGCTCCGTGATCTCGACCTCGCCGCGGTCGAGGGGCTGGTTCGCGACCCGCGTCGCCGTCGCCGCGACCGCACGCAGCGGGCGCAGTCCTACTCTGATCGTGATCGCGGTGGTGAGCGCCAGCAGGATGAGGCCGCCGAGCGTCGCCAGCAGGATGACGGTGAGAAGAGTGGTGAGTTGTCCCAGAATGCCGCCGCGGGGGAGGCCGGTGACGACGGTGACCCCGTTGTCGGCGGTGGTCACCATGAGTCGGTAAGACCCGAGGCCGTCGAGAGTGACGGTCGCCGCGGATACTCCGTTGAGGCCGGCCGTGATCTGCGTCAGCTGCGTCGCGGAGAGCGTGTCCGCCTTGCTGTCGAGCTCGCCCTTCGCATACTCGAACACGACGCCGCTGGTGCCTGCCGCGGGGTTGAAGAGCGCGACCAAGAGCCCGGGCTTGTTCGGGTTCTGGCCGGAGAGCAACTTGTCCGCGGTGGCCAGAGACGGCGGGATCGGAGTCACCCACTGGGCGGTCACGGCCGTCGCATAGCGCTGCAGCTCGCTCTGCAGCTGATCCTCCAACGTCCGGCCCAGGCTCGCTGAGGTGATGACGGAGACGATCACGAGGATGAGCGAGACGAATCCGATCACGGCCGTCATCAGCCGCGTCTGCAGGCTCATCGGCCGTCGCATCATCCCCGGTGAGCTCACTGCGGCGCCTTGATCATGTAGCCGACGCCGCGGACGGTGTGCAGCAGAGGCGTGCGCCCGGCGTCGATCTTCTTGCGCAGGTACGAGATGTACAGCTCGACGACCGACGACTTGCCGCCGAAGTCGTAGCTCCACACCCGGTCGAGGATCTGCGCCTTCGACAGCACACGGCGCTCGTTGCGCATGAGGTAGCGCAGCAGCTCGAACTCGGTGGCGGTGAGCTCGATCTCGGTGCCGTCGCGCATGACCTCGTGGCTGTCCTCGTTGAGGCTGAGGTCGGCGACGCGAAGGATGGACTGGCCGTCGTCGGCCGTGGCGTGCCCGGTGCGGCGGATGATCGCCCGGAGCCGCGCGATGACCTCTTCCAGGCTGAACGGCTTGGTGACGTAGTCGTCCCCGCCGGCGGTGAGTCCGGCGACCCTGTCGCTGACGGCATCCTTCGCCGTGAGGAACAGCACGGGCACGAGGCTCCCCGCCTCGCGCAGCCGCTTGAGCACGGCCATCCCGTCGAGGTCGGGCATCATGATGTCGAGCACCAGGGCGTCTGGTTCGAACTCCCTCGCGACCTGCAGGGCCTCGAGGCCGGACGACGCGGTGCGCACCTCCCAGCCCTCCATCCGCAGGGCCATGGCGAGAAGATCGGTGAGCATCTGCTCGTCATCGACGGCGAGGATGCGCAGGGGAGAGCCGTCGGGGCGGCGCAGTTCGGGGTGGTCGGAGCTCATGCACTCATTCTGCGGAATCTCCTATGCGATTTCTATGGAGCGCGCTATGCGTTGCCTGAGAGATCGGACGTCGTGGACATGCAGAGGGCCCCGGCGTGCGCCGGGGCCCTCTGCATGTGTCGGTCCGAGACTCAGTGCGTGTCTTCGGCCTCGATCTCGGTGCGGTCGCCCGACCACTGCGTGTGGAAGGTGCCCGGCTTGTCGATGCGCTTGTAGGTGTGCGCGCCGAAGAAGTCGCGCTGGCCCTGCACGAGGGCGGCCGGCAGGCGGTCGGCGCGGATGCCGTCGTAGTACGACAGCGACGAGGAGAACGCCGGCGACGGGATGCCCGCCTGCGCGGCCGCCACGACGACGCGGCGCCAGGACGCCTGGGCGCGAGTGATGGCCTCGGCGAAGTACGGGGCCGTCATCAGCACGGGCAGACCAGGCTCGGCCTGGTACGCGTCCGCGATGCGGTTGAGGAACTGCGCGCGGATGATGCAGCCGCCGCGCCAGATCTTGGAGATCGCGCCGAGGTCGATGTTCCAGTCGTACTCGGCGGCGCCGGCGCGGATCTCGTCGAAGCCCTGCGAGTAGGCGACGATCTTCGAGGCGTAGAGCGCGAGGCGCACGTCCTCGATGAACGCGTCGACCTGGTCGGCGGGCACGGTGAAGTCGCCGTCGGGGCCGGGGAGGGTCGCGGCGACCGTGCGCTGCTCGGGGTGCGAGGACAGCGAGCGGGCGAACGTCGCCTCGGCGATGCCGGACACCGGCACGCCGAGGGAGAGCGCGGTCTGCACGGTCCAGGCGCCGGTGCCCTTGGCCCCGGCCTGGTCGAGGATGACGTCGACGAGCGGCTTGCCGGTCTCGGCATCCACCTGGCGGAGCACCTCCGCGGTGATCTCGATGAGGTAGCTCTCCAGCTCGCCCCTGTTCCACTCGGCGAAGATCTCGGCGATCTCGGCGGGCGTCTTGCCGGTGCCGCGGCGGATCAGGTCGTAGGCCTCGGCGATGAGCTGCATGTCGGCGTACTCGATGCCGTTGTGCACCATCTTGACGAAGTGGCCGGCGCCGTCGTGGCCGACATGGGTCACACAGGGCTCGCCCTCCGCCACGGCGGCGATCGACTTCAGGATCGGGCCGAGGGTCACCCACGACTCGTCGGAGCCGCCTGGCATGATCGACGGGCCGAGCAGCGCGCCCTCCTCGCCGCCGGAGATGCCGGCGCCGACGAAGTTGATGCCGGTCTCGCGCACGGTCTTCTCGCGGCGGATGGTGTCGGGGAAGAACGCGTTGCCGCCGTCGACGATGATGTCGCCGGGCTCGAAGACCTCGACGAGGGAGTCGATGACGGCGTCCGTCGGACCGCCGGCCTTGACCATGATGATCGCGGTGCGCGGCTTCTGCAGCGAGTCGGCGAACTCCTGGTAGCTGGATGCCGGGATGAAGCCCGCCTCGGGGTGAGCGTCGAGCACCGACTGCGTCTTCTCGTAGCTGCGGTTGAAGATCGCCACCGTGTTGCCCTCGCGGCTGGCGAGGTTGCGGGCGAGGTTCGAACCCATGACGGCGAGTCCGACGACTCCGATGTTCGCTGATGCTTCGGGCACAGAAGGCTCCTCGATCGTGAAGTAGGGGATGGTTTCAGGGTATCGCGGCGGATCGATCACCGGGTCCGTGTGTCGCGCGATGCGACGAAGCGCCGGGAGACCGCGATGTCGCGGTCGCCCAGACCGGCGTCGACGATCTCGTCGAACGCGGAGCGCAGCGCGGGGAGCAGCACGGGCTCGGTGCCGGTGGCATCCGCGATGTCGGCGGCGAACCGGAGGTCCTTCACCATGTACTGCGCCATGCCGGAGGGGGAGTCGTCGCCGGTGATGAGCTTCTCCTTGCGGCTCTCCAGGAGTCGGGAGCCGGCGTAGCCGCCGCCGAGGAGCGTCCACAGCGCGTCGAGGTCGAGCCCGGAGCGGTCGGCGAGCACGGTGGCTTCGCCGAGTGCGAGGATCGTGGCGGAGACGACGAGCTGGTTGCACGCCTTCGCGACCTCTCCCGCGCCGAGCGGCCCGAGCAGCACGGGAGTGCCGCACGGCGCCAGCACCTCGGCCGCGACGACGGCATCGGCGGGGTCTCCGCCGAGCATGATCGACAGGGTTCCGGCGGTCGCGCCGTCGACGCCGCCTGACACGGGGCAGTCGACCACCCGCACGCGTCCGTCGGAGCGCGCGGCAAGGCGGTCGGCCAGTTCCCGCACGGCCGGCGCGGACGAGGTCGATCCGATCAGGATGAGGAGGTCGCCGGCACCGGCCATCAGTCCGTCCTCACCGTCGAGCAGCTCCTCCAACTGGGGGAGGTCGGGGAGCATGGCGAGGAGCACGTCGACGCGGGAGGCGAGCTCGCGGGGCGTCGCCGCCCAGGAGGCCCCGGCCGCCTGCAGCTCGGGCTGCGGGCGACGGGCGTGGACGACGAGGTCGCCGCGGGCGGCGAGGAGGCGGTCGGCCATGGGGCGCCCCATGGCGCCGAGGCCCACGACGCCGACGGTGGCGGGTGAGGTGCTCATGCCGTCACGATAGCAGCGATCCAACATGATGAATAGTGTTCAGCAGGCTGGATCTGCGATAGGGTGGCCTCCGAACGAGTCCTCCCGAGGAAGGGAACGCCATGGCCGAGAACGAGAAGCTTCTGCGCGTCGTCGCCGCGGTGCCCCTGGCGGAGGAGCTTTGCCGACTGATCGAAGAGCTCGAGCCGCGTGTGCAGGTCGTGCGCGACCACTCTCTCACGCATCCGATGCGCGGGCCGGCCGACTGGTCGGGGGATCCCGGCCACGTGCGCACCGCGGAGCAGCAGCGTGCGTTCGACGATATGGTCGACTCGGCCGACGCGCTGTTCGGCATCCCCGATGTCGACCCCGCTGCGCTCGCGCGCACCGTCGCCGCGAACCCCCGCCTGCGCTGGGTGATGACCACGGCGGCCGGCGGCGGCAGCCAGGTGAAGGCCGCCGGGCTGGAGCGCGCCGACCTCGACCGCATCGTCTTCACGACGAGCGCGGGGGTGCACGGCGGACCGCTCGCCGAGTTCGCCGTGTTCGGGGTGATGGCCGGAGCCAAGGGGCTGCCGCGCCTGCTCGCCGATCAGCGTGAGCGCACCTGGCCGGAGCGCTGGGAGATGCGCCAGCTCGACGAGATGACAGTGCTGGTCGTGGGTCTTGGCGGCATCGGCGCCGAGTGCGCCCGCCGCTTCCACGCGCTCGGCGCCAGGGTGTGGGGCACGACGCGCTCCGGCGAACCCGTGGACGGTGTCGACAGGCTCATCCCGCTCGACAGCCTCGTGGATGCCGTTGCCGAGGTCGACGCGATCGTCGTCACGCTCCCGGGCACCGCGCAGACACACCACCTCATCGATGCAGAGGTCTTCGCCGCCGCCAAGCCGGGCACCGTGCTCGCCAGCGTCGGCAGGGGCACCGTGATCGACGAGTCGGCCCTGCTTCCCGCCCTCGAGGACGGGCGGATCGCGTTCGCCGCGCTCGATGTGTTCGAGAACGAGCCCCTCGCGCAGGACTCCCCGCTCTGGTCGCATCCGCGCGTGCTCGTCAGCCCGCACACGGCGGCGCTGAGCTCGAAGGAGGAGGAGCGGATCGCCCGGAGGTTTGCCGAGAACGCGGCACGCCTGCTCGATGGCGAGCCGCTGCGCGCCCAGGTCGATACGGTCGAGTTCTACTGACGTTCTCCCGGAGAGGCTGCGCATGGAAGACGACTCCAAGGAGGGGCGCGACCCCGCTCCCGCCGTGACGCGCAGCATCCGCCTGCTGGGACTGCTCGCCGACGCCGCGGGGCCGCGGACCCTGACCGAGCTCGCGAGCGGGTTGGGGCTCGCCAAGTCGTCCACGGCGAACCTCTGCCTCGCGCTCGAGGCCGGAGGGATGGTCGAGCGGACGGCGCAGGGATATCGGCTCGGGCTGCGTACGGCGGAGCTGGGCGGCGCCTTCGCCGCGCAGTTCAATCAGATCCGCGAGTTCTACAGCGTGTGCGAAGCGTCTCCCGTCTTGCGATCCGAGCTCGTGCAGGTCGCGATGCTCGACGGCGTCGATGCGCTCTACCTGGCGCGCCACGAGGGTTCGCGCTCGCTGCGGTTGGGCACTCCGCTGGGTTCGCGCCTGCCGGCCGCGCTGTCGGCGGCGGGGCGGGCGCTGCTCGCGACTCTCGGTGACGACGAGGTGGTGTCGATGCTGGGAGCGGATGCGGTGTTCCCCGCGCTGACCGAGCGGAGCACGACGACCATGTCCGGGCTGCTCGACGTGCTGGCATCTGCGCGCAAGCGAGGCTGGGCGCTGGATGCAGAGGAGTCGTTCCGCGGCATCGTCGGCGTCGCCGTGCCGTTGCCGGGCTGGGCGCCGTCCGATCCTCCGCTCGCGCTCGGTGTCGCCATCCGGGCCGCCGAGGCGGACTACGAGCGCATCGAGCGCGTGGGGGAGGCGCTGCGCGAGGCGGCGTCGGCCCTGACCAATCCGTTCAGCGCCGCCGCACGCCGCCGCTGACGGCTCCCGGTGCGAACGGGGACCACCGTGCGTCTCGTTCCTGTCCAAAGGGTTGAACAAGAGTCAACGGGCTGGTACAGTCGTGCTCACGCCGCTGGCGAAGCCGATCGAAGGAGATGGCAGTGACCGAGACCCGAACCACACCCCGCGCCGTTCCCGAGGACCCGGAGTACGCAGCCAACCTGCGCCGGGCCACTCTCGCGTCGAGCCTCGGCAGCGCGCTGGAGTACTTCGACTTCGCCCTCTACGGCCTGTCGACCGCGCTGATCTTCAACGTGCTCTTCTTCCCGCAGGGCGACCCTGGCATGGCGACGGTGCTCGCCTTCGCCACGTTCGGCGTCGGCTTCCTCGCCCGTCCTTTCGGTGGCCTGTTCTTCGGCGTGCTGGGCGACAAGCTCGGCCGCAAGTGGGTGCTCGTCGTCACGATCCTGCTCATGGGCGGGGCGTCGACGGCGATCGGCCTGCTCCCCACGTACGAGGCGATCGGCATCTGGGCGCCCGTCCTGCTCGTCGTGCTGCGGCTGCTGCAGGGCTTCGGCGCCGGTGCCGAACAGGCCGGGGCCACGGTGCTCATGGCCGAGTACGCGCCGGTGAAGCGTCGCGGGTTCTTCTCCGCTCTGCCCTTCATCGGCATCCAGGCCGGCACCCTGCTCGCCGCGCTCGTGTTCAGCGGCATCGCGCTGCTCCCGTCCGACCAGCTGCTGTCGTGGGGATGGCGCGTGCCCTTCCTCGCCTCGTTCGTGCTGATCCTGCTCGCGCTCTTCATCCGTATGCGTCTCCGCGAGACGCCGACGTTCATCGAACTCGAGAAGCACGAGCAGATCGCCGAGCGCCCGATCCGCGACATCTTCACGCACGGTCTCCCCGGCGTCATCGTCGGTGTCGGCCTGCGCATGGCCGAGAACGGCGGCTCGTACATGTTCCAGACGCTGAGCCTCGCGTTCTTCGTGTCGGTGCTCGGCGACGCCGCCGACAAGAGCCTGCTCACCTGGGGCGTCACTCTCGGCTCGCTGATCGGCATCTTCTCCGTGCCCCTGGCCGGCCACCTGTCCGACCGCTTCGGCCGCCGCACCGTCTACCGAGCGGGCGCGGTGTTCATGCTCGTCTACACCTTCCCCGCGTGGTGGATGCTGTCGCTCGGCAACCACGCCCTCGCCATCGGCGTCATCGCCGTCGGCATCGGCGTCGCGGTGAACACCATGCTCGGCCCGCAGTGCGCCATGCTCCCCGAGCTGTTCGGCAACCGGCACCGCTACCTCGGCGTCGCGATGGCCAGGGAGATCTCGGCCGTGCTGGCCGGCGGCCTGGCCGGTGTGCTCGGCGCCTACCTGATCGCCTCCACGGGGGGCAACTGGGTCCTGCTCGCGACCTACATGGCGACGCTGGCGCTCATCACGACGGCGTGCACGTTCCTCGCACCCGAGACGCTGCGCCGCGACCTCACCCGCACCGACGACGCCATCAAGGTGTCCCGCACGGAGGGCGGGGACGACGTCTACGCCACGACGGTGTCGATCACGGCGGTCGGCCGATGACTGGCGTCCCCGGCGGACTGGCGGCGTTCGACCTCAGCGGGCGCACCGCCCTCATCACCGGATCGAGCCAGGGCATCGGCCGCACCCTCGCCGAGGGTCTGGCAGGAGCCGGCGCCACCGTCGTCGTGCACGGCCGCGGCGCGGCGAAGGCCTCGGCGGCGGCCTCCGAGATCGCTCAGTCGACGGGGACCGTCGTGCACAGCGTCGTCTTCGACGTCACGGACTCCCAGGCGGTCGATGCGGGGATCGCCGAGGTGGAGCGCCTCGTCGGCACCCCCGACATCGTGGTGAACAACGCCGGCGTGCAGCGCAGGGCACCGATCGCCGAGTTCGCCGACGACGATTGGGAGGCGCTCGTGCAGACGAACCTCGCCAGCGTCTTCCACCTCTCCCGACGGGTGTCGGCGGGCATGATCGCTCGCGGCAGCGGCAAGATCATCCAGATCGGCAGCGTCCAGTCGCAGCTGGCACGCCCCTCCATCGCGGCCTATGCGGCCACGAAGGGCGCCGTCGTGATGTTCACGAAGGGGCTGTGCGCCGACCTCGCGCCGCACGGCATCCAGGCCAACGCGATCGCCCCCGGCTACTTCGCCACCGAGCTGACCCGCCCGCTCGTCGAGGACGAGACGTTCTCCGCCTGGGTGCGGGGACGGACCCCGGCCGGGCGCTGGGGCGACACCCGTGACCTCGTCGGTGCTCTGGTGTTCCTCGCGAGCTCCGCGAGCGACTTCGTGAACGGGCAGACGCTGTTCGTCGACGGCGGCATGACGGCGGTCGTCTGATGCTCATCGGCAGGGTGGCCGGCGCCGACGGCGTGCGCTGGGTGCGCCTTGACGAGGGGAGGACGACGGCCGTGGCCGACCCGTTCACCGGCGTCGTCCCGCCCGACCTCGGAGCACTCGTCGAGGGAGTTCCGATCGCGCCGGTGGATCCCGTCGTCGTGGTCGGCATCGCCCAGAACGGCCCGGAGCACCCCTCGCCCGTGCAGGCATGGCTGAAGAGCCCCCGCACGGTCGTCGCGAGCGGGGTGCCGGTGACGCTGCGCCGTGACGCGGGAGCCCAGGTCGCCGAGGGGGAGATCTGCGTCGTGATCGCGAAGCCGACGGCGGGCCTCACCGCAGAGAACGCACACGAGTACGTGCTCGGCGTCACCGCCGTGAACGACCTGTCGAGCCCGGATCGGGCAGCGTCCGATCCGCGCAACTTCGAGTCGAAGTCGGGGGAGGGGTACACACCCCTCGGTCCGTGGATCGACACGGATGCCGGCATCGACGACGTCGCGCTGACGGTCGAGGTCGACGGAGCCGTGGTCGCCCGCACCTCGAGCACCGAGCTGCCGGTGTCCATCCGCGAGTGCCTGGCGTACCTCGCGGCCTGGTCGCCGCTGGGCCCCGGCGACATCGTGATGACCGGTGCGCCGCACTCGCAGGCGCCGGTCGAGCCGGGACGGACCGTGACGATCAGGGTCGCCGGCGTGGAGCTGATCACACCCCTGGTGTGACGGGAAGGACAGCACGATGGAGAACCTGGCCGTGGTCGCCCACGCCGCAGACGACCTGCGCATCGAGGACGTCGGCACGGTGGCGCCCGCCGCGGACGAGGCCGTGATCGCGATCGCGTACGGCGGCATCTGCGGATCCGACCTGCACTACTGGCGGCACGGGGCCGCCGGCGCCTCGGTGCTCCGTGAGCCGATGATCCTCGGGCACGAGGTGTCAGGCGTGGTCGCCGTCGCCGCGGCCGACGGTTCGGGGCCGGCCGCAGGCACTCCCGTGATCGTGCATCCGCTCACCCCGCACGGGGACGGCGTCACGCCGTGGCCGGAGGACCGGCCGAACCTCGCGCCGGCGTCCACCTACCTCGGCTCGGCGATGCACCTGCCGCACACCCAGGGCGCGTTCGCGCAGCGGGTCGCGATGCCCACCCGGATGCTGCACGCGGTGCCGGACGGCCTGGACCTGCGCACGGCCGCGCTCGCCGAACCCGCGGCGGTGGCCTGGCACGCGGTGCGACGAGCGGGCGACGTCGAGGGCAGGAGCGTCGTCGTCATCGGCGCGGGACCGATCGGTCAGCTCGTCGCCTCCGTCGCACGCCGTGATGGTGCGTCGACGGTCACCGTCACCGACCTCGAGCAGGCGCCGCGATCGATCGCCGAGGCGCGCGGCCTCTCGGCCCTCGACGCCAGGGACGACGTGGCGATCGCCGCCCTGCACGCCGACGTGGTGATCGAGTCCAGCGGCACGGTGGCCGGCCTCGCGGCGGCGATCTCCGCGGCCGTGCGCGGCGGCACGGTGGTGCTGCTCGGGCTGCAGCGCGCCGGCGACGTGCCGGCGCCTCTCGCCACGGCGATCACCCGCGAGCTGACACTGCACGGATCGTTCCGCTTCGGCGCCGAGTTCGACGACGTGATCGCCGCCCTCGCCGACGGCTCGCTCGACGTCGCCGGTATCATCAGCCAGGTGCGGCCCGCCGCCGAGGCCGTCGAGGCCTTCGCCCTGGCCGCCGACCCGGCGAGCTCCTGCAAGGTGCTCCTCGACTTCGACCTGGAGGCATGAGTGCGGATCGTCGTGATGGGGCCGAGCGGCTCTGGCAAGTCAACGGTGGGCGCAGCGCTCGCGACGCTGCTCGGTGCCGTCTTCATCGACGGCGACGACCTGCATCCGGCGGCGAACGTCGCCAAGATGGCGGCGGGGATCCCGCTGGACGACGATGACCGGATGCCGTGGCTCCGTGCCGTGGGGGAGGCCCTCAGCGCGCACGAGGACGTGGTCGTCGCGTGCTCGGCGCTCAAACGGAGCTATCGGGACCTGATCAGGTCCGTGGCCCCGGACGCCTACGTCGCGGAGCTGGCTGTCGCGCGCTCCGAGCTGGAGAAGCGCATGCGGTCGCGGGGCGAGCACTTCATGCCGGCATCCCTGCTGGACTCCCAGCTGGAGACGCTGGAACCCCTCGACGCCGACGAGCGGGGAGTGCGGATCGGCGAGACCGCAGGTGTGGAGGAGGCCGCCGCGGCGATCGCGGATGCCGCCGGGCGCGCTCAGTCCTTGCGGTAGCCGGAACGGCCGAGGGAGAACAGTGCGCCGAACGTGAAGACGGCCGCGCACAGGGTCATCGCGCCGATCAGCCAGCCGAGTGCGTGAGAGAGGAAAGCGCCGTCGAGCATGGGAATCTCCGTGATCTGCGTGGAAGGACCGGTGTCCTCAGCCTATCGGGTCATCGGGTACCATGGAGATGTACCTCGGCGAGGGACGCATTCGCGCGTGCGCGGACGTCCGTTATCGACGCGGCGAAGCATGCCCGGTGGCTGCCTCCTCGTATCTGCGTCCGAGTCCGCAATTCCCAAGACCACCGCGCGGCTGCTCGCTGCGTGTCCCGAAGGAGAACCCCATGTCTGAAGACACCAAGGTCATCGCCGAGCTGCGCACCAGCTTCGGCAAGGGCTTCGCGCGCCGTCTGCGCGCCGCCGGCCAGATCCCCGCCGTCATCTACGGTCACGGCACCGAGCCCGTGCACGTGGCCCTGCCCGGCCACCAGGTCGGTCTGCTCGTGCGTCGTGCCAACGCGCTGCTCGAGCTCGACATCGAGGGCAAGGCGCAGCTCGCGCTGGTCAAGGACGTCCAGAAGGACCCGGTGCACCAGATCATCGAGCACATCGACCTCCTGGTCGTGAAGAAGGGCGAGAAGGTCTCGATCGACGTCCCCGTCGTCGTGACCGGCGAGTCCGCTTCGGGCACCATCGTCAACCTGGACGCCACCACGATCTCCATCGAGGCCGAGGCGACCCACATCCCGCAGCACATCGAGGTCTCGGTCGAGGGCCTCGAAGAGGGCGCTCACATCACCGCCGCCGACGTCGTGCTCCCCAAGGGCGCCACGCTGGTGACCGACGGCGAGGTCCTCGTCGTCGCGATCTCGGTCCCCGCCGCTGTCGTCGAAGACGAAGAGGCGCCGGCCGAGGAGGCTGCTGCCGAGGAGCCCGCCGCGGAGTGAGCTTCGCAGGTTTCACCGCAGAGGGGGCGCGAGCTGTTCGCGCCCCCTCTGTCGTATTCTGAGCCGGTCGGCGAGGCCGGACGTCGAGAGGACGAGGACATGGCATCCACCTGGCTGGTGATCGGTCTCGGCAACCCCGGGCCGCGCTACGAGGCGACCAGGCACAACATCGGACAGATGGTGGTCGACGAGCTCGCGGCACGCCGCGGGGAGAGCTTCCGCGAGCACAAGGGCGGCGCGCGGGTCGTGGAGACGTGGCTGCGCCCCGGCGGGGACAAGATCGTGCTGGCCAAGCCCAACACCTTCATGAACGTCTCGGGCACCCCGGCGGCCGCGCTCGCCCGGTTCTACTCGGTACCCGCCGAGCGCATCATCGTCGTGCACGACGAGCTGGACATCCCGTTCGACACGGTGAAGTTGAAGACCGGTGGGGGGCACGGCGGGCACAACGGCGTCCGCGACATCGCCCGCGCCCTCACGACTCCCGACTTCCCGCGTGTGCGGGTGGGGATCGGGCGCCCCGTCGGACGGCAGGACCCTGCGGACTGGGTGCTCTCGCCCTTCGGCAAGGACGAGCGGGCGAACCTGCCGATCCTCGTGTCGGACGCCGCAGACGCGGTCGAGCTGCTCGTGGCGGAAGGACTCCTCGCGGCGCAGCAGAAGCACCACGCGCCGCGCTGACGAGGCGTCGGCTCGCGGGTGTGAGCCGACGCCCCGCGGCGGTTATTGCGAAAGCGGGCCGGTGGCGATGCCGACCGAGATGCTGAGCACCAGCGCGAGCCAGTAGAGGAACGGGCCGAGAACGGCGAGCACGAGGCCGATGATGCCGAGCGCGCGCCGCGTCTTCTTGCGGATCGAGAGGATGCCGAACACGATCGCCGCGATGCCGAGCACCGTACCCGTCCAGAACGAGATCTCCGCCCACAGCACCTGGTCGCGCGCGGGGGAGAGCGCCTGGATCCAGCTCGGGTCGTTCGTGTCGATGCCGGACGGGAGGCGGCTGCCGATCTGGGCGCCGAACACCGTGGCGAGGATCGGCACCACGACAGCGGCGACGATGCCGAGCACGAGGGCGAGGACGGCGAACGTCGCCGACGGCGCCCTGGTCGTGTCGGGGACGCTGTAGGCGCCGCTCGCCTCCGCGTATCCTCCGACGGGCACCTGATAGGCGCCGGGAGGGGCGGCCTGCGGCGCCGGTGCAGGGGCGGGGCTCTGCGCGTAGCCGGGATTCTGGGCGTATGCGGGACTCTGCGCATACGGATCCGCGGGTGCCTGGCCGTAGGGTGCAGGGATCTGCGCCGCGGCCGGCGGAGCGACCGGAGGCGCCGGTGGGTACGTGGGCGCTGCCGGCGCCGCGGGAGGCGGCACCGCGGCCTGGTACGGCGCGGGAGGGGCCGGTGCATAGGCGGGCGGCTGCGCTGCGGCGCCGTCGGGCGCCGCGGGAGTCACCGGTGCGGCGTCGGATGCGGGGACGACGGGCGGCACGGGCGGAACGGCACCGGGCGGGGGCAGCTGCGGATCAGTCACGCCCCCATCCTAGACGCGGGTTCGTCGGCACAGCAGGCCGACGCGACACGGCCGCCCTCGCGAGATCGCGGGGGCGGCCATGTCGGGCGTCGAGCGGGTCAGACGCGGCGCAGCAGACCCACGCGGTCGTAGACGTCGCCGAGCGTGGCGTCGGCGACGGCATCCGCGCGCTCCGCATTCGCCGCGAGGATGCGGTCGAGCTCTGCCGGGTCGTCGAGCAGCTCCAGCGCGCGGGTGCGCACGGGCTCGAACTCGTTCACCACGACCTCGGCGAGGCCCTTCTTGAAGTCGCCGTACCCGCGGCCCGCGTACTCGTCCTCGATCGCCGCCACCTGGCGGCCGGTGAGGGCCGCGTAGATGGTGAGGAGGTTGGAGACGCCGGGCTTGTTCTCGCGGTCGAACCGCACGGAGCCCTCGTTGTCGGTGACGGCCCGCATGATCTTCTTGGCGGACTTGGCCGGGTCGTCGAGCATCCAGATGACGCCCGCATCGCTCTCCGCCGACTTCGACATCTTCGACGTCGGGTTCTGCAGGTCGTAGATGCGGGCGGTGTCCTTCTGGATCACCGGCTTCGGCACCGTGAAAGTCTCGCCGAAACGCGAGTTGAAGCGCTCCGCGAGATCGCGGGTGAGCTCCACGTGCTGCTTCTGGTCGTCTCCGACCGGCACCACGTCGGTCTGGTAGAGCAGGATGTCGGCGGCCATCAGCACCGGGTAGGTGAAGAGGCCCACGCTGGTCGCGTCGGCGCCGTAGCGGGCGGACTTGTCCTTGAACTGGGTCATGCGTCCGGCCTCGCCGAACCCGGTGATCGTCGAGAGGATCCAGGCGAGCTCGGCGTGCGCCCGCACGTGCGACTGCACATAGAGGGTGGACTGCGACGGCTCGATCCCGGCGGCGATGTACTGCGCCGCCGTGCGACGGGTCTTCTCGCGGAGCTCGGCCGGATCCTGCGCGACGGTGAGCGCGTGCAGGTCGACCACGGAGAAGTACGCGTCGTAGGAGGTCTGCAGCTCCCGCCACTGCAGGAGCGCGCCGATGTAGTTGCCGATCTGGAGGGAGTCGGCGGATGGCTGCATTCCGGAGTAAAGGCGAGGCTTGTTCACCCGTCAATCCTATGCGCCGCGCGGGGAGGGTCCGCCATGCCGCATCCTCTACCCTGAGGGTATGGGGGAACGGCGAGGGACCGCGCGGAGGGATCGGGCGCTCTACGTCGAGATCCTCATCGACGCGCCGATCGAGCGCGTGTGGGAACTGACCCAGACGCCGGAGCACCATGTGCGCTGGGACGGGCGGTTCACCGCCATCCGGCCGACGCGGATCCGCGACGACGGTACGCAGGAGTTCGACTACGAGCTCGATCTCGGCGTCCACACCATCCGCGGAACCGGTGTGTCACGGGGCGACAGGCGCGGCCGCGCGGGGGAGCGCACCTCCGCCCTCCTCTTCGACACCGATGACCCGTTCTCGCCCCTCGGCACCGGCCGCGGGTACTGGCGGTACGTTCCCACCGCCGATGGCGTGCGCTTCTTCACCGGATACGACTACGCGCGCGGATGGGGAGCGCTCGGGCGTCTCCTCGACCCGCTCGTCACCCGCCCGTTCGTGTGGTGGCTCACCGCGTGGAGCTTCGATCGGCTGCGACTCTGGGCCGAGCAGGGCGTCCCGCCGGAGCGCACCGGTTTCTGGCGCTCCCTCCTGCCTGGGCGACGTCCGCGCGCGCATGCACGGCGGTGTTTGTCGCGACCCGCCACCGGACGCACGGTCATGCAGCAGGCTCCGGAGTCGCTGTCGGGGCTGCACGCATGAGCGCCGACGGGATCTTCGTCAGGGCGCTCGGCGACGACTTCGCGCGCCTGCATCCCGAGATGCAGCGTCGGTTCGGTGTGGGGACCGCCGCCGGGTACGGCTGTGTGGGACGCGGCGTGATGAGCGAGGTGCGTCGCGGTCCGTGGTGGACGCTGCCCTTCCTCGCCATCGGGACGCTGCGCAACATCCTGTTCCCCGACCGCGCGAGGGACGTGCCGTTCCAGATCGACAACCACGCGTACGTCGACAGCCTGGGGCGTGAGACGGTGACGTTCGTGCGCACGATGGAGATCAGCCCGGGCCGGCGTCGCCGGTTCGACGCCACGATGATCTACAGCGACCGCAGGGGACGGATCGTCGACTACCTCGGCACGCACCAGCACCTGGCGGTCGACCTCGACCTCGCCGTCACCGACGACGGCGGACTGCGGCTCACCTCCGGCGCTCAGCGCTTCTACGAGGGGCCGATCGGGTTTCGCTTCCCGATGTTGTTCAGCGGGCGCGCGCACCTCACCGAGCGTTTCGACGACGAGCAGGAGCGCTACGTCATCGATCTGGAGGTGCGCAACGACGTGCTGGGCTTCCTGTTCGGATACCGCGGGACGTTCACCTGCGAGTTCGTCGACGGGGAGGACGTGCCGGAGACCGTCAAGCCGTACCGCGAGGAGAGGCGAGAGTGACCGGGCCCGGCGGGAGCGACGGCGTCGTCGAGAGTGATGAGGCGGCGAGCGGTGAGGCGTTCCTGCGCGCTCTGGGGGACGACGCCGCGCAGCTGCACCCCGAGATCGCCGCGCAGATGCGCACGTCATCGGCTCGCACCCGGGGCGAGGGCGTGTTCGTGCGCGCCGGGAGCAGGTACCGTCTGCTCAACGCCCTCCTCCTGCCGCTGCTGGGGAGGGACGCCGTCGTGACGCGGATCGGCAGGGATGTGCCGTTCTCGGTGCGCACCGAGTCGGCCGTGCGGACGGCGACGGTCGGGGGTGCGACCATCGAGAGGGCGACGCTCCGCACCGTGCGGGAGTTCCGCTTCCCGACCGGGACCCAGCGCGTCGCCGACGTGATCACCACCAGCGTGCACCCCGGGCTCGTGCGCACGCTGCTCGGCGAGCGCGGACGGATCGAGCTCATCGAGGAGTGCACGGTCGGAGCGGGCGGAACCCTGCGGATGCGCACGCGCCGCGCGGCTCTGCGGCTCGGCGGGCGTCGCTTCGCGCTCCGCGGCGTCCTCGCCGTGCACGCGGACGTCGAAGACGGATGGGACGACGACAACGCCCGCCGCACCATCGCCGTGACGGTGCGGAACCCGATCGCCGGCACCATCCTCGAGTACCGGGGGTGGTACCGGATGCTCGCCGAGGATCAGTAGCTGTAGTCGACGACCACGGGCGCGTGATCGCTCCACCGCTGGTCGTATGCCGCGGCGCGGGCCACGTGGTAGGCCGTGACGCGCTCGGCGAGCGCCGGCGTCGCGAGGTGGTAGTCGATGCGCCACCCGGAGTCGTTGTCGAACGCCTGACCGCGCATGGACCACCAGGTGTAGGGGCCGTCGACCTCGCCGTGGAACTTCCGTCCCACGTCGACCCACCCGAGGCCCGTGCCGACGCTGCCGTCGACGCCCTCGACGTCGGCGCCGGCCTCGCCGAGGAATCGGTCGAAGTAGGCGCGCTCGCGGGGGAGGAAGCCCGCCTTCTTGCGGTTGCCCCGCCAGTTCTTGATGTCGAGCTCACGGTGCCCGACGTTGAGGTCGCCGGTGACCAGCGCCAGCGCCCCCTCGCCTCCGAGCTCACCGAGACGCGACTCGAAGGCGTCGAGGAACTTCCACTTCTCGTCCTGCTTCGGGGTGTCGGCCTCTCCGGTGTGCACGTAGGCGCTGACGACGGTGAGAGGACGGTCGCCGATCAGGAAGTCGGCCTCGATCCAGCGCCCCTTCGAGTCGAACTCGGCGTGGCCGAAGTCGGTGCGCGAGGCGAGCGCGGGGGTGCGGCTGGCGATCGCCACGCCAGCGCGGCCCTTGGCCGTGGCCTCGTCGTGCACGAACGTCCAGCCGGGGAGCGCGGCTTCGAGATGCTCGTCCTGCCCGCGCACCTCCTGCAGGGTGAGCACGTCGACGTCGGCGGCGTCGAGCCACGCGCCCATCCCGTTGCGGGCGGCGGCCCTGATCCCGTTGACGTTGACCGTGGCGATACGCAGGTGAGGCATGTGCACAAGCCTAGGCGCGGGGTGGGACATTCCCCGATTCGAGCCCGGCCTCGGCCTCGGCGAGCGCCTCGTGCGCCCGGCGCAGCGACCGGTGCGCGGCGGCGCGGCGGAACCACGGCGCGTCGCGAGCCTGCTCCTCGGCCCGACGGAGCTGCACCCGGGCTGCCAGCACGAGCGCCTGCTCCTCGGCCCGTCTGGCCGCCGCCTCATCCTCGTGCTCGAGCGGCTGGTCGTGGTCCATCGCGGTCACGGCGATGAACGAGGCTGCCATGAGCACGACGATCGCCAGCCAGCGGCACCACAGCAGGAGTCCGACGATGACAGCGAAGGAGGCGAGGAGGGGGTTGCTGGGCACCCGGGAGAGCAGGAGGCCGGCGCCGAGCTGCAGCACCACCATCGCCCCGCCGCCGAGCAGCGCGCCGGGCCAGATGTACCGCCAGCGCAGGGCGGTGCCCGTGAGGAACCGCACGAGCAGGGCGAGCGCCGCGGCATCCAGCACGAAGGCGACGGCGATCGACAGCGCACGCACGCTGAAGTCGAACAGCCACGAGCCTGTGCTCCATCCGAGCAAGTGGTACATCTGGGCCAGCGCCCAGACGCCGGCCCAGCTGAGCACGGCGCCGACGAGCATCGCTCCGCCGAACACGATCGCCGAGAAGAAGTCGCGCGCCTTGAGCAGCCAGTAGCTGCGGGTGTCGTAGGGGAGTCCGAACAGGTCGCGCACTGCACGCCGCGTGAACGTGACGGCGCCGACGGCCGTCCAGAGCGCCACGCCTCCGGCGATCGCACCGGTGACCCCCAGCACACCGCCCGACTCCTTCGCGATCTCCGTGACGTCCGACACCGAGAAGACGCCGTGCTCGCCGATCAGACCGGGGATGTACGTGTTCATCAGCCGCACGAGCGCGTCGATCGCCGCCTCGCTGGCGCCGAGCCACAGGCCGGCGCCCGCGAACGCGACGTAGATGAGCGCGAAGAGCGCGAACAGCACGTAGTAGCTCATGCCCGCGGAGAGCAGGAACCCGTTGTTGTATGAGAAGTTGCGCCACACCCGCACGGGAAAGGCCGCGAGCGTGCGGTCCTTCAACTCGATGACGCGCTCCAGAGGCGTCTCGAAGCGCGCACGGAGAGGAGGGCGTTCGGACACGTCCTCACCCTATCGGCCGGGGGAGCGGGGATACGCGGAAGGCGGCCTCCCGGAGGGAGACCGCCTTCTCGATGTGTTCGCCGTCGTCAGGGACGACCGCGCAGCACCGCCTGCTTGACCTCGGCGATGGCCTTGGTGACCTCGATGCCACGGGGGCACGCCTCGGAGCAGTTGAAGGTCGTGCGGCAGCGCCACACGCCCTCCTTGTCGTTGAGGATGTCGAGACGCACGGCGGCGTTGTCGTCGCGCGAGTCGAAGATGAAGCGGTGCGCGTTCACGATCGCGGCCGGGCCGAAGTACTGGCCGTCGGTCCAGAACACCGGGCACGAGGACGTGCACGCGGCGCAGAGGATGCACTTGGTGGTGTCGTCGAAGATCTCGCGGTCGACGATCGACTGGATGCGCTCCTTGCCCTTCTCGGGCACCGAGTTCGCGACGAGGAACGGCTGCACCTCGCGGTACGACGCGAAGAACGGCTCCATGTCGACGACGAGGTCCTTCTCGAGGGGGAGGCCCTTGATCGCCTCGACGTAGATCGGCTTCGAGATGTCGAGGTCCTTGATCAGCGTCTTGCACGCGAGACGGTTGCGACCGTTGATGCGCATGGCGTCGGAGCCGCAGATGCCGTGCGCGCAGGACCGACGGAAGGTCAGCGAGCCGTCGACCTCCCACTTGATCTTGTGCAGCGCGTCGAGCACGCGGTCGGTGGAGTACAGCTCCACGTCGTAGTCGACCCAGTGCGGCTCCGCGTCGACCTCGGGGTCGAACCGGCGGATGTTGAAGGTGACGATGAAGGACTGGACGCCGCTGTCGTTCGTGTCGGCGGCCGGTGCCTCTGCGACTGCGTTCGACATGGTCAGTACTTCCTCTCCATCGGCGGGTAGTTCAACTCGCCCTGCTCGTTCTTGGTGAACACCACCGGCTTCCAGTCGAGCTTGATGTGGTCGCTCGGCGTGGACGAGTGCGGGTCGCCCGTCAGGTAGGCCATCGTGTGCTGCATGTACTTCTCGTCGTCGCGCTTCGGGAAGTCGTCGCGCATGTGGCCGCCGCGGCTCTCCTCGCGGTTCTGCGCGGCGTAGACGACGACCTCGGCGATGTCGAGCAGGAAGCCCAGCTCCACGGCCTCGAGCAGATCGGTGTTGAACCGGTGGCCCTTGTCATCGACGTGCACGTTCTTGTAGCGCTCGCGCAGCTCGGCGATCACGCCGAGCACGTGCTGCAGGGACTCGTGCGTGCGGAACACCTGCGCGCCCTTGTCCATCTCCTCCTGCAGCGTCTTGCGCAGCACGGCGATGCGCTCGGTGCCCTGGTTGTTGCGCAGGCCCTCGAGCATGTCGGAGACGAACGCCGCGGGGTTCTCGGGGAGCGGCACGAACTCGGCCGTCTTCACGTACTCCACGGCGTTGCGGCCCGAGCGCTTGCCGAACACGTTGATGTCCAGCAGCGAGTTGGTGCCCAGGCGGTTGGCGCCGTGCACCGACACGCACGCGCACTCGCCTGCGGCGTAGAGGCCGGGGACGATCGTGTCGTTGTCGGCGAGCACCTCGCCGTTGTTGTTGGTGGGGATGCCGCCCATGGCGTAGTGGGCCGTCGGCATCACCGGCACCGGCTCGACGACCGGGTCGACGCCCAGGTACGTTCTGGCGAACTCGGTGATGTCCGGGAGCTTCGTCTCCAGCACCTCGGCGCCGAGGTGCGTGCAGTCCAGGAGGACGTAGTCCTTGTGCGGGCCGGCGCCGCGTCCCTCCGCGACCTCCTGGACCATGCAGCGGGAGAC